>JBAQHS010000233.1:0-8000 GCA_049288455.1 Gaiellaceae bacterium | reverse complement strand
GAGCGCGCGCCAGAAGTTGTCGCCGTAGGCGCGAATCGTCTCGCCGACGAACTGGCCGACCGTCCGCTCCGCCGGCGGCAACGGTGGCGGCAGATCACGCACGGGCGACCTCGGCGATCAGTCGCGGCAGCGCGTCCGCAAGCACCGCTTTAGCGTCGTCGAACCGCCAGCGAGACCGGTCAGGCTCGCTGATCGTGTTCGCGAGCGCACGAATCTCGATCGCCGGCACCCCGGCGAGGGCGGCTGCGCGCAGAACGGCGTAGCCCTCCATCGCCTCGACCTCGCATCCCGATGACCCTCCCACCCGCGCGCTTGTACCGATCGGGGCGACATCCACGCCGGGAAGGGCTTGGCTTGCCGCGCGCAGGAGCGCCGGATCGGCCGGGATGCGCAGCTCGATCCACCTCGCGTCGTCTGCGTCGCAGTAGACGGCTTCGCTCCCGATCACGAGCGCCGGCTCGACGAACGTGCGTGCGCCGGCGATCCCGACGTGGATCAGCGCGGTCGGCCGCGACGACGCGAGCGCCGCTGCGGTTCGCGCGGCAGCGTCGACCGGGCCGACGCCGCACACGAGCGTCTCAGCCCCGTCGGCGCCACGCAGCTCGTCAGTGGTCGCGGCGACAACGAGGATCACGGCGCGCACCGTATCCCGCGGTGCGCTCCGCCCGTTGGGCTCGCGGTACGATCGCGGCGTGAGTTACGGATGGATCAGCGCCGACGACGTCGAGTGGGAGGAGCGCCCGCCGAAGCCCGGCGAGGAACCGCGCCGTGCAGCCGACATCACGTCCGCGGTCGGCCTCCAGCAGTCCCGCGCGCGGCTCTGGAGATATCCACCGCACTCGACGGGGCGTCGACACGCCGACCATGCGCAAGAGGAGGTGTTCGTCGTCATCTCGGGGACGCTCACGATGCTGCTCGGCGACGAGCCCGAGCGCGTCGACCTCGGCCCCGGAAGCGTCGTCGCGGTGCAGCCGCTGACAGCTCTCCAGATGCGCAACGAGACCGACGACGAGGTTGTCGCGTTCGTGTACGGCGCCCCGCCACTCCAGGAAGGCGCCGACTTCCTGGACGACGTCGACTTGCCGACGAAGTCCTAGACACGCCCGCAAGAGCCGGCGCTCGCCTGGCCCCGTGGGGAAACATCGTCACGGTCTCGTAGTGGTGCCTGGCACCAGACATCTCCCACGAGAAACCGCTCTGGCGTAGCGTTTCCGCACTCCCTGTGGACGAATCGTCACGTTCCCGTGTCGGTGCCTGGCACCGGTCGTGGCGGTTAGGAACATGTCCGCGGCAGGCGTGCGGCAAGCGCGTCAGGTCGCGATCGCGCTGGCGGACTCTGCGCGCTCGAAGACCAGGTCGCCGTGCTGGGCGCCGACGCGGATCGTGTCGCCCTCGCCGAAGTCGCCTTCGAGCAACCGCAGCGCGAGGGGGTTCTCGAGCAGCCGCTGGATCGCGCGCTTCAACGGCCGCGCTCCGTAGGACGGATCCCAGCCCGCTTCCGCCAGCACCTCTTTCGCAGCGCCCGAAAGCTCGAGCGTGAGGCCGCGCTCGGCCAGGCGCTCGCGCAGCCGCCCGAGCTGTAGCTCGACGATCTCGCCGATCTGCTCCTGCGAGAGCGGCTTGAACTCGACGATCTCGTCGATGCGGTTCAGGAACTCCGGGCGGAAGTGCTCGCGCATCGAGTCCGCGCTTCGGATGTTCGACGTCATGATCAGCACGGCGTTTCGGAAATCGACCGTTCGCCCCTGACCGTCGGTCAGGCGACCGTCGTCGAGCACCTGTAGCAGCACATCGAAGACCTCGGTGTGTGCCTTCTCGATCTCGTCGAGCAGGATCACGCAGTACGGGCGACGGCGCACCGCCTCCGTCAACTGACCGCCCTCGTCGTAGCCAACGTAACCGGGCGGAGCGCCGATCAGCCGAGAGACCGTGTGCCGCTCCTGATACTCGCTCATGTCGATGCGCACCGTCGCGCGCTCGTCGTCGAACATGAACTCGGCGAGCGCGCGTGCGAGCTCCGTCTTCCCGACGCCCGTCGGGCCAAGGAAGACGAACGAACCGATCGGCCGGTCGGGGTCCTGCAGGCCGGTCCGCGAGCGGCGCAACGCGTTCGCGACGGCCGACACCGCTTCCTCCTGGCCGACGACCCGCTGATGCAGGCGCTCCTCGATGTGAATCAGCTTCTCGGTCTCGCCCTCGAGCAGCCGGTCGACCGGAATGCCGGTCCAGCGCGCGACCGTCATCGCCACGTCGTCCTCGTCGACCTCCTCCTTCACCATCGGGTTCTCGACCGTGCCGTCGCGCTCCTCCAGCTCACGCTCGAGTGCAGGCAGCTCGCCGTAGCGGATCTCGGCGACGCGCTGCAGGTTGCCGTCGCGCTCGGCACGCTCGGCCTCCTTGCGCAGCTCCTCGATCTTGCGTGTCGCGTCCTTGACGCGCTCGAGCGCCTCCTTCTCCTTCGCCCACCGCGCAGCAAGACCGTCGCGCTCCTCTTTTGCCTCGGCGAGCGCCCGCTCAACCGGCTCGCGTACCGCGGCTGATTCCTTCGCCAGCGCGGTCAGCTCGATCTCGAGTTGCATCACGCGGCGATTCGCCTCGTCGAGCTCGAGCGGGCTGGAGTCGATTTCGATCCGGAGGCGCGACGCGGCTTCGTCGACCAGGTCGATCGCCTTGTCGGGCAAGAAGCGTCCGGCGATGTAACGGTGGCTGAGCACGGCCGCCGCGACGAGCGCGGCATCACGGATGCGCACGCCGTGATGACTCTCGTACGACTCCTTCAGCCCGCGCAGGATTGCGATCGTGTCGGCGACCGACGGCTCACCGACGAACACAGGCGCGAAGCGCCGCTCGAGTGCGGCGTCCTTCTCGATGTACTTGCGGTACTCGGTCAACGTCGTCGCCCCGACACAGCGGAGCTCGCCGCGCGAGAGCAGCGGCTTCAACAGATTCGCCGCGTCAACGGCGCCTTCCGCGGCGCCCGCGCCGACGATGGTGTGCAGCTCGTCGATGAACAGGATGATGCGGCCGTCCGAGTTCTTGATCTCGGTCAGCACCGCCTTCAACCGCTCCTCGAACTCGCCCCGGTACTTCGAGCCCGCGAGCAGCGCGCCGATGTCGAGCGCCCACACGAGCCTGTCCTTCAGCCCTTCGGGCACGTCGCCCGCGACGATCCGCTGCGCGAGCCCTTCGGCGATCGCGGTCTTGCCGACACCAGGCTCGCCGATCAGCACCGGGTTGTTCTTCGTGCGGCGCGACAGGATCTGGATGACGCGGCGAATCTCCTCGTCCCGGCCGATCACCGGGTCGAGCTTCCCGTCCTCGGCTGCCTCGGTGAGATCTCGTCCGAACTTCGCCAACGCCTGGTAGCTGCCTTCTGGGTCCTGTGACGTCACGTGCTGGCCGCCACGCACCTGCTCGATCCACGCCTCGATCTCGTCGCGCGGGACGGGCTCGAGCGCGAGGAACAGATGCTCGGTCGAGACGTAGTCGTCACCGAGCCGCTGCCTCTCTGCGTCTGCCTCGTCGAGCACGCGCGAGAACGCGGGCGACACCGCCGGCTGCTGCTGGCCGCCCTGCACGGTCGGTAGCGCAGCCACGTTGCGCTCGGCGACGGCGCGGAGCCCCTGCCAGTCGGTGAAGAGCTCCTGGTCGAGGAGCGCGAGCAAAAGGTGGTCGGAGGAGATCTCGGGGTTGCCACGCCGCCGGGCGATGTCCTGTGCGCCGGCGATCGCCTCCTGGCTCTTCGTGGTCAGCTTGCTGAAGTCCATGACTAGGTCCTCCGAGCCGGCGGTTGCGGCGGTGAATAGACGACGAGGTCGCGGCGGTAGGACCGATGGACGTCGTCGAGGGCACGACGCATCTCTGCCTCCATCCGCTCGAGGCGGCGCCGCATCTGCTGCAGGTCGTCCTCGAGTCGCAGCACGCGCTCGACACCGGCCAGGTTCAGACCGAGGTCGGTGGTCAGGCGCTGGATCAGGCGAAGCCGCTCGATGTCGCGATCCGAGTACAGCCGCGTGTTGCCGGCCGTTCGCTGCGGGCGCACGAGCCCGCGCTGCTCGTAGACGCGGAGTGTCTGCGGGTGCATGCCGGCCAGCTCGGCCGCGACGGAGATCATGTACCGGGCGTCGGTCATCAGCGGCCCGCCTGCTCCAGTTGCTCGAGCAGCTCGCGCTCCTTCTTGGACAGGCGCTTCGGGACTTCGATGTGGATGCGGGCAAGCACGTCGCCGTTGCCGGATCCCTTCAGCCGCGGCGCGCCGCGCCCCTTGATCCGGAGAAGCTTCCCGTCTTCGGTCCCCGCGGGGATCTTCAGCGAGACGGCCCCCTCCGGGGTCGCGACTTCGACCGAGCCGCCGAGAGCGGCGATCGAGAATGAGACCGGCACCTGCACGATCAGGTCGTCGCCACGCCGCTCGTAGAGCTTCGACGGCTCGACGCGCGTGACGACGTAGAGGTCGCCCGCGGAAGCCCCGCCGTACCCCGCCTCGCCCTTCCCCTTCAGCTTGATCCGAGTGCCGTCCTTCACCCCGGCGGGGATCTTCACGGTGTAGCGCTTCGTGCGACGCTCGCGGCCGGAGCCGTGGCACGTCGGGCATGGCGTCTCCACGATCGAGCCCATGCCGTGACAGAGCGGGCACGGCTGCTGCAGCGCGAAGAGCCCCTGCGACGTCGCGACGACGCCCGACCCTCCGCACCTCGGGCACTGCTTCGGGGCCGTCCCCGGCGCCGCTCCTGTGCCGTGACACGTGTGGCAGGCGAGCTCGAGCGCTACCGGCACCGTCACCTGCACGCCCTTCAGCGAGTCCTCGAACGCGATGCGCACATCGACCTCGACGTCGTTGCCCCGCTGCCCGCGCTGTGGCTGCTCGGCGTTTCGCCCACCGCGTCCGAACATCCCGCCGAAGATGTCGCCGAGATCGAAGTCGCTGAAATCGAACGTCGTGCCGCCCGCCGAGAAGCCGCCGCCCGGACGGCCGTTGGCGGTGCCGCGTGTGTCGTACTGCTTGCGCTTGTCGGGGTCGGAGAGCACGTCGTACGCCGACTGCACCTCCTTGAACCGCGCCTCGGCCTCCGCGTTGCCCGGGTTCTTGTCCGGATGGAACTCGCGCACGAGCTTGCGATACGCCTTCTTCAGTTCCTCCGGCGACGCGTTCTTCGAGACACCGAGCGACTCGTACAGGCTCTTAGCCATCGGTCCCCGGCGCGGGCCCGGAGGAGATGATGACGCGGGCCGGCCTCAGCACGCGGTCCCCGAGCGAGTAACCCTTCTGCAGCACCTGGATGACGGTTCCCTCCTCGGCGTCGGAGGGCTGCGAGAGCAATGCCTCCTGCGTGTGCGGATCGAACGCCCCGCCGGTCTCGATCTCGGCAAGCCCCTCCTTCACGAGCGCATCGGCGAGCGCGCGGTGCACGAGACGCACGCCGTCCTCGAGCTTGCCTTCCTCGTGCTCGGCAGCAGCCTCGAGCGCGCGCTCGAGATCGTCGAGCACCGGCACGAGCTCCTTCACCAGCCGCTCGTGAGCGCGCGCGGCCAGCTCCTGCTGGTCGCGCGCCACCCGCTTGCGGTAGTTGTCGAACTCGGCCTTCAGCCGCTGCAGCGCGTCGAGGTAGTCGTCGCGCTCTTTGCTGAGCGCGGCGACCACCTCCTCTGCCGCCGGCTGCTCGTCCGCAGCCGGCGTCGTCTCTTCGAGATGCCCCTCGCTCACTTCTCGTCGACCACTTCGTACTCGGCGTCCTCGACGACCTCGTCGTCGGAGGGCTCGCCCGACTCGCCGCTGCCGTTCGGACCGGCACCGGCACCCTCGGCCGAGGCCTGCGCGTAGATCGCGGAGGCAGCCTGCGTCCAGGCCTCCTGCAACGCATCCGACTTGGCCTTGATCTCGCCGGTGTCACTCGACTCGAGCACGCCACGCAGCTCCATGATGCGGCCCTCGACCGTCGATGCAACGCCCTCGTCGAGCTTGTCACGATGCTCGCTGAGCGACTTCTCGATCTGGTAGGCGAGCGACTCCGCGTTGTTGCGCGCGTCTGCAAGCTCTCGCAGCTTGCGTGCCTCGTCGCTGTGAGCCTCGGCCTCCTTGATCATCCGCTCGACCTCGTCGGCCGCGAGCCCCGAGCCGCCTTCGATGCGGATCTGCTGCTCGTTCGATGTGCCGAGATCCTTCGCCGAGACGTTGATGATCCCGTTCGCGTCGATGTCGAACGCCACCTCGACCTGCGGCAAGCCGCGCGGCGCCGGCGGAATGCCGACGAGCTCGAACTTGCCGAGGGTCTTGTTGTAGGTCGCCATCTCCGACTCGCCCTGCAGCACGTGCACGAGCACGGACGGCTGGTTGTCCTCGGCAGTCGAGAACACCTCCGTCTTGCGGGTCGGGATCGTCGTGTTGCGGTCGATCAGCTTCGTCATCACGCCGCCCTTGGTCTCGATGCCGAGTGACAGCGGTGTCACGTCGAGGAGCAGCACGTCCTTCACTTCACCCTTCAGGACGCCTGCCTGGATCGCGGCGCCGACAGCGACGACCTCGTCGGGGTTCACACCCTTGTGCGGGTCCTTGCCGATCAGCTCCTTCACCTTCGCCTGCACGGCGGGCATGCGCGTCATGCCGCCGACGAGCACGACGTGCTCGATGTCGGCCGGCGTCAGACCTGCATCGGTGAGCGCCTGCTTGGTCGGGCCGACGGTCCGCTCGAGCAGAGCGTGCGCGAGCTCCTCGAGCTTCGCACGGGTGAGCGGCAGATCGAGATGCTTCGGGCCGTCCTGGTTCGCGGTGATGAACGGCAGGTTGATCTGCGTCGTCATCGTGGACGACAGTTCGATCTTCGCCTTCTCCGCCGCCTCGTAGAGACGCTGCAACGCCATTGGATCGACACCGAGGTCGATGCCCTGGTCGCGCTTGAACTCGGAGACCATCCAGTCGACGATCGCCTTGTCGAAGTTGTCGCCGCCGAGGTGGTTGTCGCCGTTCGTCGACTTCACCTCGAAGACGCCCTCGCCGAGCTCGAGCACCGACACGTCGAACGTGCCGCCGCCGAGGTCGAAGACGAGGATCGTCTGGTCGCCGCCTTCCTTGTCGAGGCCGTACGCGAGCGCGGCCGCGGTCGGCTCGTTCACGATCCGCAGCACGTTCAGGCCGGCGATCTTGCCGGCGTCCTTCGTCGCCTCGCGCTGCGCGTTGTTGAAGTAGGCCGGGACGGTGATGACCGCGTCCGAGACCGGCTCGCCGAGATACGCCTCAGCGTCCGTCTTCAGCTTCTGCAGGATCATCGCGCTGATCTCCGGCGGGGCGTACTCCTTGCCGCCCGCCTCGACGCGCACGTCGTCGTTGCCGCCCTTCACGACCTTGTACGGGACGATGGTCATCTCCTCGTTGACCTCGTCGAACTTCCGCCCCATGAACCGCTTGATCGAGAAGACCGTGTTCTCGGGGTTCGTCACCTGCTGACGCCGCGCCGGAGTGCCGACGAGCCGCTGGCCGTCCTTCGTGAACGCGACGACGGACGGGGTCGTGCGACCGCCCTCCGCGTTCGGGATCACGGTCGGCTCGCCGCCCTCGAGGACGGCCATGCACGAGTTCGTCGTGCCGAGATCGATACCGATCGTCTTTGCCACGTTGTTCGCTCCTTCTTCGAATGCGTGAATAGAACTGAGAAAATCTAAGTCCTTTTATATCAGATCGCCGGAATGTCTGCTCCCGCCAGGCGTTCCGGGGCAGGACTCAGCGGGTTGCGCCGATCAGGGCGCCGCCGGCGACGACGAGCAACGCGCCGATCGCAAGCCGTCGCCCCATTCCCTCGGTGTGCCGGATCAGGAGCGCCGAGAGCCCGACTCCCCACAGGGACTCGGTCGCGACGAGCGGGGAGACGACGCTGACGCGTCCGCGGAAGTAGGCCTCGAACAGGCAGACGTACGAGAGCCCGAAGAGGACGCCTGCGGGGGCGAGCCGCGTCAGCTCGCGGCGGCTCGGCGCGCGGCGCGTCCAGACCGCGGCCGCGACCGTGCCC
>JBAQHS010000232.1:0-22942 GCA_049288455.1 Gaiellaceae bacterium | reverse complement strand
CGCCGAGCGCGCTCAAGGCCGCGGGCTCCGGCTCGGCTACCGACCCGCGGTTGCGGGCGCTCGACAGGGCCGTCCGCGGCCCGGTGGTGACGCCGGCGTCTGCGCGGTACGCGAGCGCTCGGCTCGCGTTCGACGCCCTCTACGACTCGATTCACCCACTCGCCGTCGTGCAGCCGCTCGACGAGGCCGACGTGCGCGCGGTCGTGAGGTGGGCGCGCACGACGGGTGTGCACATCGCCGTGCGCTCGGGCGGCCACAGCTATGGCGGCTACTCGACGACGACCGGCGTCGTCGTCGACCTCGCCCATCTCGCCTCGGCACGCGTCTCGAGCGGGCGTGCCGTGGTCGGGCCGGCGGCACGGCTCGGGAACATCTATTCGACGCTTGCGGCGCACGGCCTCGCGATCCCGGCCGGCACCTGCCCGAGCGTCGGGATCGGCGGCCACGCACTCGGCGGCGGGTTCGGCCTCGCATCGCGCGCCTGGGGGCTCGCCTCCGACAACCTCGTCTCGGCGCGGATCGTCACCGCCGACGGGCAGGCACTCGTCGCCGACGCGAGCCACCACGGCGATCTCTACTGGGCCTGCCGGGGCGGCGGCGGAGGGAACTTCGGGATCGTCACGCAACTGACGTTTCGGACGCATCCTGTGTCGCAGGGCTCGTACTTCATCGCGACGTGGCCCTGGGCCCAGGTCGAGCAGGTGCTCGCCGCGTTCCTCCACTGGGCGCCGGCGGCGCCCGACGCACTCGGCAGCCTCTGCCGGCTCGCCGCGGGCCCGGGCGGGCAGAGCGTGCAGGTGTTCGGCCAGTTCCTCGGCAGCGAGGCCGCGCTGAAGGCCTCGCTGGCCGGCCTCGGCCCGCCTGCTGCGAAGCTCGTGACGGGCACCGCGTCGTGGCTCGATCTCGTGCGCCGCTGGGCAGGCTGTCTCGGCCACAGCCTGCCGTCGTGCTCGGCGCCCGGGCACCAGTCGTTCGTCGGCGCGTCCGACTACATCGCGCAGGTGCCGTCGGCAGCGCACCTCGGTGCGTTTCGCCATGCGATCGAGGCGCGCGGCAGCCTGTCGGGCGCGCTTCTGATCGACGCCTACGGTGGGACGCTGAATCGGATCGCGCCGAAGACGACCGCGTTCGCCCATCGCAACATGCTCGCGTCGGTGCAGTACTTCGCGGCGGGCGACGGTGCGTCGGCGCGCTCGTGGGTCGACAGCTCGCGCGCGGCGCTCAGGCCCTCGACGTCGGGGGCGGCCTACGTCAACTACATCGATCCACACCTCGCGAACTGGCAGCAGGCGTACTACGGCGTCAACCTGCCTCGCCTGCGCCGGGTGAAGCGCCACTACGACCCGCACGATCTCTTCCACTTCGCCCAGAGCATCCGGCCGTAGCGGTCGGCCGGGAACGGCCTCGCTACCCTGCCGCGCATGTCGAACGGCGACCACGACGGAGCCTCGGACCGCCTGCGGGCGGCGATCGAGGCGCTCGAGGAAACCGTCCGCGACCGCGGCCTGCTGCGGGCGCTGACGCTCGAGGAGCAAACGCGGCTGCGCACCGCCGCCGGCAGCATCTTCAATCCCGACATCGCCGAGCGCAGGCGATCGGCGAAGGCGCTGCGCCGCAAGGACAAGGCCGCCAAGCGGCAGCTCGACGAGACCGTGCTCGCAGAGACCGGCATCCGTGTCCTGCGCGACAAGCCCGTGTTCACGACGCCGAACGTCTTCCCACCTGCGGACTTCACCGCCGACGACGGCGGCGCGTTCCGCGAGGTCGATGAGGAGCAGCACTGCTACGTGTGCAAGCAGCTCTACGTCGAGATTCACCCGTTCTACGACCAGATGTGCCCGGCCTGCGCCGAGTTCAACTTCGGCAAGCGCACCGAGACTGCCGACCTGAGCGGACGCGTCGCGCTGCTCACCGGCGGCCGCGTCAAGATCGGCTATCAGGCGGGCATCAAGCTGCTGCGCGCCGGCGCCCAGCTGATCGTCACGACGAGGTTCCCGCGCGATGCGGCCTCACGCTACGCCCGCGAAGAGGACTTCGCGGTCTGGGGCGACCGGCTCGAGATCTTCGGGCTCGACCTCCGGCACACGCCGAGCGTCGAGGCGTTCTGCCATCACCTCGAGCAGACTCGCGACCGGCTCGACTTCGTCGTCAACAACGCGTGCCAAACCGTGCGCCGGCCGGCGGAGTTCTATCGGCACATGCTCGAGGGCGAGACTGAGGCCGCGCGCGACATGCCGGCCGAGGTGCAGCGCCTGCTCGGCTCCTACGAGGGCCTGCGCCGCACGGAGATGCTGCCCGCGGGCGCCGTCGGGGTCACGCGCGCGGCCGAGCTGACACAGGTGGCACTGCTGCCGGACGACCTCGCCGGGCAGGCCGACCTCTTCCCCGAGGGTCGGCTCGACCAGGACCTCCAACAGGTCGACCTGCGCGAGCGGAACTCGTGGCGCCTCCTGCTCGCCGAGGTCTCGACCGTCGAGCTGCTCGAGACGCAACTCGTGAACGCGGTCGCCCCGTTCGTGCTCAACGCCCGCCTCAAGCCGCTCCTCCTTCGCACGCCCGAGCGCGACAAGCACGTCGTCAACGTGTCGGCCGTCGAAGGGCAGTTCTACCGGCGGTTCAAGACCACGCGGCACCCACACACGAACATGGCCAAGGCCGCGCTGAACATGATGACGCGCACCTCGGCCGCGGACTACCACGGCGACGGGATCCACATGAACAGCGTCGACACCGGTTGGGTGAGCGACGAAGACCCGGCGCACATCGCAGAGCAGAAGGCCGTCGAGCATCGCTTCCGGCCGCCCCTCGACATCGTCGACGGCGCAGCCCGGATCGTCGATCCGATCATCGACGGCTTCAACACCGGCAAACACATCTGGGGGAAGTTCCTGAAGGACTACAAGCCGACCGACTGGTAGCGAGCCCCCGAACTCGACAACCTGGACCTCGTCTCAGAACGAGCGTGGTGTAGCGCGGCGGCGTTTTGGGGGCGCGCTCCGGCGGTCTCGGCCGGCCCGTTTCGTTCGTACGGGACGTGTCCTGTGGATGAATCGTCACGCCTCCGCAGGCGGTGCCTGGCACCAGCCCTTCGAGCGCATTTTGGCTTGCAACCTTCGGGTGGGGACACATCGTCACGCTCTCGTAGTGGTGCCTGGCACCAGCCGTGGCCCCGCCTGACGCGTCCGCCCTCGCGGTGCCCTTGCGTCGGTCGGGAACGAGGGACTCAGCTCAAAAATGTCGGTCGGCACAGGCGCTCGCTCTGAGACGCGCTCCTCGTTCGAAGAGCGCACCCGTTTGCCGGAGGATCAGTCGTCGGAGACGCGGGCGGCGAGCTCGCGCGAGCGCTCGGTTGCAGCCGTGATCGCATTCAGGAATGCGGCGCGAACACCACTGCGCTCGAGCTCTTGAATCGCACGCGTAGTCGTCCCGCCGGGCGACGTCACTGCCTCGCGCAGCTCGACCGGATGCATGCGCTCGTCGCGCAGCAGGAGCGCGCTCCCGAACATCGTCTGGACGACGAGCCGCGTCGAGACGTCGCGGCTGAGGCCGAGCAACAGGCCGGCTTCGATCATCGCCTCGGCGAGCAGCGCGAAGTAGGCGGGGCCCGAGCCCGAAAGCGCGGTGACCGCGTCCATGTCGTCCTCTGCGACGCGGACGACCGCCCCGAGATGGCCGAGTGCTTCGCTCGCGAGGTCGAGATCGACGTCCCGTGCATGCGCACCGCCGCACAGCCCCGCGATGCCCTCGTGCACGAGCGCCGGGGCGTTCGGCATCGCGCGCACGACCCGGCTGCCCGGCGGAAGGTGCGCTTCGATCGAGCCGGTGCGGATGCCGGCCGCGACCGAGAGCACCGTCTGCTCGACAGTCAGTGACGACGCGATCTCTGCGAGCACGGCGGTCATGTCCTGCGGCTTCACCGCGACGACCACGAGCCCGGCGTCTTGGATTGCCGCGCGGTTGTCGGAGGTTGCCGATACGCCGTACCGGTCCGACAGCTCAGCGACCCGCTCGGGCCGCCGGCTCGTCGGGACGATCTCGCCCGGTGCGCGCCAGTCGGAGCTGAGCAATCCGCGAAGCAGCGACTCGCCGAGACGGCCCGCACCCAGGATCGCAACGCGCTGGCTCATCGTCCGACCTTAGATGATCGAAGGCTCCACGTCAGGTCAGCCTGATGCGCGGGTCGATCCAGGCGTAGACGCAGTCGACGACCAGGGTGAAGAGGAGGATCGTGGTCGTCGCGAAGACGACAACGCCTTGCGTCGTCGGCAGGTCGATCGTGTTCACGCCCTGGAGGGCAAGCTTGCCGAGCCCGTTCAGGCCGTAGACCGTCTCGATGAAGATCGCCCCGGACAGCGCGAGGCCGACGTCCATGCCGAGCATGGTCACCGTCGGGAGCAGTGCGGTTCGCAGCACATGCGCACGTAGGACGCGCCACTCGGATGCGCCCTTCGCACGCGCCGTGCGCACGTACTCCTCGTTCATTGCCTCGATGACGTTCGCGCGAATCATGCGTACGTAGATCGCGGCGTAGAGGACAGCGAGGGTCGCCCACGGCAGGAAGAGGTGGTACGTCCATTGCACCGGCCCGCCACAGGTGCCCGACGGGTTGATGAGGTCGCAGTAGCCCGAGATCGGGAAGAGATGCAGCTTGAAGCCGAAGAAATAGGCCGCGAGGAGGCCGATCCAGACCGGATGGGCGGAGATCCCGACGAGGACGCCGACCATCGCGAGGCGGTCGAGCAGCGAGCGGGGCCGGACGGCCGAGAGCACACCGACCGGGAGCGCGATCAACAGCCAGAGCACCATCCCGCCGAACACGAGCGAAGCCGTGACCGGAGCGGCGGCAAGCACCTCGTCGTTCACGGGCCGGCGGTTCACGAACGAGCGGCCGAGCGAATGGTGGACGACAAGCCGGTCGAGGAACCGCGCGTACTGGACGTATACCGGCCGGTCCGTGCCGATGAACGCGGCCGCAGCGCGAACGCAGTTCTGCGACGCCCGCTGCCCGCACGCGAGCCGCGCTGGATCGGAGGGAATCGTGAAGAAGATGATGTACGTGACGGCGGTCACGGCGACGAAGAGCACCATCGCCCACAGAAGCCGCCTGACGAGATAACTGAGCACGTTCCCGTCCGAGTGTACGAAGCGACATGCGGCGAGACCTCCACGCAATGCACAATCCGCATTCGTGCCCACGGAGATGACCCAATCTGCACTCGGCGAGAACTGGGACCCCGTTCCCGACACCGTCGCGGCCGAGGCCTTGAGCGCCGCGCTGGCGCGCCTCGCCTACGGCGAGGAGTCGGTCGAGGAGTTGCTCGGCGAGGACGGTGTCTCGGCCGGGCCGGAGGATGTCGCGGTCTTCAGCCGCCGGCTGCCGCGGACGCCCCTCGGGACCGCATTGCGACTGCTGCTGCTCCAGCTCCCGGTCGACGAGGCCGAGGGCACCGTCGCGCTCGGCAGCGAGGGGGTCGAGGCGCTGCTCGCACTTGGGCTCGTCGTGTCCGAGGAGGGCATGCTCCGCCCACGGTCTCGGATCATGCCGGTCGAGGGCCTCCTGATCTCCTTCGACGGCTTCTCGACGCCGAACGACCCGCACGGCTACGTGTCAACGTTCTCGCCGACGACAGCCTGGCTCGCCGCGCTCACCCCACGCCGCCGCGTCTCGAGGGCGGTGGACATCGGCACCGGCAACGGTGCGCACGCGTTGCTCGCGGCGCGGCACAGCGACAGCGTGATCGCGACCGATCTCAACCCGCGCGCGCTCGCATACACCGAGATCAACGCCGCCCTGAACGGTCTCGACAACATCGAGACGCGCCCCGGCAGCCTCTTCGAGCCGGTCGCGGGTGAGACGTTCGACCTCGTCACCTGCAACGCGCCGTTCGTGGTCTCTCCCGAGTCGCGCTGGCAGTACCGAGATTCCGGCATGCCGGTCGACCGGATGTCCGAGCTCGTCGTCCGGCACGCTGCCGCGGCGCTCGCCGACGACGGCTTTGCCTCGGTGCTCGTCAGCTGGGTCGCGGAGACGAAGGAGGATCCGGACGATCGCGTGCTCGAGTGGATCGACGGTTCGGGCTGCGACGCCTGGGTGCTCGGGATGTCGAGCGCGGATCCGCTCGACCACGCGTTCTCCTGGAACAACCATCTGGTCGACGACCAGAGGGCACTCGGCGAGGCGCTCGACGACTGGTGCGCGTACTTCGAATCGATCGGCGTCGGCTGGATCACCGAGGGTGGCGTCCTGCTGCACCGCCGCGAGGGAGCCGACCATGCCGTGCGGGTCGACCCGATTGAGGAGGATGACCTCGAAGATGCCGGGCCGCAGAT
Organism: Gaiellaceae bacterium; assembly: GCA_049288455.1. GTDB lineage: Bacteria > Actinomycetota > Thermoleophilia > Gaiellales > Gaiellaceae > PALSA-600. Next base: position 16,612 of record JBAQHS010000232.1, on the reverse strand, counting down.
CGAGCGTGCCTTCGCAGCGCAGAGCTATCTCGCGACGGTCCGCAGTGACGAGGCGCTGCTCGATGGGACATTCGAGCTCGTCGAGGACGTCCGCATCGACCGGAGCTTCGACGCGGACGGCGGTGAGGCGGCAACGGTCGTCCTGCACGAGGGGACGATGCCTGAGCTCGACGTCAACCCGGAGACAGCGGATGTCGTCGCGCTGCTCAGCGGAAACGTGACGCTCGGGCGAGCGATCGAGCGGACGAGCAAGCAGCTCGAGCTGACGCGCCGCTCGGCGAGTGAGCTGCGACGCGAAGCGGTCGATGCGGTGCGCGAGCTGCTCGAGCTCGGGTTCTTCGAGCTGCGCTGATGCTCCTCGCGACAGGGGCGGAGCTGCGCCTCAACGGCCCTGCACGCGGCGACGCGGTCATCTGCGTGAACGGGGGCCAGGCCGCCGAAGTCGAGGGAACCTGGAGCGCAACTCTCGAATGGCTCGTGCGGCGCCTCACGCCGCGCTTCCCCGCGCTCCGGTTCGGTGAGGTTCGCTACCGGATCAAGTCGTGGCGGCGTCTCGACGAGTGTGTCGATGACGCGCGCGCAGCGATCGCGGAGGTGGCCGCACCCCGGACGTTGCTGCTCGGCTTTTCGATGGGGGGCGCGGTCTCGATCGGCTGTGCCGCCGAGCCCTCGGTCGTGACGGTCCTCGGTCTCGCGCCGTGGATCCCCGACCGGCTCTCGGTCGAGCCGCTGCGGGGGAAGCGGCTGCGCGTGCTGCACGGCTCGCTCGACCGCTACCTGCCGGGTGTCCCCGGCGTCAGCGCGAAGCTGTCGCGCCGCGGCTTCGACCGCGCGCTCGCGCTCGGGGCGACCGGCGAGTACACGCTCATCCCCGGCGGCCTGCACGGCGTCGCGCTGCGCGCGCCATCGGGCAAGCCTGTTCGCATACCGAGAGCCGGTCGGTGGGCCGACCTCGTCGCAAACGAGCTTGAGCACTTCGAGCGCGCCTGAGACAACGCGTCCTCTCGGGAGCCGTCCGCGGCAGCCACGGCCGGTGTCAGACACACGCGCAGAAGTGCCACATAACTGTCACAAATGTGTGACGGGGCGTGGCCACTGATCGTGCAAACGGCTCGCTACCAAGCGTCCTCGGCTCGCGCCGCACGGGACACGGCCGGTGTCAGACACAGGAACGAAACAGGGACCAACCGTGCGCAGATGTGTGTCAGCTCCCGGCGACGGCCCGGGGAGCGTTGCCTAGTCGACCTTGACCGCGTGGCCGAGCGTCTTGTGGGCGTCGCTCCACACGCGATAGGTGCCGGCCTTCAGCGAGACCGTCCACTTCACCGTGCCGCGGAAGGCGATCCCGGTCTTGCGGTCGACGCCGGGGCCTTTCAGGTGCAGGTTGTCGGCCTTGCTGAGGTCGTGGATCGTGATCGCGTACTTGCCGATCGCGAGGCCCTTCGGGAAGGCGAGCACGCGGCCGGGGCCGACATGCACCGACAGCGGCGTTGCCTTCGGAGTCGGTGGCGGCGGGAGCGGCGGCGGGTTGCCGACGGTCAGCTTGCCGTTCATCGTCGCGAAGTGCGCGTCGCAGACGTACGTGTAGCGGCCCTCGGCGAAGGTGACGGTGAACGTCTGGTCACCAACGAAATCGATGTCGGTCTTGGCGCTCACGCCGGGCCCGGAAAGGTCGAAGTTGTGAATGTCGGCCTTGTCGTGGACGACGAGCGTGTAGGTCCCTGGATCGATCTGGTTGACGGCGTTGCCGGCCGGATCGTGCAGGGAGATCGAGAATCCGGGTCCGACATTGCCGACGAGCATCGGATTGTCGGCGGCGGTCGGACCTGGAAGCAGGAGAGAGGCCGCGGCGGCACTCACGGGGGCAAGGAGAAGGATGCGCATACGGCAATCTACGCCGCCTGCCGCCGACCGGATTGCGTATCGGTAACAATATGGCTGTGACCCGGCTCCGGAACATCCTGCTCGGCGCCGCGGTCGTCCTCGCGGTGGCCGCGTGCGGCTCGAATGGGCGTGGCGGCGATGCGGGCGGCGGCTCGAGCGGCAACGGCAAGGGCGAGGGTGGCCTCGTCGCCAAGGTGGCCAAGGCGCAGGTGAAGGTCACAAACGGCGTGGCGGTCGCATCGACGACGATCAGCGTCGGTGGAGTTGCCGGCAAGCACGTGACCTTGCAGTGGGGTTTGATCGACGCGCTGCAAGGCGGTGAGTCGCAGGCGGAGATCGTGATCCACCGGTACACCTCGACGGTCGCGGTCAAGCGGTACCCCGAGACGGTGCGCATCAAGATGAGCACGATCTACAACCCGTCGCTCGTCCACTTCGTGCTCTACGCGCCGGACGGCTCGTTCCTCAGCTCGTCCGACACGCCGGACTTCGGCGGCCAATAGCACGCCGAAGACAACGCCGCCGGGACAGATCCGTCGCACCTCCTTGACGGCGGCTGCCGCCGGACTGGTGGCAAGCGGGTAGCCGTCACCGACCGCCGGGGAGGTTGCTCCGAAGCGGTTCAGCGCTCGAAACGTCGCAGATCCTGTCCGCAACGACAAGGCTTCGACGCACTCTTTCCGCAAAGTTGTTGCACTTCTGTGATGACGGCTGCCGCCAATCGGGTCGCCCGTGACGACGGCTGCCGCCGAACCTGTGTGGGCGGTCGCTCGGGCTACAGCGACGCGAGCTCGGCGAGGAGCCGGTCGACCTCGTCGCGCGTGTTGTAATGGATCAGCCCCGCGCGCAGTGACTGCTCAGGCAGGCGCTCGCCGAGAGCGACGCAGTACCAGTTGTCGGCGTACCAGATCCCGTAACCACGCTCGCCGAGCGTCCGCGCGACTTCTTCGGCGCCCCTACCGTCGACGTTGAAGAGGAACGTCGGGACGCGGCCTTCCATCGTCGGCGGCCCGTACAACGTCACGTTGCCGGGCAGGTTCGCAATCAGGTGCTCGCCGAGCTCCCGCTCGTAGTCGCGCAGCACGCCCATGCCGCCAAGGGAGTCGAGATACGCGATCGTCGCACTGAATCCGGCGAGCAGCTCGTACGGCAGCGTTCCCGTCTCGAAGCGACGCCCGGAGGGCGAGCTCGACGAGGGCCGCGCCTTATATGGCCGCCACGACTCGGCCAGCTCGCGGCGCACATACGCAACCCCGAGGTGCGGGCCGCAGAACTTGTACGGGGAGCAGATCAACACGTCGCAGCCAATCTCCGCAACGTCGAGCGGCTCGTGGGCTGCGTAGTGCACCGCGTCGATCCACGAGATCGCACCCGCTTCGCGCGCCATCGCGCAAATGCGCGTTGCGTCGGCCACCGAGCCGGTCGCATTCGACGCGAGCGCGAACGCGACGACCTTCGTACGCTCGCCGAGCTGCCGCGCAAGGTCGTCGTAGTCGACGGTGAGCTCGTCAGTCGCCGCGACGACGCCGACCTTCAAGCCCTTGTCAGCAGCAAGTTCCACCCACGGCGCAACACCGCCGTCGTGATCGAGCTGCGTCGTCAGGATCTCATCGCCGGCCGCGAAGTCACGGGCCGCGGTGCGGGCCAGCGCGAAATCGAGCGTCGTCATGTTCATGCCGAACGAGATCTCGTCCCCAGTGCAACCGAGGAAACGGCCGGCGTCCGCCTTCGCCCGCGCGAGGATCGCCTCCACCGCGCGACCCGTTGCATACGGGGCGCCGAGGTTGCCCGACGCTTCACGAAGCGCGTTCGCGATCGCCTGGCCGACCTCGTCAGGAACCTGGGTGCCGCCCGGCGCGTCGAAGAACGCGAAGCCGGAGCGGAGCGACGAGAACCGCTCGCGCGCAGCCTCGGCTGAAAAGCTCGTGGTCGTCATGCGTGCTCCTCTCGCAGGATGCGGGTGAGCACCCCGAAGTCGATGTTGCCGCCCGACACGATGCAGACGACTTTCCTGGCATTGGGCACGCGGCCTGTCAGCACGGCCGCGACGCTGAGCGCACCGGCGCCTTCAGCGATCACGCGGGTGCGAGCGGCGAGCGTGCGCACCGCGTCCTCGACGTCTGCGAGCGGAATCGCGAAGCCGCCGTCGAGGAGAGCCGAGGCGTGCTCCCACACTTGTGGGATCAGTTCGCGGCTGCCGGAGCCGTCCACGAACGACGGCACGTACTCGACCGACGTCGGCTTCCCGGCCGCAAGCGACGCCGCGACCGCGGCAGCCGTCTCGGGCTCCGCGGAATAGAACTTCACATCCGGTCGTGTCGCCTTGACCGCGCTCGCGATCCCTGTCAGCAAACCGCCGCCGCCGTATGGCACGACGACGGCGTCGAAGTCGGCGAGCTGCTCAAGCAGCTCCAACCCGATCGTGCCGTTGCCGGCCATCACGCGATCGTCGGCGACCGGATGAATGAACATTCCCGCGGCGCCTTCGTAGCGGCCCGTGACGAGTACCTGCCACCACTCGTCGTAGGGAACCTTGATCACCTGCCCGCCGTAGCGCGCGATTGCGTCGAGCTTCGCCGCGGGCGCGTGGTCCGGCACGACGATCGTCGCAGGCACTCCACGCAGACGCGCCGCGAACGCGACTCCCTGCGCCATGTTGCCGGCACTCGCCGTGAGCACGCCGTCGCGCAGCTCGTCGTCGGTCGCCTGCAGCACCGCGTTGCCTGCGCCGCGGATCTTGAAGGAGTTCACCGGCTGGAGCGTCTCGAGCTTCAGGTAGATCTCGGCGTCAGCGTCGACGTTCAGACGGATGAGCGGCGTCCTCACCGCGATGCCGTCGATCACCCGGCGTGCGCGCTCGATCTCGGCGAGCGCGATCACAGCGAGACGACCGTCCCGGCGTTCTCGGCCTCAGCGCGCTTGAGGATGTACTCGGCTGCGGCGAGATCCTCGACCGCGAGCCCGAGCGACTTGAACACGGTCAGCTCATCGTCGGCTGTGCGGCCGGCTGCAGCGCCGATCAGGATCTCACCGAGCTCGGCCTTGATGTGCTCGGGGCCGATCGCTCCCTCACGCATCGGAAAGAGGTAGTCGCCCGCCTCGTTGAGTGTCGACTCACGACGATCGACGAAGAGCGACGCGGCGACCATCGTCGCCGTGTCGAGCTCACGGGTTGTGGGAATGCTCGAGCCCGCGGCGTTGATGTGTGCGCCTTCCTTCAGCCACGCCCGCTCGAGGATCGGCTCTGGCGCCGACGTCGCGGTGACGACGACATCCGCCTCGCGTACGGCTTCCTCCGCAGTCGCCACTTCCTCGACGCCCTCGAGCTCGAGTGCACGCCCCGGCGTCCGGCTCCAGACGAGCACACGATCGAAGTCCCGAACGGACAGCATCGCCTCGAGATGCGCCTTTGCCTGGATTCCCGCGCCGAGAATCGCGAGCGTCCGTGCGTCCTCGCGCGCGAGCAACCGGGTGGCAACGCCGGAGACGGCGGCCGTACGTACCGCCGTGATCCCACCTGCATTCATGATCGCGCGCGTCTCGCCGGTGTCACCGTCGAACAGCGCGACGAACCCCTGATGGAGATCGAGTCCGAGCGCGGCGTTCGCCGGCGCGATCACGACCGTCTTCAGGGAGTACAGAGGCACCGGGGCCGACCGGTGGGCGGGCATGAGACCCATCAGCGTCGGCACGCCCGGCGGCCGCACGACGAAGCGAAGTGGGTTGTGCAGCTCCTCGCGCGCGAGCGATGCGAGCGCGTCGGCCATCACGCCGATGCACTCCGCCATCGGCAAGAGGCGCCGCACATCGTGCTCGTCGAGAATCCGAACGCTCATGCGAAGAGCCCTCCGATCTGTTGATGTTCCGCCTCGGTGAGCGCAAGGTCGCGCGCGGCGAGGACCGGCTCGAGATGCTCAGGCCGCATCGGGCCGCAGACCGCTCCGCTGACGCCCGGATGAGCGAGCACCCAGGCGAACGCGAGCGTGGCCATGTCGACGCCAAGCTCGCGCGCTTTCTCACCGAGGCGGTCCAGCCCGTCGAAGGTCGCGTCGGTGCGCAGGTGCTCGTACGGCCCCGGCCGCTGCGTCATGCGCGAGCCGGCGGGAAACGCCTGGTCGCGGCGGTACTTGCCGGTGAGCCAACCGCCGGAGAGCGGGCCGAACGGAACGTACGCGATGCCGCGCTCAGCGCAGAGCGGGATCACGTCACGCTCGTCGCCACGGTCGAGAAGCGAGAACGAGTTCTGCACGATCGCCGGCTGGGCGACCTGGAGCGCCTCCCGCACCCCGTCGGCGTCGTAGTTGCTGAGCCCCCAGGCTCCGATCAGCCCCTCGCCGCGAAGCGTCTCGAACGCCTCGACAGTCTCACCGAGCGGCACCGCGTCGTCGGGCTCGTGCGCAAGGTAGAGGTCGACCCGCTCGACGCCCAGGCGCCCGAGGCTGCCTTCGAGCTGGCGGCGAATGCGATCCGGTGCGAGGCCGACGTCGCCCGGCTCGCCCCGCGTCGAGTGAAAGACCTTCGTTGTCAGCACGAGCTCGCCGGGCATCCGGTCGGCGCGCCACTCCCCGATCAGACGCTCGCTCGTGCCGCCCCCGTAGGCGTCCGCGGTGTCGAACCAGTGGAGCCCGTTCGCCCAGGCGGTATCCATGATCCGAAACGCCGTCTCGTCGTCGATGCCCTGGCCGAAGAACTCCGGCGCCGAGCCGATGCCGCCGAAGTTCCCGCAGCCGAGTGCGACTCCGGCGAAGCTCACTCGGGGAGGTTCATGTTCGTGAGGTCGTTGCGCACGTTCCAGAGCTCTGGGAAGAACGACTTGTGGATCAGCCGCCCCATCACCTCGACGGGCGTCCCCTGCGTCCCGACGACACCCGCGCCGATCACGCGTTGCACGACCTTGAAGTGGCGGACCCGCCAGACGATCACGCGCTCGTCGAGCTCGATCAGCTGCTCGGCGAGGTTGTACAGATCCTCGAACTCGCGCCCGCGGACGTAGACGTCGGTGAGCGAGAGCCCGGCTTGCTTGCGCGCCGCATGGAAGGCGTCGCCGAGCGGCGGCGCGACCCGGCGGATCTCGCGAAAGCCGGGAGAGTCGAACCCACTGCCGTGTCCGAGCACCTTGCGCACTTCGGTGTACTCCCACGGCGACATGTGCTCGAGCATCTCGAGTGCCTGCGTGACGAGCTTGAGGCAGTCGTTGGAGCGGCGCAGCAGGCGGATCGCGGCGCGGAGGTCGCCCTCGCCGACGAGGCGCGAGGCTTCCTCGACCTCGTTCCAGGCGAGCTTCAGCCAGATCTCGGAGGTCTGGTGCACCGACTGGAAGAGGAGCTCGTCGCGGTGAATCCATTCGTCGGCGTCCTTCTGGAGCGCGAGCAGCTCATCGGTGCGCAGGTAGCGCTCGTAGTCGCTCGGGGCCGTTCCCTCGAGGATCGGCTTCAGAAGTTCGGGCCCGTCGGTCATGCTCGCTGCTCCATTCCGTCGAAGATCCGCATCGGCAGGTCGGCGAGCGGCACACCGCCGTCGCCCGTGACGAGCCACGTGTCCTGCATGTAGAGGCACGCCTCGCCGTCGTCGGAGATCACGTGCGGATGCATGGACAGGACCATGCCGCTGTGCAACACGGTATCGATGCCCTCGCCGACCTTTGGGAACTCGATCATCGTCATGCCGATCGAGTGGCCGGTGACGTGGCCAAGTGCCCAGCCGCGGTCGGTGAAGCCCTTCGAGACCGCGCGATGCGCGTCGTGTGCCGTGGCTCCCTCCTTGAGGATGCCGCGCGCCGCGTCGTAGTACTCCTCGTAGGCCTCGAGCATTCGCTTCGTCTCGTCGCTCGGCTCGCCGGCGCAGATCGCGCGAGAGACTTCGACCCAGTGGCCGCCCGGCCCCGCGATCTCGAGCGACGGCAGCACCAGATCGCCCTGCTCGACCGTCGCCGGCCCCGCGATCTTGAACTCGGGGCGCGCCGCACCGCCGGTGCCCGTCAGCACCATGTCCATCGTCAGCCGTCCGCACCCCTGCGAGACGAAGTACTCCTCGCAGGGCGCGAGGATCTCGCGCTCACTCTTCCCCACCTCGAAGGCGTCGAGAAAGATCCAGAAGCCCTCCGTGTTGATCCGCACGCTTTCGCGCACCGAGACGAGCTCGAAGTCGCTCTTCACCGCCCGCGCATGGTCGAAGCCGAGGTCCCACGGGACGATCTCGGCGACGCCGTCGAGCGCCTGGTAGTCGCGCACCGTCAGCACGTAGTCGAGCCCGTACACACCGACGCGTTGGCCGCGAACACGGTCGGCGAGCCACGCGCCCGGCAGGTCGACGAACTGCTGCTCCTCGATCCACGTCGTGCCGTGCTCGCCGACGTACCGCGCCTCGCGCGGGAAGACGATCGACGGATCACCCTCGAGCGGCAGAAGCACGTAGGCGTAGCGATGCACGATCACGAAGCCCGACATGTAGGTGACCGCTCCCTCGAAGCCGCTGTACTCGTTGCCCGAGACGATCACGGCGTCGAGGCCGTCACGAGCCATCGCCTCGCGGATCTTCCTGTAGCGAAGCTCAACCTCCGCCGAAGGCACTGCGGCCGCACCGGTGCCGATCACTGCTGCGTCCACGACGCCTCCATTCCCTTGACGAGTGCCCAGATGGCCGCGTGCCCGGGCGTCTCGACGCCGTGCCGCCGGCCGAACTCCACGATTCCGCCGTTCAGATAGTCGACCTCAGTCTGCCTACGCGCCTCCACGTCCTGGAGCATCGACGCCTTGTGGTCGTAGGCAACCTCGGGCCGGGCCGCGAAGTCGATCAGCTCCTCTGGATCGGAGTCGAGCACGATCCCCTGCGCCGCAGCGACGGCCTTGCCCTCGTCGACGAGGAGCGAGACGAGCGCGCGCAACGGCGGCTGCTCGCAGACGCGGCCGTGCGTGAGCCCGGTCAGCGCCCCGATCGGATTCGTGGCTGCGTTGAAGATCACCTTCCGCCACTGCGGCCCGCGCGCATCTGCGACCGCCGTCGTCGGCATCCCGCCCCGCGTGCAAGCGTCGGCGAGACGCTCGATCTCGGGCAGCGCAGCCGGGGCGGCTTCGAACGGGCCGAGCGTCGTGTCGCCCTTCACGTCCCATTGCACGATGCCCGGCTCGAGGATCTTCCCGGCCGGGAATGTCGTACCGCGGATCACGCGCGCGCAGTGCGCGGCGACGACCTCCTCGTTCCCGAGACCGTTCTGAACGGTCGCGACGGCACCTGTCGCGAACGCGTGCGCGGTGACTGCGATGGCCGGCTCGGTGTGCATCGCCTTGGTCGCGACGATCCCGAAGTCGCACGGCGGCAACTCCGACGCGTCGGTGGTGGCGCGAACGCGACCGGTCACCTCGCCTGCGCCGACGAGCCGCAGGCCGTCCCGGTTGATCGCATCGACGTGCGCCTGCGCTGCGTCGAATGCCCAGACCTCGACGTCCTCGAGCGTCGCGAGATTCGCCGCGAACAGCGACCCGACCGCACCGCAACCGACAACACACACCCTCATTCCCAGGAAGCCTCCTTACCTTTGATCAGTCGATACATGGTCTCGTGCAGCGGCACTGGCACGCCGAGCCGTTGAGCCTCCGCCACGAGCGAGCCCGTGATCAGATCAACCTCGGTCGGGCGGTGTGCGTTCACGTCCTCGAGCATCGAAGGGTAATGACGACTGCCGCGCTGGGTCGCAAGGACATTCATCTCCCACGGGTCCTCGCGCAGCTCGACGCCTGCGGCGCGAGCGACGGCCTTGCCCTCGTCCATGAGTTGGCGGACGAGATGCCCGAGGTCGCGCGGGTCGGCCTCCGCCGCAAAATGCGGATCATGCGGCAGCCCGGTGAGCGCGGCAACGGTGTTCACCGTCGCGTTGAAGATCAGCTTCGACCACTGTGCGGGCCGGAGATCGTCGAATGCCTCGGCCTGAAGGCCCGCGGCGACGATCAGGGCTGCGGCCGCCCGGGCATCGTCGGGACTGGCGCCACGGCCTGGGCCGATCCACGTCGCGGTGTCGAGGATGTACTCGACATGCGTGTCGTCGTGGCGCGTCCCGCTCATGAAGGTCACGGCCGAGAGCAGCTTCCACTTGCCGTGCCGGGCCACGATCGCCTCCGCTCCGATGCCGTTCTGCACCGTCATCACAGTCGCCGCCGGCCAGAAGCCGGCGAGCCCGGCCGCGACCGGCTCGACATCGGGGCCTTTGCACGCGACGATCACGAGCTCCGGCTCGGGCAGCGCCGCCGGCGACGTTCCCGCTTCGACGTGGGCCTGGAACTCGGCGCGGCCGGAGACATGCAGTCCGTCCGCATTCAGCCGCTCCGCATGCTCGTCGCGCCGCGTTAGCACCGACACGTCCGCGACGCGAGCGAGGTGCGCCGCGAAGAGACTGCCGATCACGCCGGCGCCGGCGATGCAGACGCGCGTCACCGGCGCACCCAGCGAAGGCGGAACTCACGACCGCCGGTCAGGCCGGACGGGCGCAGGATCAAGACCGTCGCCATCAATGCGCCGACGACGATCACGCGCGTGCCGGCGGGAAGGTCGATGTGCCAGCCGAGGAACGACGTGCCGTTCTCGGCGATCGCGAGATACGAGTCGAGGGCGCTCACCGCGAGGGCACCGACAACCGCGCCCCAGAGACTGGTCGCGCCACCGATCACCAACATGGCCAGCGTGATGAACGTGAGGTCGAGATAGAGCGACTCGGTGTTGAGCGGCAGCAGATGCACGTAGAGACCGCCCGCGAGCCCGGCGAGCAGCCCCGAGAGGACGAACGCCGTCAGCCGCTGCCGGTAGACCGAGACGCCGACGGCGCGGGCTGCGGCCGGGTCCTCCCGCGTCGCGCGCAGCACCCGTCCGAACCGGCTGCGTCCGTACGCATACGCGGCAACGATCACGACGAGCGCGCCGATTGCCGCCTGCCGCAACCCCGTCGTCTCCGGCACGGAGGAGAAGGTGTTCAGCCCCGGGCCGATCTTCTCCTCGTAGCGCAACAGGTTGTGGGTGATCTCGAGCACGCCGAAGGTCGCGATCCCGGCCGCGAGGCCGGAAAGGCGCATCAACGGCAGTGCGACGACGAGCGCGCAGATCCCACCGACGACCGCGGCGAGCACGAGCGAGGAGAAGTTGCCGACCGTGCGGTCGCGCAACACGTGCGCGAGGCTCGGCATGATCGCCGGCTTCTCGGAGGCGGGCACCGACAGCACACCCGCGGTCCACGCACCGACCGCGACGAAGCTGATGTGGCCGAACGAGAGCACACCCGAGTTTCCGATGAAGACGTACAGCGCAACCACGATCGCGACCTTCACGAGCGCGTCGGTGAAGTACGACTGGGTCGAGATCGAGACGGCGGTTCCGAGGAACGCCGCTGCGACCACGAGCAGCGCGGGCCCGACGAGCTCCTGCAGGGCGAGGGCGCGCCTCATACGCGCTCGACCGCACCCTTCCGCGCGAAGATCCCGCCGGGGCGCACGAGCAGCACGATGATCACGGCCGCGAAGAGGAACGTCGGCAGGTACTGGCTCTGGTTCGTCGGCAGCGCACCGCCGAGAAGCCCACTCGCAAAGCCGATCGCGAAGCCTCCGAGCGTCGCCGGGATCGGTCGGTTCATCCCACCGAGCACGACGCCGGCGAGGACGATGATTGTGTCGCGTAAGGCAAAGTCCGGCGTGACGAGCGGCGTCTGAACGGTGAGCATCACGGCGACCACGGCGGCAAGCGCGCCCGACAGCAGCACTGCCATCGCGATCACACGGTTCGCCCGCACACCGAGGATGCGTGCCGTCTGAAAGTCCATCGAGGCGGCGCGCATGTGCAGACCGATTGTTGTGCGCTCGAGCAGCAGCGAGAGAGCGACGAGACAGAGCGCTGCGACGACGACTGCGACGATCGTGATCTTGCGGATGTCGACGTTCGAGATCGTCACAGGCCGGTTCAGGTACGCGAGCGAGGTCGCGATCTTTCCGAGTGAGCCGAACCACAGGGTCGCGACGCTCTGCAGCAGGAAGGCGACGGCGAACGTCGCGACGAGCATCACCGCAGGTGAATGCGATCGGAGCGGCCGGAAGACGAGCCTGTCCATGACGAGCGACAGGGCGATGACGACGGCGAAGCACAGCAGGATGCCCGCCCACCCGGGCCAACCCCATTGCGACGCGAGCGCGAGCGCGAACGCACCGGCCATCACGAGCTGGCCATAGGCGAAGTTGACGAGTCTGAGCACGCCGAAGACGAGCCCGATCCCGACGGCCATCAGCGCGTAGATCGCACCGAGCGCGACCGCGTCCGTGAGCGTCTGCCAGTCGATGTTCAACACTCCGAGAATCACGAGAAATAGGCCTCCACCATCGCCGTTGTGTCGTTGGCGTTCTCGGGGCCGAGCGTCAACCGCAGCTCGCCGTTCGCGAGCACGTGACACCGGTCGGCGAGCGCGACGGTGCGCTGCGCGCGCTGTTCGACGAGGAGAACCGCGAGTCCGCTGTCGCGAATCGCGGCAAGCGCCTCGAAGACGATGTCGACAACCGTGGGCGCAAGACCGAGGGACGGCTCGTCGAGCAGCAGCACATCGGGCTCGGCGACGAGAGCGCGCGCGATTGCGAGCTGCTGCTGCTGCCCGCCCGAGAGCGCACCGGCGTGTCGTCGCCGGAACTCCTCGACGATCGGAAAGAGGTCGTAGACGCGGCGAAGCAGCTTGTCCGTGCCGCCGCGCGTGCGCCTTGCCGCGAGGCCGAGCCGAAGGTTCTCCTCGACGGTCAACTCGCCGAAGATGCGGCGTCCTTCCGGCACGAGCGCGATGCCGCTGCGGGCGATGTCCTCGGGCCTCCGGCCGCGCAGCGACTGCTCCCCGAGGCGGATATCGCCGCCGCTCCACGGCGCGATGCCCATGATCGCGTGCAGCGTCGAGGACTTGCCGGCGCCGTTCGCGCCGATCAAGCCGACGATCTCCCCGGGGCCGACGGTGAGCGATAGGCCACGCACCGCGTGCACACCACCGTGGCGAACGTCGAGCTCGTGCACGACGAGCACGGTCACTCCTCGCTCACCGGCGCCTCGCCGAGATAGGCCGCCGCGACGTCAAGGTTCGCACGAATCTCGCCCGGCGTCCCCTCGGCGAGCGTGCGTCCCTGGTCGAGGACGACGATGCGGTCACACGTCTCCATGATCAGCGCCATGTTGTGGTCGATCAGCAGCACGCCTGCGCCGTGCTGGTCGCTAACCGAGCGAACCACAGCCGCGAACGCCGGCACTTCGCCCTCGGGCAGCCCGGCGGCCGGCTCGTCGAGCAGGACGAAGCGAGGCTCTGTCGCGAGCGCACGCGCAACGCCGAGCCTTCGCTCGTCACCGTGCGCGAGCGACGCAGCGGAAACGTCGGCGTAGCGGCCGAGTGCCAGCCGCTCGAGCAGATCGGCTGCGCGTTGGGCAGCCGCCCTGGGGCCGGCTCCGACGCCGAGCGCGGCAATCTCGACGTTCTCGCGCACGGAGAGCGCCCCGAAGCCATGACTGTGCTGGAAGGTGCGCGCGAGGCCGTGATGGCCGCGCCGGTTCGGCGACCAGCGCGTGATGTCGCGACCCTCGAGCGTGACCGTTCCCTCGTCCGGCTGATCGAAGCCGCTGAGCACGTTCACGAGGGTCGACTTGCCCGCCCCGTTCGGGCCGATCAACCCGACGACCTCGCCGCGCGCGAGCTCGAGCGTCACCGCGTTGAGCGCCCGCACGCCGTCGAAGGACCGCGACAGAGCGGAGGCCCGAAGTGTTCCTTCGGGCCTCCGTTCCACCGTGGGTTCCACTGCTTTCGCCGTGGGCAATCCGATCTAGATCTTCGGGACGACCTTGGCGGTGACGGTGCCGACGAGGTGCGCCTTGTTGTTCTGGATCTTGATGACGCGGTACTGCCGGCCGAACACCGTGTGGTACTTCGCGGAGAAGCTGACGAGCCCGGAGAGCGTGGGCACCTTCTTGAACTTCTCCATCTGCGCCGCGAGTGCGGCGCCGCTCGTCGAGCCGCCGGCCCGCTTGATCGCCGTGACGACGCCGTCGATCGCAGCCGAGCCTGTGACGAAGCCGCCGGTGCCGGCGTGAACCTGCTTCGCCAGCTTGTTGATCGCCGGGTTCGGATCGTCGCCGAAGATGGACGCGAACGTGACGAACCAGTAGTTCGTCACCGGCGGGCTCTTCGGCAGCCAGTAGTTGCCGTCGCCTGCCCACGAGTTGATCACCGGCGTGTCGTTGCCGGCGCTGCGCATGCCGGAGATGAGCGTCGAGAGCGCACCGAACGCACCGGCGGTCGAGGTGACCACGACATCGGCCTTCACCCCGTTCAGGCGGCTGACCGCGTTGTTCACGTCACTGCCGCCGAGCGAGTGGTAGGTCTCCTGGTCGACGACCTTGCCGCCGAGTTGCGTCCAGCGAGCCTTGAAGGCCTGCACGACGTTCTTGAAGTAGACGATGACGCCGTCGGTTGCGAGCGCCGCCTTGCGCCATCCCTTCGCCCATGCGTACTGCGCCATGGCGGAGCCTTCGTCCTGCGCCACGTTGCCGAAGCTGAAGGCGAGCTTCCCCTTCGCGCCGAAGCGCTTTGGCCCCATCTGGTCGGTGCCGATGCAAGGCGCGACTGCAAGCACACCGCGGTTGATCGCTTCCTGCACGACCGGCGCGGCGAGGTCGACGTCGCACGTCGTGAAGATGATGTTCGCGCCCTGCCCGAGCAACTTCAGCGCACAGGCCTTCGCGATCGCGGCCTTGTTGCCCTGCGTGTCGCAGGTCTTGATCTGGAGCTGCCGACCGTTGACGCCGCCCTTGGCGTTCCACTGCTTGACGCGCAGTTGCGCCGCCGCGAGTGCCGGATTGTCGAACGGCGCCATCGCGCCTTTGCTGTCGAACGCCCACCCGATCGTGATCGGGCTCGCCGCCGGTGCGGACGTCCGCGCCGCCGCCGTCGCAACGACGGCCGCGAGCGCCACCGTCGAGGCAAGCAGGATGAGCCCCGCACGGGAACTCAGTCGTCTCATCTTCGACTCCTTCATTGTCTGCCGCCGCGAAGCGGCGAGGGGGTAGTGGGACACTGGGGGATCAGGGTGCATGGGTCAAGCGAGGAAAAGGCCACAGGGTGATCCTCGCACAGCGTTTGACATCTGATCAAGCGCATGGGACGGTCTTGCGCGGGATGCCACGTGCACGTGCAACCGAGGCGGGGAGAATCAGGCACCGGACGATGGCCGAGTTCGCGCTCGAGGAGCTGCGCGAGGCGATCATCCTGGGCGAGCTGAAGCCGGGGACGCCGCTGCGGCTCGACGAGCTGGCGCGCTCGCTCGGCATGAGCATTTCCCCCATTCGCGAGGCGGTGCGCCAGCTCGAGGCGCTCGGCCTCGCCAAGCACGTCCCCCACCAGGGCGCCCGCGTCCTGCCCTTCGACGTCGACGACCTCCGCGACCTGTTCGAGGTTCGCCTGGTGCTGGAGGCACTCGCCGTCCGGCGGGCGGCCGTGCGGATCACGGAGGACGAGATCGAAGTCGCACGCGATCATCTGTCCCGGCTCGACGCAGCGCGCGCAGCGAAGGACGTGCTCGCCGCGATGCGCGCCCACACCGATTTCCATTTCTCGCTCTACGACGCGTGCGGCGCACCCTGGCTGCCGCAGATGATCAGGCCCGCGTGGGACCGCTCCGAGCGCTTCCGGCCGGCCCTCTTCTCGGCGGCCGGCGAGCTGCAGGACAAGCACCGCGAGATGGACGGGCGACTGCTCGAGGCGTGTGTGGCGCACGACCCCGAGCTCGCGTCGGCGACGCTGTACGAGCATCTCGACCTGGCCGGGCGGTTCTACGCGCCCGAGCTCGGCGAGCGCGGCATGTTCGACCGCTAGACCCCGCCCGGCTACCTCGACGAATCCGAAACGCGCACGTCCCCGTACTCCCTCGGAGTCATTGCGTAGTCAACATCCTCAAAAGAGGGGGGACATCATGTCTAGGAAGGTCTCGAGCTGGGTCGCGGCGCTCGCCGCTGCCGCGCTCGTCGCAGTAGTCGCCGGCTCCGCGTTTGCGCGGTCGGCGGCTGACATCTATTCCGTGCACTCGCTCGTCTCCGACGGAGCGACCGCAGCAGCACCGGGAACCGATTCGTCGCTCGTGAATGCGTGGGGGCTGACAGCCGGCCCGACCACACCATGGTGGTCGGCCAACAACGGCACGAACTCCTCGACGCTCTACAGCGGCGCCGGCGTGAAGCAGGCGCTGACGGTGTCGGTCGCAGGTGCACCGACCGGCACGGTCTTCAACGGGAACGCCGCCGACTTCGTCATCAGCCAGAACGGCAAGAACGGCGCCGCGCGGTTCCTGTTCGCCACCGAAGGGGGCACGATCATGGGTTGGACGCCCGCCGTGAACGGCACCGCCGCGGTGACGGCTGCCGACCGCTCGAGTGCAGGGGCGATCTACAAGGGTCTCGCGACCATTGGCGACAAGCTCTATGCGACCGACTTCCACAACGGCCGCATCGACGTCTTCGACGCGTCGCTCAACCTCGTCCCCGGTGGCTTCACCGACGCCACGATCCCGAAGGGCTTCGCGCCGTTCGGAATCCAGGCGCTCGCGGGCAACATCTTCGTCACGTACGCGAAGCAGGATGCGGCGAAGAAGGACGACGTTGCAGACCCGGGGAAGGGATACGTCGACGAGTTCACGCCGGCCGGGCAGCTCGTTGCTCACGTCGTGAACTCGGGGAAGCCGAACGC
>JBAQHS010000231.1:0-3554 GCA_049288455.1 Gaiellaceae bacterium | reverse complement strand
AGGAGGAGGCTTCCGCGAGTCGCCGCGTTCGGTTCACGAACACGTTCTCGCGCGCTGGGCGCAGACCGATCGCGAGGGCGCCGGTGAGGACGGCTGCGTCACCGAGGCTCGAGCCTTCGACCCGCGGCGGCGACGGCAGCCAGTTCGCGAGCAGCCGCCGGATGTGGTCGTAGAGCAGATCGCCGTTAGCGCCGATGCCACCGCCGAGCACGACGAGGCTCACGTCCGTGACGGCGGCGATCGGGACGATGTGCAGCGCGATGCGCCGCGCCTCCTCCTCGACCACCTCGAGCGCGGCGCGATCGCCCGCCCGGGCCGCGGCGAAGATCGCGCGCGGGTCGTGGGGGAGAGGCGCGCCGAGCGACTGCGCGAACGCGGTGACCGCGTCGGCGCACGGGTCCATCGTCTCGTCGAACCCGATGCGTGCGTAGTCGATCTCGCCGGCGAACCCACTGTGGCCGCGATGGAGCTCGCCGCGCAGCACGAGGCCGGCACCGAGCCCCGTCCCGATCGAGATGAACGCGAAGTCGTCGAGTCCCTGCGCCACTCCGCGCCAGCGCTCGCCGAGCGCGGCGAGGTTGATGTCGTTCTCGATTGTCAGCGGCAGCTCGAGTGCATCAGCGAGATCGCCGCGGAAGTCGCCGCCCTCGAGGCCCGCGACGTTGACCGCGAGCGAGATGCGCCCGGACTCGACATCCACGGCGCCCGGCACACCGAGCACGACGCTGTCGACGAGGTCGGGTCGTGCGCCTGCCGCTGCGATCAGGCCGCGGGTAAGACCCACGATCGCCTCGCGCGCAGAGGCGACCGTCGGCTGGCGCAGCTCGACGTCTTGCCGGGCGCGAATCTCGCCACGGACGTCGCAGACCGCTCCGCGGACGAAGTGCGCGCCGAGATCGAGCCCGAGCACGAACGCGGCCTCGGGCACCTGCTCGAAGAACGTCGCGCCGTAGCTCGGGCCGCTGCCGTCGTGCGCCGCCTCACGAACGAGCCCGGCGGTGAGCAGCGACTGGAGCGCCTGTGAGACGGTGGGCTTCGAGATGCCGGCGCGCCGGGAGATCTCGGCCCGTGAGATCGGCGCCGCCGTCCTGATCACGTCGAGTACGGTCCGCTCGTTCAGATCCTTGAGAAGTGGAGGTGTCGCGCGCCCGACAGCCATTGAGTAATCAACCTTAACGCAATCGGGCACAAGTTGGTGCTTGACGGGAGGCGATCGATCGCTTTAGGCTCGTCTCGTTCAGAAGGTTAACCAGATTGTTGTGTCCCCTTGGGAGGCCGGAATGAGGAAGCGCATCGCGGCAGTTGTTCTGCTCGCAGCACTGGTGGTCGCCGCGGCCGCCGCTGCCCGGAACGTGCACGGCACCGGGCCGACGAAGCTCACGGTCTGGGCCGGCTGGAGCGCCGGTCATGAGCTGACCGACTTCAAGCAGGTCGTCGCCGAGTACGACCGCAACCATCCTGAGGTGACGATCAGCGTCGTTGGGGGAATCGACGACAACAAGATCGTCGCCGCGATTCGCTCGGGCACGGCGCCGGACGTCGTCAGCTCGTTCAACTCCTACAACGTCGGCAACTACTGCGGCAGCGGCGGCTGGATCGATCTGGCCCCGCTGATGAAGCAGGATCACATCTCGGCGTCGATGTTCCCACCGGCGCCTCGCTACTACACGCAGTACGAAGGCAAGCGCTGCGCGTTGCCGTTGCTCGCCGACGACTACGGGCTGTACTACAACAAGAAGCTGTTCAAAGCCGCCGGCATCAAGGGCCCGCCGAAGACGATGTCGGAGCTCGCGGCCGACGCGAAGAAGCTGACCGTCCGCGACTCGAGCGGCAAGATCACGGTCGCCGGCTTCGACCCGGTTGTCGGCTTCTACGAGAACACGCCCGACCGCTGGATCCAGCACTTCGGCGGCAAGTGGCTCAACTCGAAGGGCAACTCGGCCATCGGCACCGATCCCGCGTGGGCGAAGTGGGCCAAGTGGTCGAAGAGCCTGATCGACTGGTACGGGTACTCGAACCTCGTGCGGTTCCAGGCGCAGCCGATCGACGAGTTCACGCCGTCGCAGGCGTTCGAGACCGGCAAGCTGGCGATGAACTTCGACGGCGAGTGGCGCGTCGCGTTCATCCACAACGAGCACCCGAACCTCGACTACGGGACGGCGCCGATGCCGGCCGACGACGCGCACTCGGAGCTGTACGGCTCGGGCTACATCAACGGCACGATCATCGGCATCCCGCGGGGTGTGAAGCACAAGACGGAGGCTTGGGCGCTCGTCAAGTACCTGACGACGGCCGACCATCCGCTCGCCGTGCTGTCGAACGGGTTGCGCAACGTGCCGACGACCACGAGCTCGCTGCACTCGAAGGAGATCACGCCGGACGCGCACTTCGCGACGTTCCTGAAGATCTTCGCGAACCCGAGGTCGAACACCTCGCCGATCCTCGCCTCGGGGCAGGCGTACACGAACTCCGTCCAGAACTTCTTCACGAAGTGGCAGACCGGCCACGGCGGTGACCTCGCCTCGGGCTTGAAGAAGCTCGCGAAGCAACTCGATGCGCAGGTTGCCCAGGCCAAGGGCGGCGGCGGAGTGCCGTGAGCCGCCACGGACGGTTCATGGGGAAGCGTTGAGCGAAAGCTCGCTTCCGGGACCGGCGGGCGCTCTCGCGGCGCCCGCCGGGATCCCGCAGCGGAGCCGAGCGCGGCGGCGCGCCGACTGGCGTCGCCGTCGCCTCGTCCTGCTCTTGATGAGCCCGTGGATCGTCGGCTTCTCCGTGTTCTTCGGCTATCCGCTCGTGATGAGCGCGTACCTCTCGTTCAACCACTACGACCTGCTCTCGCCGCCGCGCTGGGTCGGCTGGGCGAACTATGACTACCTCATCCACACCGACCCGCAGGTGTGGACGGCGGTGAAGAACACGCTCTGGATGATCGGGATCGCCGTGCCGCTCCAGGTGCTCTTCGCCTTCGGTGTCGCGCTGATGCTCGCCCGCGCGAAGAGCGGCGCGGGCTTCTTCCGGACCGTCTTCTATCTACCTGCGCTTGCGCCGCCGGTGGCCGCGACACTCGGGTTCGTCTACATCCTGAATCCTGCGACCGGGCCGCTGAACACGATCCTCGACAAGCTCGGGATTCAGGGCCCGCTGTGGTTCCAGTCACCGCAGTGGTCGAAGCCCGCGCTCGTGCTGCTCGCGCTGTGGGGCGTCGGGAACACGATGGTGATCTTCCTGGCGGCGGTGCTCGACGTGCCGCAGCATCTCTACGAGTCCGCTGAGCTCGACGGGGCCGGGCCGCTGCAGCGCCTGCGCTGGGTGACGCTGCCCACGGTCAGCCCGGTCATCCTCTTCGCCGTCGTGTTTGGCGTGATCCAGGGGCTGCAGTACTTCACGCAGGCCTACGTCGCCGCGAGCATCGCCTCGGGCCAGGCCTCGCAGGCGGGCGACACGCTGAACGCGCTCGGCTACCCCGAGGACTCGACGCTCTTCTATCCGGTGCTGCTCTACCAGCACGGCTTCAACGACTTCCAGATGGGGTATGCGTCAGCGCTCGCAATGCT
>JBAQHS010000230.1:0-8326 GCA_049288455.1 Gaiellaceae bacterium | reverse complement strand
CCGCTCTCCTGCGCAGCGGCGATCGCGCTCCTCGACGCACTCGCCGACGCCCGCCCGCGCGCGGAGCAGATCGGCACGCGCCTGCGTGAGCGCCTCACCGCGATGGCGCCTGCGGGATCCGACGTGCGCGGCCTCGGGCCGATGCTCGCAATCGAACTGCCGGAGCAGACGGGCGACGAGACATCGAGAATCACCGCGGCCGCGCGCGAGCAGGGGTTGATGCTGCTCTCCTGCGGCATCTACGGCAACGTGATCCGCATCCTCGTGCCATTCGCGATCGGCGACGCCGAGCTCGAGCAGGGGCTCGGCATCCTGGAACGGTGCCTTGGCGGCTGACGTCGGCATCGAGGGGGCGCGCAAGACCTATGGCGACGTGGTCGCCGTCGACAACATCGACCTGACGGTCGCGGACGGCGAGTTCTTCACGCTGCTCGGCCCGTCGGGATCCGGCAAGACGACGACGCTGCGCATGATCGCCGGCTTCGAGCAGCCCGACGCCGGCCGGATCACGCTCGGCGGCGAGGAGATCACGCGACAGCCGCCGTACCAGCGCGACGTCAACACCGTCTTCCAGGACTACGCGCTCTTCCCGCACATGACGGTCGCCGACAACGTCGGCTACGGCCTGAAGGTGAAGGGCGTTCCGCGCAAGGATCGGAGCTCCCAGGTCGCCGAGGTTCTCCGCATGGTCCGCCTCGAGAACTACGGCGGACGTAAGCCGGTTCAGCTCTCCGGCGGCCAGCGGCAGCGGGTCGCGCTCGCGCGCTCGATCGTCAACCGCCCGAAGGTGCTGCTACTCGACGAGCCACTCGGCGCGCTCGACCTGAAGCTGCGCCAGGAGATGCAGGTGTTCCTGAAAGCCCTCCAGCAGGACCTCGGCATGACATTCATCTACGTCACGCATGACCAGGAGGAGGCGCTGACGATGAGCGACCACGTTGCGGTCTTCAACGAGGGTCGCATCGAGCAGGTCGGCACACCGAACGAGATCTACGAGCGTCCGGCGACCGAGTTCGTTGCAGGCTTCGTCGGCACGTCGAACATCATCGAACGCAACGGCCGCAGGGTCAGCGTACGACCCGAGCGGATCACCTTCAACGGACACGGCGAAGCCGCGACGATCAAAGACGTCGTGTTCGTCGGCGCGTTCACGCGCTACCTCGTCGACACGGACACCGGCGATCACCTGACGGTCGTCCGCCAGAACGACGGCTCGAGCCTCGCCCCCGGCGCCCGCGTTCAGCTCGCCTGGAGCGCCGAGGACGCCTACGAAATCACCCCCCAAGAGAACAAACCCCTTCAGGAGGTCAAATGACGAAGAGCATGTGGGCACTGGCCGCGGTGCTCGCGGTCGGTCTCGCGTTTCCCGCTGCCGGCGTGACCAAGCAGCACGGCGGAACGCTCAACATGATCGCGTGGGAGGGCTACACCCAGCCTCAGTGGGTCAAGCCGTTCACCGCCAAAACCGGCTGCACCGTGCACGCCAAGTACGGCGGCTCGTCGGACGAGATGGTCACGCTCATGCGCTCGGGTGGTGGCGGCCAGTACGACATGGTCTCGGCCTCCGGCGACGCGAGCCTGCGTCTCATCTACGGCAAGGACGTGCAGGCCGTCGACCCGTCCAAGATCCCCGACTTCAAGAACTTCGGGAAGGCGTTCCAGTCGCCGCCGAACAACACCGTGGGCGGCAAGCACTACGGCATCTCGCTGCAGTGGGGGCCGAACACGCTTCTCTACAACACGAAGAAAGTGAAGCCGGCCCCGACGTCGTGGAGCTCGATCTACTCCCCGGCCTACAAGGGGAAGGTCACGGTCCCGGACAACCCGATCCAGATTGCCGACGCGGCGCTGTACCTGATGAAGCATCAGGCGTCACTCGGGATCACGGATCCGTATGAGCTGAACAAGACCCAGTTCACGGCGGCGATCAACCTGCTGAAGAAGCAGAAGCCGCTGATCAAGAAGTACTGGGCGCTCGCGTCCGACGAGATCGACCTGTTCAAGAACGGTGACGCCGTGATCGGTGCGTCGTGGCCGTACCAGACGAACACACTGATCGCGGCGAAGGCGCCCGTGAAGGATCTCGTGCCCTCCGAAGGTGCGACGGGCTGGCTCGACACGTGGATGGTGTCATCCCACACGAAGAACCTCGACTGCGCGATGAAGTGGCTGGCGTGGATCTCGACACCGAAGGTGCAGGCCGAGCAGGCCATCTACTTCGGCGAGACGCCGGTCAACTCCAAGGCGTGCGCGATCATGGACCAGCTGTCCAAGGGATCGTGTGCGCAGTACCACGCGAACGCGCCGCTGAAGTACTTCAAGCAGATCCACTTCTGGAAGACGCCCATCGCCGATTGCGGCAACGGGAAGAAGGACTGCATGGACTACACGGCGTGGCAGAGGGCCTGGACTCAGCTGAAGGGGTAAGGCAGGACCGGCAAGGAGCGCGCCGCCGATTCGGCGGCGCGCTCTGGCGCCGACCCTGGCTGAAGGGGCTGTCGCTCCTCTCTCCCCCTGTCCTTGCGTTTCTCCTCGTCTACATCGCGGCGCTCGTCGCGTTGTTCGTCTCGTCGCTCTGGACGGTCGACCCGTTCACGTCCGAGCTGATCCACCACTGGACGCTCTCCAACTTCCAGACGCTGTGGGACGACTCGACCTACCGCAAGGTCGCCCTCCGGACGATCGAGATCGCCGCCGCGGTCACGATCACCGACGCGATCATCGCGTTCCCGTTCGCCTATTTCATGGCGCGCATGGCATCGAGCCGCATGCGGGCGGTGCTCTTCGTCCTCGTCCTGCTGCCGCTGTGGGCGTCCTATCTCGCGCGCGTCTATGCGTGGCGGCTGATCCTGAACAACGACGGCTTGCTGAACTGGTCGCTGCACAAGGTCGGCCTGCCGTCGGCCGGCATCGCCTATTCGAACACCGCCATGTGGATCGTCTTCTCGTACATCTGGCTGCCGTTCATGATCCTGCCGGTCTACGCGGCGCTCGAGCGCATCCCCCACTCCTACATCGAGGCCTCGCGCGACCTCGGCGCGAAGGGCAGCCGGACGCTTCGCTCGGTGATCCTGCCACTGGCGTTGCCGGGCGTCGTCGCCGGCTCGATCTTCACGTTCTCGCTGACGCTCGGCGACTACATCACGCCTGTCCTGATCGGCGGCTCGTCGAGCCAGTTCATCGGCAACGTCGTCTACGACTCGGTCAACCAGGCGTCCGACCTGCCGCTGGCCGCGGCCTTCGCCGTCGTGCCGCTCGCGGTGATGGGCGTCTACCTCACGCTGGCGCGGCGACTCGGCGCCTTTGAGGCCTTGTAGTGGAACGTCGCGGCACCCGCATCGCGCTCGGCGTCTGGGTGGCGCTCGTGCTCGCGTTCCTCTACATCCCGATCGGGGTGATCTGTCTCTACGCGTTCAACTCCTCGAACGTGCAGAGCTGGCCGATCGCCGGGCTGACGACGAGATGGTTCTCGCCGGCGATCCACAACGGCGACATGCAACAGGCGCTCTGGCTCTCGCTGAAGGCGGCATTGCTCGCCACGACGATCGCGCTCGTGCTGGGCTCAGCTGCCTCATTCGGCGTGCACCGCTTCCGTTTCTTCGGCCGCGAGGCGATCTCGTTCCTGCTCGTGCTGCCGATCGCGCTGCCGGGGATCATCACGGGCATGGCGCTCAATTCGTACTTCACGTTCTGGAAGTTCAACTTCGGGCTCTGGACGATTGTCATCGGCCACGCGACCTTCTGCGTCGTCGTCGTCTACAACAACGTCGTCGCCCGCTTGCGCCGCGTGCCCGGGTCGCTCACCGAGGCGTCGATGGACCTCGGCGCAGACGGCATCCAGACGTTCCGCTACGTCACGTTCCCCACGATCTCGACGGCGCTCATCTCCGGCGGGCTGCTCGCGTTCGCACTGTCGTTCGACGAGGTGATCGTGACGACGTTCACCGCAGGCGCCCAGAACACTCTGCCGATCTGGATCTTCGGGCAGATCCGGCTGGGGCAGCAGCTTCCCCAGGTAAATGTCGTCGTCTTCATCGTCCTTGCCGTGACAATCATTCCCGTGGTGCTTGCACAGCGCCTCACCCGCGAGAGCGGGATCCTGCGTACCGAATAGGAGACTCACATGGCTACCGCCACCGAACATGCAACGATCGATGTCGTCAACCCGGCCACGGGCGAGACGATCGCGAGCGTGCCGAACGCGTCGGCCGACGACGTCGACGCGGCGGTCGAGCGCGCGAAGCAAGCGCTGCCCGACTGGCTCGATGCGACTCCCGGCGAGCGCGCCGAACTGCTCCTGAAGCTCGCAGACGTGATCTCCGACAACGCCGAGGAGCTGGCGCAGGTCGAGTCGCAGAACGTCGGCAAGCCGCTGATGGTCTCGCGCGACGAGATGCCGTTCTCGGCCGACAACCTCCGCTTCTTCGCCGGTGCCGCCCGTAACCTCGAGGGCAAGTCGACCGGCGAGTACATCAAGGGTTACACGTCGATGATCCGGCGCGAGCCGATCGGGATCGTGGCGGGCATCTGCCCGTGGAACTACCCGCTGATGATGGCGGTCTGGAAGCTCGGCCCCGCGCTCGCCGCCGGCAACGTCCAGATCCTGAAGCCCGCCGAGCAGACACCCTTGTCGCTGCTGCGGTTCCTCGAGCTCGCCAAGGACGTCATTCCCGCGGGTGTCCTCCAGGCGGTCACCGGCGAGGGCGAGCCCACCGGCGCGCGCCTCGTCTCGCATCCCGACATCGGCCTCGTCTCGCTCACCGGCGACATCGCGACCGGCAAGCTGATCGCCCGCAACGCGGCCGACACGCTGAAGCGCGTGCACCTCGAGCTCGGCGGCAAGGCGCCGATGATCGTCTTCGACGACGCCGATCCGGAGGAGGTCGCCGAGGGGATCAAGATCGCCGGCTACTGGAACTCCGGCCAGGACTGCACGGCGGGCACGCGCATCATCGCCGGCCCGAAGATCTACGACTCGCTGCTGGAGGCGCTCGTGCCGGCGATCGAGTCGCTGAAGGTCGGCGATCCGGCCGACGGCGACGACGTCGAGATGGGGCCGCTGATCTCACGCGACCAGCAGGAGCGCGTGCTCGGCTTCCTCGATCGCGCGAAGGGAGCGACCGTGCTCACCGGCGGGGCGTCGGAGAGCGAGAAGGGCTTCTTCGTGAAGCCGACGATCGTCACCAATGTGGGCCAGGAGGACGAGATCGTCCAGAACGAGGTGTTCGGGCCGGTCGTGACCGTGCAGCGCTTCGCCGACGACGCCGAGGCGATCGCGTGGGCGAACGGAACGCGATACGGCCTCGCCGCCTCGGTGTGGACGCGCGACATCGGCCGTGCACTGAGTGCGGCCCGCAAGCTCCAGTTCGGGACCGTCTGGATCAACGACCATCTCGTGCCGATCGGCTCCGAAATGCCGCACGGCGGCTACAAGCAGTCGGGCTACGGCAAGGACATGTCGGCGTACTCAATGGAGGAGTACACGCAGATCAAGCACGTGGTCGCGAAGCTCGGTTAGAGGACCGCGAGCTCGTCCAGCTCGGCCGGCGTCGGCTCCCAGGCGCCGGCCTGGGCGTTCGCGCGAACCTGCTCGGGCTTCGTCGCGCCCGCGATCACGGACGTGACGGGCTTGCGGGTGAGCAGGCCGCCGATCGCGAGGTCGAGCAGCGAATGCCCGTGCTCCTCAGCCCACGCGCGCAGCTCCTCGACGCGATCGAGCTTCGCGTCGTCGAGCTCGCGGCCGTACAGTCGCGTGCCCTCGGCGGGCGGGTGCTCGCGGGAGACCTTCCCCGTCAGCAGGCCGCTCGCGAGCGGGAAGTACGGGATGAAGCCGATGCCGAGCCGACGGCACGTCGGCAGCAACTCCGCCTCGGCCGAGCGCTCGAGCCACGAGTACTCGCTCTGCTCCGACACGTACGGCAGCCCGATCTCGGCGGAGATGGCGGCGGCGCGCTCGACGTTCGCCGGTTCGTAGTTCGACGTGCCGACCGCGAGCACGAGCCCTTCGTCGACGAGCTCCTTCAGCGCGCCGAACGTCTCCTCGAGCGATGTGCCGGGATCCTCGATGTGGTGCTGGTAGAGGTCGACGTGGTCGGTCTGCAGGCGCTCGAGCGACGCGCGGATCGCAGCGTGGATGTAGTCGCGTGACCCGTGCCGTTCGACACCGAGACCCATGTCGTTGCCGAACTTGGTCGCGAGCACGACCTTGTCACGACGGCCGGTGAGTGCCTTGCCGAGCAGTGTCTCGCTGCCGCCCTTGTTCCCGTAGATGTCCGCGGTATCGAGGAACGTCACGCCGGATTCGATCGCCGCGTCGACCACGAGCCGTGTTCCGGTTTCGTCCACCGCACGGCCGAAGTTGTTGCAGCCGAGCCCGACAACCGAGACATCGAGCGGCCCAAGCTTGCGTGTGCGCATCGCCGCAACGTATAGATAAGTTCCAGAGTCGTGCGCTACTTCGAGGACTTCAGCGTCGGCGACGCCACGGAGGTCGGCCCGGTCACGGTGAGCGAGGCGGAGATCGTCGACTTCGCTGAGCGGTTCGACCCGCAGCCGTTCCATATCGACGCTGAGGCCGCCAAGGCGAGCCCGTTCGGCGGCCTGATCGCAAGCGGCTGGCACACGACCGCCCTCTTCATGGGGATGTTCGTCCGCGCCGTGCTCCTCGACTCCGCGTCACTCGGCTCGCCAGGGGTCGAGGAGATCCGCTGGACCGCCCCGGTACGCCCCGGCGACACACTGCACGGCCGCTCGACCGTCACCGACGTGCAACCGTCGGCGACAAATCCGCGCCGTGGCACCGTCTTCACGACGAACGAGGTGTGGAATCAGGACGACACGCTGGTGCTGACCCTGAAGGCGCGCGGCTTCTTCGCCCGCCGCCCCAGCGCCTGACGCGTTCGCAACCTGGTTCGATTTTTAACCAGGTTGCCGAGTGTCGAACTGGCGCGGCAAACCAAAACTCGTGAAATTTAGTCCTCGCCCGTGAGGCCGAGGCGGACGGCGAACGGCTCCAACGTCAAGCCTTGAGCGAGCGTGCTGACGAGGACGACGAAGAACACGGCGTTGAAGATCGTCTCGCTTCCCTCGACCTTCGCCGAGAGGGCGAACGTCGCGAGCACGATCGGCACCGCCCCACGCAACCCAGCCCATGAGACGAAAAGCTGCTCACGCACGCGGTAGCCGAAGGGAGTGAGCGAGCCGATCACCGCAAGCGGCCGCGCGGCGAACAGGAGAACCGCCGCGAGCGCAAACCCGGACCAGGCGACATCAACCAGGCGGCCGGGGAAGACGAGCAGTCCGAGCACGATGAACAGCACGACCTGCGCGAGAAACGCAAGTCCCTCGTGAAACGCGACGATCGTGCGACGAAGAGGCATCGGCGTGTTCCCAACCCAGAGGCCGACGAGGTACACCGACAGAAACCCGCTGCCATGCAGGCTCGCCGCCACCCCGTACGCGAGCGCAGCGGTGCCGATCGACGCCACGGAGGCAAAGGGAGCGAGGTCTGTTGGTAGCCGTTGCAGAAGCCGCGACGCGGCGACGCCGAGAACGCCCCCGATCACGAGTCCGACCGCGAACTGACGGCCGAGCAGCACCGCGAAGTCGCCGACGCCGTAGTCGGAATGCTCGACCCAGGAGATCAGGCCGAGTGTCAGCGCGACCGCCATCGGGTCGTTCGCGCCGGACTCGACGGCGAGCAGCGTCGCGAGGCGGCGCCGCAGCCGCGTGAAGCGGAGCGTCACGAACACCGCAGCTGCATCGGTCGAGCCGACGACGGCGCCGAGGAGCAACGACTTCGACCAGGAGAGGTCGAAGAGCGCGTAGGCGGCGGCCGCCGTCACGAGCGCCGTGACGACAACACCGAACGTGCTCAGCACGCCCGCCGGTGCCGCAACGGGCCGGAGGTCGCGCCACGACGTGGTCAAACCACCTTCGAACAGAATCGCGATCAGCCCGACGATGCCGATCGAGCGCGCGAGCTGGGCGTCGTCGAAATAGATGCCGCCGACCCCGTCCGAGCCGAGCAGCATCCCGATGCCGAGGAACGTGACGAGCAGCGGAAAGCGGGAACGACGTGTGAGCACCGCCCCCAGCACCGCGAGGACGAGGATGCCGCCGGCAATCAGGATCTTCTCGTCGATCGTCCTCAAGCGTAGTGCCAAACTCATCAACCTGGTTCAAAGAGCGAAACCAGGTTGACCCCCGCAACCTGGTTCGGGTTTCAGAATGTCCGTTCGCCGCTCGGGTGTGATCGGCGAGTGCGATGCAAGGACGCAGGGAGAACCCGATAGCGGTGTTCTATCGGGTCGACCGAGGACGCAGC
>JBAQHS010000229.1:0-2174 GCA_049288455.1 Gaiellaceae bacterium | reverse complement strand
TAGCCGCGCCGAGCGGCTACCCCGAACGGACAACCTCGCGTTAACAGGTCGGAGCTACCCTGGGGGCATGCGCTCACGCGCGCTTCTTCCAGTTGCTGCGCTCCTCGCGGCCTCCGCCTGGTGCGTCCTCCTCATCGCGGTCCGTAAGCACGAGTACGGCACCGTGGGTTATCCGTACCTCACCTGGAACCTGGCGCTCGCGTGGATCCCGTTGCTCGTTGCGCTGGTGCTGCTCGCGGCCTACAGGCGCGGTGCCCACCGCCTCGAGTTGCTCGCGGTCGGTGCGGTCTGGCTTCTCTTCCTGCCGAATGCGCCCTACATGCTCACCGACCTCATCCATCTCGGCGAGCAGCACCGGCTGTTCGACTCGATCGTCCTTGGCTCGTTCGCGTTCACGGCGCTCGCACTCGGGTTCGCGTCGCTGCTGATCGTCCAAGTGGTCGTGACGCGCCTTGCCGGCGCGACACTCGGGTGGACGGTTGCTGTCGGCTCGCTCTTCGCGTCGAGCGTCGGCATCTATCTCGGGCGCGTCCAGCGGCTGAACAGCTGGGATATCGTGCAGCGCCCGCGGACGCTCTGGACGCTCGCGAAGCTGCGGCTCGACGACCCGTTCGGCAACCGCTACCTGATCGGATTCGTGCTCGCCCTCTGCGGCTTCCTGACGCTGGCGTACGCCGGTGTCTATGGGTTCACGACGCTCGCGGCGGCGGTCACCCGGGATGATCGCTAGCGGCGGGTGCCGGTGCTAGTGTCGAACTGAGCGTGGCAAAGCCCGTTGAGCAGCTCGATTCTGTCGTAATCCGGTTCGCCGGGGATTCCGGCGACGGTATGCAGTTGACGGGTGGCCGGTTCACCTCGGAAACGGCACTCGCCGGCAACGACCTCGCGACCTTCCCCGACTTCCCGGCCGAGATCCGCGCGCCGGCCGGCTCGCTGCCCGGTGTCTCGGGCTTCCAGCTGCACTTCGCCGACCACGACATCCTCACGCCGGGCGACCAGCCGGACGTCCTCGTGGCGATGAACCCGGCTGCGCTGAAGACGAACCTCGGCGACCTGCCGAAGGGCGGAACGCTGATCGTCGACACCGACGCGTTCACCGATCGCAACCTGAAGAAGGCGGGCTACGAGTCGAACCCGATCGAGGACGGCTCGCTCGACGGCTACCAGGTGCACGCGGTGCAGCTGACGTCGATGACGATCGGCGCGCTGAAGGAGATCGAGGGCGTGACGGCGCGCGAGGCCGAGCGCGCGAAGAACATGTTCGCGCTCGGGCTGATGTCGTGGCTGTATGGCCGTTCGACGAAGACGACGAAGGACTTCATCGCGAAGAAGTTCGCGAAGCGCCCCGAGATCGCTGCCGCGAACCTGAAGGCGTTCGCGACCGGGTACGCGTTCGGTGAGACGTCCGAGGCATTCTCGGTGCAGTACGAGGTGAAGGCCGCCGCGTTGCCGCCGGGTCGCTACCGGCAAATCACCGGCAACGTCGCGCTCTCGTGGGGTCTCCTTGCCGCGTCGAAGCTCTCGGGGCTGCCGCTCTTCCTCGGCGCTTACCCGATCACGCCGGCGTCGTCGATCCTCGAGGAGCTCGCAAAGCACAAGTCCTTCGGCGTGCGCACGTTCCAGGCCGAGGACGAGATCGCTGCGGTCGGTGCTGCGCTCGGTGCGGCCTTCGGCGGCTCGCTCGGCGTCACCACGTCGGCCGGGCCGGGCGTCGTGTTGAAGTCGGAGACGGTCGGTCTCGCAGTCGCGCTCGAGTTGCCGCTGCTCATCATCGATGTGCAGCGCGCAGGCCCGTCCACCGGCATGCCGACGAAGCCCGAGCAGGGCGACCTCCTGATGGTTCTCCACGGCCGCAACTCTGAGTCGCCGGTGCCGGTGATCGCCGCCGCCGGTCCCGGAGATTGTTTCTACTCGGCGATCGAGGCGGTGCGAGTCGCGGTCACCTATCGCACGCCGGTGTATCTGCTCAGTGACGCGTATCTCGCAAACGGCGCCGAGCCGTGGCTCGTGCCCGACATCTCGTCGCTCGCGCCGATCGAGGTCGAGTTCGCGAAGGCCAGAGAGGGCGAGCCGTTCCAGCCGTACAAGCGCGACCCGGAGACGCTCGCGCGGCCGTGGGCGGTTCCCGGCACGCCGGGTCTCGAGCATCGCATCGGCGGCCTCGAGAAGGCGAA
>JBAQHS010000228.1:0-1800 GCA_049288455.1 Gaiellaceae bacterium | reverse complement strand
GCGCGAGCCGCACCGGGTGGGCGAGGGCGCGCATGGCGCGCGGGTCGGCGAGAGTGAGTGAGTTCTCGAAAGAGATGTTTCGAAACTACTCTTTCGAGAGCCAGGCGTCAAGTATGCGCCGCTCCTTCTCTCGGTCAAGGCCTGCAGGTGGCTCGGCCGGGGCCTCGCCGCTCTGCACCCAGGCAAGCGTGTCGTGCACGGTTTCCGCGAGCGGCCGGTGCTGCAGGCCGGCCGCGGTGGCACGGTCGACCGGCGTCTGCTGCATCGAGCCGTAGGCGGGATCGTTGAGCCAGAGGGGCAACTCCATCCACTCGTTGACCTCGTGCTCGACGAGGAACGCCGGGTCGACCCAGACGATCTCGGCGTCGGTGCCGGCGACAGTGCGGCACGTCTCGACGACCTCGCCGATCGTGGTCGGCGGCGCGACCGCGTTGAAGGTGCCGGCGAGCGCCTGCTCTGCCGCCGTGACGATCCACTGGGCGAGGTCTCGTGCATCGACGACCTGTGCGGGCGCATCGGCCGGCGCCGGAGCGAGCACCTGCCCGCCGTCAGCGAGTCGCTGCGGCCAGTACGTGAACCGGCCGGTCGGGTCCCACGGGCCGACGATCAGGCCGGGCCTCGGGATGAACGCGTCGGGAAAGCGCCGGCGCACGACGTCCTCGCAGAGTGCTTTCAGCGCGCCGTACGCCTCGCTGCGCCAGACCTCGGTTTCCTCGGTGAGTTGTGCGACGGGCGCGCTCTCGTCGGCCGGTGTCGCGAGGCTCGCATAGGCCGACACCGAGGAGACGAACGTGTAGTGGCCGACGTCGCCGAGCGCGTCGAGTGTCGCCTGCACGATGCGCGGCACGTAGCCGCTCGTGTCGACGACGGCGTCGAACCGGCGGCCGTCGAGCGCGCCGAGGTCGCCGTCGCGGTCGCCGCGCAGCTTCTCGACGTCGGGGAAGAGCTCCGGGCGCGTCTGGCCGCGGTTGAACATCGTGACCTCGGCCCCGCGGTGCAGAGCCGCATCGACGACATGGCGGCCGAGGAACTGCGTGCCGCCGAGAACGAGGATGTGCATACGCTCAACCCTATGTTGTGGTTCGTTCGGCACGCGGCCGTTGATCTCGATCTCGCGAGGCCCGCGTCGACATGGGAGTTGACCGCCGAGGGGAGGGCCGACGCCGAGGCGATCGCGGCGCGCTTGTCGCCCGTGCGGCGCGTGCTCTCGAGCCCCGAGCCGAAGGCGGTCGGCACCGCCGAACCGATCGCTCTGCGCTCCGGCGTCGAGGTGGAGCTCGACCCGCGGCTGCGCGAGGTGCGGCGCGAGGCGAACCTGCCCGACTACGCCGCGCACCGCGCGTCGGTCCGCCGCTATCTCGAGGGCGAGGTGATCGACGGCTGGGAGCCGGCGGCCGAGGCACGTGCGCGTTTCGCCGAGGCGCTCGACGGCCTCGACGACGCGGTCGTCGTCACACACGCGACGGTGCTCAGCCTCTTTCTCGGCTACAGCTTCGAACGATGGAACCGGATCGCGCTACCGGACGTGATCGAATGGCGGCCGTGATCCGGCACGCCGAGCCCGCTGATCATGCGCGCGTGGTCGCGGTGGTCGACGCCTGGTGGGGTGGGCGGCCGATGGCTGCGATGTTGCCGAAGCTCTTCTTCGTCCACTTCCGCGACACGTCGTTCGTCGCCGACGATGACGGCGAGCTCGCGGCGTTTCTCTGCGGCTTTCGCTCGCAGACGTTCGCCGACGAGGCGTACATCCACTTCGTCGGCGTCGACCCGTCACGGCGCGGCTCCGGCCTGGGGCGGATG
>JBAQHS010000227.1:0-9876 GCA_049288455.1 Gaiellaceae bacterium | reverse complement strand
GAACAACGGGGTTGCAACCCAGCGCAACCCACGGCAAAGGCGGCGGCCGCGGAAACGGCTAAACCACTTGCTAACGGTTGCGTACGGTTGCCACTGTTTGCGCCGAGTGTTCCATGGTAAGGAGGGGTCGACGGTTCGAGTCCGTCAGAGGGCTTCACGAAAGGCCAGCAAATGGCTTTTTGTTGCCTCGACGAGGCACGTACATCGCTCGAGCATCCCTCAACCTGTCCCCAAGATCTGTCCCCAACATCGCAGTGGCCCTGCAGTTCTTGGCTTAAGTAAAGGCGTCTGGCTTCATCGAGCACCTCCGCGAAAGGGAGGTGCCTCGTGACGAGTGCCTGGCCGACACGGGCCCCGGCATCCGCAAGGAGTGCCGGGGCCTTTGGCGCACCTACGACTGGACTCGCAGGTTGAGCTTCGCGACGGCGCCGGCGTGGTCTCGCGGCCAGCGGTTGCTCGCGGTCTTGTTTACGGGGCTGGCATTCACGCTACGAAGACCGTGAGCGAAGCCGTTCAGCACGCAGACGCGCCTACCGCGGTGAACATTCCGGTGTTGCCGTTGGCGTGGTCGACGGTCATCGCGTTCTCCATGCCGCCGCCATCAGGGACGTTCGCGCCCCCGCCGGGCCAGGCCTGGAGCATGTTCATGGCTCCGCAGTAGCCGCCCGGCGTCGTCGGCGTCGCGGCCGATGTGGCGACGCCGACGCTCAGGGCCGCGGCGGCCGTCGCCGCGAGGATCAGCACCTTTCTCATCTCGTCCTCCTTGTTGGTGTCGGTTTGGTGAACTTCCGGTCCGCCGCAGAATGCGCAGTGCCCTGTGGCGTTCGACGTATGCGTACGTCTCAAATGGCGAGCCCGGTGCGTCGGCGCACGAGCAACAGTGCGCCCGTGGCGAGGAGCACGATCACGCCGGCCGCGGTTCCGGCGCCTACGGACGCGTCACGCCAGTTGAACCCGCCACGGGAAACCGAGATGACGTGAGC
Organism: Gaiellaceae bacterium; assembly: GCA_049288455.1. Classification (GTDB taxonomy): domain Bacteria; phylum Actinomycetota; class Thermoleophilia; order Gaiellales; family Gaiellaceae; genus PALSA-600. The sequence continues at coordinate 8,893 of JBAQHS010000227.1, read as the reverse complement.
ACTGAGAATCGCGTGCAGCTGAGGGTAACCCGACTTGTAGCCGTCATAGAACGTCCCGGAATCCCGAGGCGTGGCGGCGACCGGAACGTGCGCTGAGAGGATGGCGTGCAGCTGCGGATAGCCCGACTTGTAGCCGTCGTAGGACGTTGCCGCGCCGGCCAACGGAGCAGCAACCGCGGCGACCACAAGCGCGAGGGCCGCGTTCCTGAGCAGGAGATTCCTCATGGCGTGCTCCTCTCCGTTAGCGGCCGCTGGATGCGACCGGCACTGCGAGCTTGCGTCCCCTCGGTCATCGCATGGTCAAGCCACGGTCAGCGACGCTCACGCGCTGGTAATCGCGACGAAAATGGGCTCCTCGTCTTCGCCGCTTTCGGGTGGTAGCGTCAACGCGAGTCAATGAATTTCGGCATCCTCGGCCCGCTCGAGGTCCGCGGCGACCGGGGAGAGCTCCCGATCGGGGGCGGCAAGCAGCGAGCCTTGCTCGCGCTTCTGCTGATCCATCCGAACGAGTCGCTGTCGACGGACACGCTGATCGGCGAGCTCTGGGCGGGCGAGCCGCCGGCGACGGCGGCGAAGATCCTCCAGAACTACGTGTCGCAGCTGCGCCGCGTCCTCGGCGACGACCGTCTGCAGACGCAGGCGCACGGCTATGCGCTCCGTGTTGAGCCAGGTGAGCTCGACCTCGATCGCTTCAGGCAGCAATTCGAGGAAGGGCGAAGAGCCGAGGCTGCCGGCGACCACGAACGCGCGTCGTTGCTGCTGGGCGAGGCGCTCTCGTTGTGGCGCGGATCGCCGCTCGCCGACTTCACCTACGAAGCGTTTGCGAGCAGCGAGATCACCCGTCTCGAAGAGCTCCATCTGAGTGCGCAGAGCGAGTGGGTCGAAGCCGAGCTCGGCCTCGGCCGGCATGCCGCCTTGATCGCGGAGCTCGAGGCCCTCATCGCCCGGCAGCCACTACAGGAGCGGCTGCGCGGACAGCTGATGCTCGCGCTGTACCGCTCTGGCCGCCAGGCGGAAGCGCTCGAGGTGTATCGCGACGCGCGACGGTTGCTCGTCGAGGAGCTCGGGATCGAGCCCGGCCAGGCGCTGCAACGTCTCGAGCAGTCGATTCTCACGCACGACCCCGCGCTCGAGCCGCCGGCGCCCTCGCATCCGCTCCCCGTCAGTGGGGCGCGGGCCGTTGTGCGAGACCGGCGGGCGCTCACCGCCGTGCTGGCCGCGGCGATCGCCGTCGGCGCGGCGGCGGCGGTTCTCTATGTCTTGACCAACCGCCCCGGCAGCAAGCCCATCGTCAACGGAAATGCGGTTGCGATCATCGATCCCCACTCGGATCGGGTCACCGGCCAGGTGGCGGTCGGCGCCGTGCCTACCGCCCTCGCTCTCGGGCACGGCAGCCTGTGGGTCGGAAACACCGTCGATCAGACCGTGTCCCGCATCGACCTTGCATCCGGGCAGGTCGTTCGCGCCATCGCGGTCGGCGGTATTCCGCTCAGCATTGCGGTGGGGAAGAACGCGGTCTGGGTCGTCCGCCGGCGGGCCGACGGTTATCCCGAGTTGATCGCGATCGATCCACGCTTCGACGTCGTCGGGCCGGCGCCGCGACGGATCCCCGGAGATCCACTCAGCGAGGCGAGCGTGGTCGTCGGGCCGGACGGTCTCTGGGTCGCTGCCGAGGCCGGTTCTCTGCAGCACCTCGATCCGGCTGGGAGCCGGGTCACTGCGAGCATCGACACGGGCAACAACGTCACCAGCCTCGCCGTCGGCGCCGGCGGTATCTGGGCCAGCGACGCGAGCGGCGACAACGTCGCCCGTATCGATCCGGCCGGCCGCCTCGTGGTCGCGACGACTCCGGTCGGAGAAGGGTCGGGCGCGGTGGCCTTCGGCGCCGGGGCGCTCTGGGCAGCCGACCGCCTGGACGACACGGTCGTTCGCATCGACCCTGCGACGAACTCCGTCACGACAACGATCCCTGTCGGCCGCGCACCGACGGCTGTCGTCGTTGGGCTCGGTAGCGTTTGGGTGGCAAACAGCCGGGACGGCACGGTGTCCCGGATCGATCCCGCCACCAACAGGGTCGTCAAGACGATCGCCGTCGGCGGCAGTCCGCGGTCGGTCGTGGTCGGGAACGGCCGCGTCTGGGTATCCGTCCAGAACGCGCTCGTCGGTCCAGGCGTCCAGGCGGGTGGCGTCGCGCGAGTCGTCGCCCAGAACCCGCTCGACTCGCTTGATCCGGCGGTCGCGAACACACTCGGCTCCTGGCTGATCGAGTACGCGACGTGCGTGGAGCTCTTCAACTACCCGGATCGTCCGGCGCCAGTGGGGTCGCGGCTCGTACCGGAGGCCGCGGTCGCACGACCCACCCGCTCGGCCGACGGCAAGAGCTACATCTTCACGATCAGACCTGGCTTCCGCTTCTCGCCGCCTTCGAACGCTCCCGTCACCGCTCAGACCTTCAAGTTCTCGATCGAACGGGCGCTGAGCCCCGCGATCGACGCTGCGCCGGGCGCTCAGTTCGCCGACGACATCGTCGGCGTAAGAGCTTACGAGGCCGGCAAGGCGAAGCACATCTCGGGCATCAGCGTCCGCGGAAACATCCTGACCGTCCGCCTGACGCGCGCCGCACCCGACATCTTGTCGCGGCTCGCGCTGCCGTACTTCTGCGCCGTACCCCCGGGCACGCCGATCGCGGCGAAAGGCGTGAACTCGGTGCCCGCGGCGGGCCCGTACTACGTGGCTTCGTACACGCCTGGGCAGGGTGCAGTGCTGAAACGGAATCCCAACTACCGGGGGTCGAGGCCGCATGCGCTCGACGAGATCGACTACAGCGTCGGAATCGGTACGGCGGAGCGCGTGAAGGAGATCGAGTCCGGCACAGCCGACTTCGCCGTCGTCAACGGCCTGGCGCAGACGCAACGCGAAAGCGTCAACACTCGCTACGGCCCGGACAGCCCCGCCGCGCGGGCGGGCGACCAGCGCTACTTCATCCATCAGATGCTCAGCATCGAAACGCTGTTCATGAACACCAGTCGACCGCTGTTCGCGAACGTGAAACTGCGCAAGGCGGTCAACTACACGATCGACCGCCGGGCGATCGCACAAGCCCTCGAGGCCCACGGCTTCCTGGCCCGGCCGACGGATCAGTTTCTCCAGGCGGGGAGCCCCGGGTTCCGCGCCACACACATCTACCCGCTGACACCGGATCTGGCGAGTGCGAGGCGGCTTGCCCGCGGGCTCGGCGGGCGAGCAGTGCTGTATGTCTGCGACGTGTGCCGCTCGCTCGGGCAGCTCATCCAGGCCGAGCTCAAGCCGATCGGGATCAGCGTCGAGATCGTCGAGATACCGGGCAGCGGGCCTGAGTATCGAGCCGGCAGTCGCGGCGCACCCTTCGACCTCGTTCTCGCCGAATGGTTCCCCGTCTACACGGACCCCGCCGGCACGCTCAACTACTTCTTCGACGGTCGCTCGATCAGGGTGAAGGGGAACAGCAACTACTCCTACTTCGACGATCCGACCTACAACCGAAAGCTCGCTGCCGCCGCTGCTCTCAGCGGCCAGCAGCGTTATGCGGCCTACGCGACGCTCGAAGCCGATCTCTTGCGCAACGCAGCGCCCGCCGCACCGGTCTTGCACCACGACGAGCAGGAGTTCTTCTCCGCGCGCGTCGGCTGCGTGGTCTACGAACCGATCTACACGATCGACCTCGCCGCGCTCTGCCTCCGGCGTCGTAGCTGAGCAGTACCCGCAGAGCTTGCCGAGCATCTGGGCAGTTAGCGCCGGGCGAGAGCGAGGCGAGTAGGACCCGCTCGGCATCGCGCCCGTGATAGGGAGGTACTCGGTCGGAGGCAACGCAGCCACCCCACGGGAGAGGGAAGTCGCCGCGGTGCGCCGACCCGTTGACCGCGCTTGTCATCGCAGCCGTTGCGGTGAGGGAAGGGCGCGAGAGCTGGCGCGGCGAAGGCTGCAACTGCTGCTGAACCAACCTGCCTAGCTCGAGGAGCGCTCAGGCATGCGCCGCAATAGTCGGAGCCGGACCTGCTGTTCGACTGTCACCTGCGACATTGCAGCCGCGAGTCCCGTCGCGACGCTCGCCGGGACGCGCGTGCCCCGCCAGCCTGCGACTGTTTCCAGGCACTCGGGTCCGCTGTCGAAACCGTCGGTGACAACGAACCGGGACTCGTGCTGCAGTTCATAGAGTCCGTCGGCGATCGTCTCCGCCATGAGCTCGTCGATTGCCTGGATCGTGTCGGACCAGTCGCCCATGTCGAGCGTGCCGAGCGTTTTGCCGTCGGCGGAGACCGGTGGGCGAGCCGAAACGGGTTGCGTGTCGACGACCATCCCGTCGGGGACAAGTGCGGCGTAGATGTTGCGCAGGGCGTGCACGACGCCCTCGACCGGAACACATCACAACGACCAACCGCAGAGAGCGACGTCAAACCGCGCACGCGCCACGTCGAGCGCTTCGGCGTCGTGGACGGCGAAACGGACGCGACGACGCTGCTCGCTCGTCAACGCCGCTTGGGCGGCGGCGACGTTCTCGGCGCTCGGGTCGAAGGCGTACACCGACGAAGCGCGGTCGGCGGCGAGCGCTGTCAGTCTCCCTTTGCCGCAGCCGACTTCGAGTACGCGCTTGCCGTCGAGCGGGACGAGCGCATCGATCGCCGCCGCTTCGACTCCGTCCTCGTCGCGCCGCTGCATTCGCTAGGACGCCGGCTTGTACGCCTTGAGGGTGGTGCCGCGCGCGCCGAACTTCTGCGCTTTGCGCCGGGTGTCTTCGAACTTGGAGCGTGCGTAGGTGTCGACGAGCTGTCCGGTCTCGATGCGCTCGAACCCGTGGCCTTCTAGGAGCTTCGCGTACGCTGCTTCCAGCAGCGCCCCAGCAATTCAGCCAGTCCAGAGGTCGATGTTTCGTCGCCCCTCGGCGCTGACGGGGTTCTGGATCGTCACGTCGGCGATCTGCAATCGGCCGCCGGGTGTGAGCACCCGGTAGAGCTCGGCGAAGACGGCGTCCTTGTCGGGGATCAGGTCGATGACGCCGTTCGAGATCACGACGTCGAACGTTCCGTCCGCGAACGGCAGGTGTTCGGCCTCGCTCTCGACGAACTCGACGTTCGTGGCGCCCATCTCCGCGGCAGCCGCGCGCGCTTTGCCAAGCATCGCCGGGGTCATGTCGATGCCGGTGACGGTGCCGCGCGACCCAACCATCTGGGAGGCGATCAGCGAGTCGGTGCCGGCACCGGCACCCAGATCGAGCACCCGCTCACCCTCGGTGAGCCGTCCCATCGTCCACGGGTTGGCAACGCCGGCGAATGACTCGACTGCCCCTTCGGGGACGTTCGTGAGCTCGTCCGGGTAGTCGAGGTCTTCCGCCCATGCGCGGCCGGTCGGGAAGATGAACTCCATCTGCGGTTGCTCCGAGACGGAAGCGTAGGTCTTCTTGATCTCGCTCTTCAACAGCTCGACGTCGATCTCAACTTCGACGGCCATCACGCCTCCTTCGGGATCGGGGATCTCTGCATGATCGTGCTCACGGCGCGGCGGCGGGTCGGAGGACAGGCCGTGGCCGCCAGGAAGTGGCGGCGACGAGCAGCCCGCTGGCACCCGTCAGCAACGCGACGATCAGGATCGCCGTGCGGGGTGAGCTGGCGTCGGCGCCGAGGCCGGCGATCAGGGCGCCGAGCACGAAGCCGAAGTCGCGCCAGAAGCGATAGACGCCGACGACGCGGGCACGGTCGCGCGGCTGCGTCGCGTCCGAAACCGCCGCGATCAGGGTCGGGTAGACCATCGCCGTACCGACCCCGAGCAGCACGGCGGCGACGAGCGATGGACTGAAGGCGCCGTCGCCGGCGACCAGCAACCCGAGCGCCCCGGCTTGGACGAGCATGCCGGCTGCGATCAGCGGTTTGCGGCCGGTGTGGTCGGAGAGCCAGCCGGTCGCGAGCTGTCCGGCGCCCCAGACGACCGGGTAGGCCGCGGCAACGACGGCAATCTCGCGCACGCTCGCGCCGTGAGCGGCCAGGTAGAGCGGGGCGAGGCCCCAGGCGAGCGCGTCGTTGAGGTTGTTGACCAGACCCGCCTGGCTGCAGGCGCGCAACACCGGGTCGCGCACGCTCGCTTGCACGAACGCATCATGCAGCCCTGCGTGCTTCGACTCGTGATCTCCGTGTGCCTGTTGTTCGAGCGCGACATGGGTACCGGTGTCGCGCACCGCGAAGACGCTGAGCAGCAGACCGGCGGCGGCGATCAGCGCTGCCCCGACCCAGACGACGGTGCGCGGCGCGTAGCTCGCGGCGAGCGCACCGGTCAGGAATGCGGTGGCGGCGACGCCGAGGTAGCCGGCGGCCTCGTTCAGGCCGAGCGCGAGCCCACGCCGCGTTGGGCCGGCGAGGTCGATCTTCATCACCACGGTCATTGACCAGGCGAGGCCCTGGTTGATGCCGAGCAGCAGGTTGGCGGCGACGATGAACCACCAGGAGGGGGCAAGCCCGATCAGCAGCGGCACCGGTAGCGCGACCAGCCAGCCGAGCACGAGCAGCCGCTTTCGGCCGAACCGGTCAGCCAGCGCGCCGGCGGCGAGGTTGGTGCACGCCTTGGCGGCACCGAAGGCGAGCACGAAGGCGAGGATCGCCGCGCTCGAGCTCAGCCCGAAATCCTCCTTGCCGACCAGCGGCAGCACGCTGCGCTCCAGACCGACCATCCCGCCGACGAGCGCGTTCAGACCGACCAACAAAGCGAACTGGCTCGAGTTCGCACGCAGACCGAACCGGACCGGCACCGTCATGCCGCGGCGCCCACCTTGCCCGCGCGGTTGGCGGCGACGATCCGCCCCTGCTCGACCGGCCGCGGAGCCAGCTCGGTCAGGAGCGCGTCCGCGAACGCCTCCGGGTCGTCCAGCGTGAGCAGCGGGTTGTGGGCGCGCTCGAAGCCGATCGAGGAGACGGGGTTGCCGGAGAGGCCACGACCACAGACCGAGCCGCCGTAGTGGCTCGGGTAGAGCACGACACAGTCGGGTAGTTCGAGCAGCCGGCGCAGGCTGGCGTGCAAGAGCCGCGCCTGCCCGCGCGGGTCGCCGGCGACGTGTAGGTCGGGGCGGCCGGCGTCGCCGATCAAGAGCGAGTCGCCGCTAAAGACAAGCCACGGCTCCTCGCTGCCGCGCCGCCGGTCGGCGACCGTATAGGCGTGATGCGCCGGTGCGTGTCCCGGCGTCGCGATCGCGGTCACGACGGTGTTGCCGAGCTCGACTGCCTCACCGTCCTCGAGTGCCACGTGCTCGAACTCGACACCGGCGCTGACCGGTAGATACGGGGTTGCTCCAGCGCGCTCGACTAGTGCGGGCAGGCCGGAGAGGTGGTCTGCCTGCACGTGCGTCTCGAACACCGCGACGATCGGAGCGCCGATCGCCGCCGCTGCCGCCAGGTAGTCGTCGACGAAGTCGGCGTGCGGGTCGACGACGGCGAGCTTGTTGTGGCTGGTGCAGCCGAACAGGTAGCTGGCGCAGGAGCCGGCGTCGTTGAGGAACGGGCGTAGCAGCATCGGGGTCCCTTTCAGCTTGCGATCTCGACCGGCAGCCCGGCCCGCCGCCATTCGGGGAAACCGACGTCCAGTCGGCGCGCCTTCAACCCCCGCTTGCGCAGCAGCCGCACTGCGTCGTCCGCGTACACGCAGTAGGGGCCACGGCAGTACGCGACGATCTCGCGCCGCCGCGGCAGCTTCGACAGCAAGGAGGGAAGCTCATCCAGGGGCGCCGAGCGCGCCCCGGCGATGTGACCGGCGCGGAATTCGGGCTCCGGGCGCACGTCGAGGACGACGACTTGGTCTCGCGCCAACCGTCGCGCCAGCTCCTCCGCCGAGAGCGGCTCGACGCCGTCGCGCTCGCCCAGGTACTCGTCAGCCAGCACCGACACCTCGGCGACATGCCGGACGGCGATATCGCGGACCGCCGCCCACAGATCAGCGACGTGCTCGCTTGCCAGTCGGTAGTAGACCCTCGTTCCCTCGCGGCGTGAGCGCACCAAACCCGCCCGCGCCAGCACCTGCAGATGCTGCGAGGTGTTCGCAAGACTCTGCGAAATCTCGTTTGCGAGCTCATCGACCGAGCGTTCGCCCTGAGCGAGCACGTCGACGATCTCCGCCCGCCGGCCGCTGCCGAGCGCCTGCGCCACCGACGCCAACGAATCGAACAACGCCGCCTTCGCCGCCCCGCTCGCCATGGGCATCAAGTTATCACTTGAATACTTGTAAATCCAGTGTGCGGGGTTTCCGCAGCTGGATCCGGCCCATGACGGATGCCGCACGGCCCTGAGCGACGTAGCGTTCAGTCGAAATGAAAACGCTCGTCGTTCTCAACGACCCCGCATACGGGACCGAGCGCTCGTACAACGGGCTCCGACTCGCGCACGCCCTCGCCAAGCGCGACGGCGAAGAGGTGCGCGTCTTCCTCCTCGGCGACGCCGTAAGCTGCGCGCTCGCCGGGCAGAAGACACCAAACGGCTACTACAACCTCGAGCGCATGCTTGCGGCCGCGATCGAGCGAGGTGCGAAGGTCGGACTCTGCGGCACCTGCATGGACGCGCGCGCCATCGCAGAAGAGCAAGTCGTCGACGGCGCTCGCCGCTCGAACCTCGAGGAGCTCGCCGATTGGACGCTCTGGGCCGACAAGGTCGTCGCGTTCTAGCACCACGGATCCGGTGCCGCCGAGAGAAACCTTGGGCGGGCTGATTCATACTCGGTCGGTGGCAGACGAGCCGATCCGTGCAGCGCCGCTCGACGCCGGCTGGGCCGCCCTCGGCGCCGGCGACTGGGCCGACGCAAGAGCCGCTTTCGAGGAGTCCCTCGCCGAGGGCGAGACGCCAGAGGCGCTCGAGGGGATGGGCTGGGTCGGCCACATGCTGAACGA
>JBAQHS010000226.1:0-39755 GCA_049288455.1 Gaiellaceae bacterium | reverse complement strand
TCGCCGACGGTGAGCCGATGGCGATCGAGTTGCTGCATGTGCGCCAGGCGCTCGTGCCGGGTATGACGGCGAGCGATCTGGAGCAGAACTCGTTCTACGACCTGCTGGCGTCCCGCTACGACCTCTCGATCATCGGTGGCTCGCAGACGATCGAGCCGACCGTGACGAACGAGGAGGAGTCTTCGGCGCTCGGTGTGCCGCTCCACTCGCCTGCGCTGCTCTTCGAGCGCGTCACGCAATCCGCCTCAGGCGACATTGTCGAGTTCACGAGCTCGACCTACCGTGGTGACCGCTACCGGCTCGTCACGGAGCTCGGCGCGGGCGGCCTGCCGGCGCGCGGGCTCGGCCTCGCAGACGTCGCTGCGATCGCCGGGCGGTAGCGGCCTCGGGCGGGCCTGTGGCTAAGACCTCGGGCAAAGTGGTATTGACATCTAGGTGAACAATGTGAAACTATCCGGCGGAATGGCAATTGGTCTGTACCAAACGCGCGGCGCCGACACTCGTTCTGAGCGACGGGCCCGCCTGACTCTGGGGGCATCCAGATGAAGAGACGCAGCATCGTCGCTCTCTCGATCGTCGCCGTCGTCGCCGCCGCGTTCACCGCAGCGACGTCCGGCGCGAACAAGCAAGCGACCGCAAGCTCGATCACGGTGTGGCTGCAAATCGACGCTCAGTCCGGCTGGTCGGACGTCGTCGCGGCCGCGAGCCAGAAGTTCCAGGCCGACCACCCCGGCACGACGGTGAACGTCCAGTACCAGAACTGGGGAGACCACCTGCAGAAGTTCGACGCCACGCTCGCGGGCGGCGGCGGTCCGGACGTGATCGAGATGGGCAACACCGAGATGACGAAGTACATGGCGGCGGGCGCGTTCTCGGCGCTCGACAAGTCGTCGTTCGAGAACTCCGCGACGTGGCTGAAGGGCCTCGCCGCGTCGGGTGCGTACGGCGGGAAGACCTACGGCGTTCCGTACTACGCGGGCTCGCGGGTCGTCACCTACCGCAGCGACCTGTTCAAGAAGGCAGGCATCTCGAAGCTCCCCTCGACGACGGCGCAGTACATCGCCGACGCGAAGAAGCTGCTCGCGCAGAACAAGAAGAAGGGCTTCTCGCCCGTCTACATCGCCGGCACCGACTGGTACGTCGCGATGGGCTTCGTCTTCGACTACGGCGGCGGCATTGCACAGCAGGTGAGTGGCAAGTGGAAGGGCCTGCTCGCCTCGCCGAAGTCGCTCGCCGGCCTCGCCGCGTACAAGAACTTCTACCTCGCGACCTCGCGGGCGTCCAAGACGACCGACGAGACCCACCCCAACCCCTACGACGTGTACGCGCAGGGTGAAGCCGCGTCGATGATCGGCCCGAGCTGGTTCAGCTGCTGTGTCGGGAAGAAGTTCACCGGCGCGACAGCACAGTTCGTGATGCCGGGCCACGTCAAGGGCCAGGCGATCCCGGGCTTCCTCGGCGGCTCCGACCTCGCCGTCCCGACGACGAGCTCCAACAAAGCGCTTGCGGCCGACTGGATCAAGGACTTCACCGGCACGACGTCGGAGAAGGCGCTCCAGGCGAAGGGCAACATCCCGAACTCGACGAGCCTCCTCGGCTCGAGCGTGAACGAGCGGGCTGCTGCACGCAGCTGGTTCGTGCCGACCGCGAAGCACTGGGTCGACGTCGAGAACGGCAACATCCTCCGCAACATGCTGGCCCAGATCCTCACCGGCAAGCTGTCGATCCAGCAGGCAGCCTCGTCGGCCAGCGACAACATCGCATCGGTGCTGAACCAGCCCTAATCGGTGCTTCGCTCAAGCCCTACCGCCGCCGCCGGGACGCTCCTTCGATCGTCCCGGCGGCGGCGTTTCTGGGGCCGAACGCTCCGCCAGTCGGTTCCGTATGCGCTGATCGCCCCGGTCGTCATCGTGATCGGGGTCGTGCTCGGGTATCCGCTCTACTGGCTCGTGAAGCTCTCGACCGAGCAGTACGGCCTCTTCGAGCTGATCCGGCACGCGGGTACATCCGTCGGCTTCCACAACTACTCGACCGTCCTGCACGACCAGATCTTCTGGCACACGCTGCTGCGGACGGTGATCTTCACCCTCGTCAACGTGACCGCGACGATCGTGCTCGGGACGCTCCTCGCGCTGCTCCTCGTCCGCGTGAGCACCCCGGTGCGGCTGCTCCTCAGCTCGGGACTCGTGCTCGTCTGGTCGATGCCGGTCGTCGTCGCCGTGCAGATCTTCTACTGGATGACGAACTTCCAGAACGGCGTCGTCAACTACGTGCTCACGCAGCTCCACGTCGGCGACTTCATTCGCCACGACTGGTACGCGACCACGTTCTCGCAACTCGGGCTCGTCACCGTGCTGATCGTCTGGGGCGCGCTGCCGTTCGTCGTGATCACGCTCTACGCCGGGCTCGCACAGGTGCCGCATGATCTCGTCGAGGCGGCGGAGGTCGACGGCGCGCGTCCCTGGCGCGTGTTCCTCGACATCACGCTGCCGATCCTGCGACCGATCCTCCTCATCCTCACGAGCCTGTCGATCATCTGGGACTTCGGCGTCTTCACGCAGCCGTATCTGCTGATCGGCCAGTCGAAGATCACGTCGGGCAACTATCTGATGAGCATCTATCTCTTCGAAGAGGGGTACTTCAAGAGTGACTTCGGGCGCGGGGCCGCAATCTCGATCCTGATGCTGCTGATGGTCGCGGTGCTGAGCGTCGCGTACGTGCGCAAGATGGTGCGCATCGGAGACCTGCAATGAGCGCCCGGAACCGGAGCCGCCGCGCCCGCCAGGCGGGCTGGGACGCCGTCGGCCTCGTCGTGTTCGTGGTCATGGTCTTCCCCGTCTTCTGGATGATCTCGACCGCGTTCAAGTCGAACGACCAGATCATCAGTCTGAACCCGACGTGGTTTCCTCTCCACCCGACGCTGCAGCACTTCCGCGACGCGATCGACAAGCCGTTCTTCTGGGCGGACGTGAAGAACAGCCTGATCGTGGTCTCCGTGACGGTCGCCATCTCGATCGTGCTCGCATTCCTCGCCGCCGTTGCGCTCGCGCGTTACCGGTTCGGCGGCCGCAAGCTCTTCGTCGTGCTCGTGATCGGGATCCAGATGCTGCCGCAGGCGGGGTTGATCATCCCGCTCTACGTCGTGCTCGCTCGCTATCACCAGGTGAACGCGCTGACCGGGCTCGTCATCACGTACCTGACGTTCATCCTCCCGTTCTCGGTCTGGACGCTGCGCGGCTTCCTGCTCGGCATTCCGAAGGAGCTCGAGGAGGCCGCAATGGTCGACGGCTCGACACGCCTCGGCGTGTTCATCAAGATCCTGCTGCCGCTGATGGGCCCGGGTCTCGTCGCGACCTCGGTGTTCGCGTTCATCACGACCTGGAACGAGTACATCTTCGCGCGCGTCTTGCTCAACGACCAGTCGAAGCAGACTGTGACGGTGTGGCTCTCGTACTTCCTCGGCAGCAGCCGCCACACCGACTGGGGTGCGCTGATGGCGGCGTCAAGCCTGACCGCGATCCCGGTGGTCGTTTTCTTCCTGCTCGTCCAGCGGCGAATCGCGTTCGGGCTGACCGCGGGCGCGGTCCGCGGATGAGCGCTGGGTTCCAAAAGCCTGCAGCGCTCCAGGAGCTCGCGGCGCGGTGCATCTTTCCGAGCTTCCCCGGCGACTCGCCACCGGACTGGATCAGGCGGTTCCTCGCAGGTGGAGGCGGCGGCATCGTCCTCTTCGCGTACAACGTCCCGTCGCGCGACAGGCTCTCTGGGTTGTGCGCCGCGCTTCGCGCCGAGCGCGGCGACGTACTGCTTGCGATCGACGAGGAAGGCGGCGACGTGACGCGCCTCGAGTGGCAGACGGGCAGCTCGTATCCGGGCGGCGCGGCGCTCGGCGCCGTCGACGACGTCGAGCTGACCCAGTCGGTCGCATCGTCGATCGCCGCCGAGCTCGCCGCAGCCGGCGTCAACTGGAACCTTGCGCCGGTCGCCGATGTGAACGTGCCGGCGAACCCGGTGATCGGCACGCGTGCGTTCGGCTCGGATGCGGCGCTTGTCGCACGACATGTGGCCGCGTACGTCCGCGGCACGCAGGAGCGCGGCGTGGCGGCGTGCGCGAAGCACTTCCCGGGACACGGGGCGACCGAGCAGGACTCGCATCTCGAGCTGCCGGTCGTGACAGGCGACGTCGAAGCGGGACTCGCGCCGTTCCGGGCCGCGATCGCCGCCGGTGTCCGCACGATCATGACTGCGCACGTGCTCGTGCCCGCTCTCGACGACGCACCTGCGACGCTGAGCGCCGCGATCGTCAACGGCCTGTTGCGTGACGGGCTCGGCTTCGACGGGGTCGTGCTCGCTGACGCGCTCGAAATGAAGGCAGTGAGTGAGACCGTTGGCATCGAGGAGTCGGCCGTGCAGGCGCTGAATGCAGGCGTCGACGCGCTTTGCGTGGGACACGATCTCGGTGAGACCGCCGTCGAGCGAATCCTCGCCGCGCTCGCCGACCGCGTGCCCGAGGAGCGATTGCAGGAAGCGGCAGGGCGAATCGACGAGCTCGCGACGTGGGCGCGACCGATTGCGGGCGGCGTCGACCGTGCCGCCGGCCGTGACGCGGCCCGTCGCGCCTTGCGGATCGAGGGCGACCTCTCCTTTGCAGCTGAGCCGGTCGTCGTCGAGCTGCGGCCGCGCGCGAACATCGCCGCCGGCGAGGCCGAGCACTCGCTCGCCGCGATCGTCGTGCGCGAGGGCGAACCTGTTCCCGCCGCGGACGTCTTCGTCGTGCGCGACGCGCATCGCCACCCATGGATGCGTCAGGCGGCGGACGCGCCCGGCGTCGTCGTTGTCGAGACCGGATTGCCGGTCTGGCAGCCACGCCGGAGCCGCGGCTACATCGCCACCAACGGGGGCAGCCGTGCCTCGCTCGACGCGGCGCGTGAGCTGCTCGCGCCGGGAGTGACAGCATGAGCTCGTTCCTCGAGGCGGAGCTCCGCGAGCAGCCCGCCGCGCTCGCGCGCTTGATCGAGCGGCAGCGCGGTTACGCCGAGCAGGTCGGCGAGATCTTTCGCAGCAACGACGTGCAATACATTCTCATCGCGTCGCGCGGCAGCTCGTCGAACGCCGCGCGGTATGCGCAGTACCTGCTCGGCCGGGCGCACCGTGTGCCCGTTGCGTTCGCCACGCCCTCGCTGTTCACGCTCTACGGGCAGCCGCCGCGGCTCGACGGCGCGCTCGTGATCGGCATCTCTCAGTCCGGCAAATCACCCGACGTCGTCGAGGTCCTTGCCGAGGCACACCGTCAGGGCCGCCCCACGATCGCGCTGACGAACAGCCCTGCGTCGCCGCTCGGCCTGGCTGCCGACGCGGTGCTGAAGCTCGAGGCCGGCGACGAGCATGCCGTCGCCGCGACCAAGACGTACGTGAACTCGCTCGGCGCGGTGGCCCTCATCTTCGCGACGACCACCGACGACGGCCGGGCGCTCGCCGAGCTCGAGCATCTGCCGTCGCAGCTCGCAGCTCAGCTCGACCGGTCGTGGCAAGACGTCGGGTTGCTCGACGCGTTCAGCGGGATCGACGGCGGGACGGTGATCGCGCGCGGCATCAACTACTGCACGTCGTTCGAGGTTGCGTTGAAGATCCGTGAGCTCTCGGGGCTGCTCTTCGAGGCGTACTCGGCGGCCGACCTCATGCACGGCCCCGTCGCGGCGATCGCAACGGGCAGGCCCGTGCTCGCGATCGCTCCCTCTGGCCCGACGCTCCAGGCGATGGTCGATGCGGTCGATGCTGTCGAGAAGCGCGGCGCCCGAACGATCGTCGTCTCCGACGACGAGGCGCTACTCGCGCGCGGCGAGATCGGCCTGCCGCTCCTGCCTGGGGTGCCGGAGTGGCTAACGCCGCTCGTCGCGGTCGTCCCCGGGCAGCTGGCGGCGCTCCGGCTCGCGCAGCTCCGCGGCGTCGATCTCGACAGCCCACTCGGACTCTCGAAGATCACGCTCACCCGCTGAGCGGTGTCTTAGAGCTCGGGGACGTCGACGTGGCGCTCGGCCACGCACAGGCGCGCCCAATGCTCGGCGCGCTCGAGGATGTGCCGCTCGAGCTCCGCGCGCGCAGCACCTTCGACCGGAACGCGGTCGGCGGCGAGCTCGATGCGCACCTGGTGCACCGATGCCTCGACCTGGGAGTCGATCTCGTGCCGCTCCTCCGCGATGATCGACACCTCGCCGACCTCGTCGAGGAGATACGCCGCCAGACGCTCGATCTCCGCGCTCGTCGCCTTGCGGCCGGCGAACACGCCGAAGTTGACCCGCACCTCGATTGCAGGCGGGGCCTGGTCGTGCACGGTGAATGCCATCGTTGGCTCGTCCATCGTGGGTAGAACGCACCGACGCGCATTCTGGGTGCGCGAGAGCCGCCTACGCGTCGCGCGGTTGCCAGCGAAAGCCGCGAATTGCAGCGATCAGGCCGATTACGCCCCAGGCGAGAACGGCGGCGATCGAGCTGCCCTGCGACCAGATGTGGTCGTGCCGGACGATGATGTTGCGGGTCAGCTTCGTGAAATAGGTGAGCGGCAGCACATCCGCGAGCGCGCGCAGCGGGCCGGGGTATGCCTTCGGCGAGAAGAACGTGCCGGAGATGATCGCCATCGGCAGGTAGACGAAGTTGACGACCGCCGACGAGCCTTCGGCCGAGCGCACGGCACTCGTCAGGCCGAGACCCATCGCAGCGAACGCTGCAACACCCACAACGAGCGCGGCCAGCAGCGAGAGCAGGCGGTCGGGCACGGCGACGGAGAAGAGCAGCCGCCCGATCGCGACGAGCAGCACCGTCTCGACGAGGAAGACGACGAACGTGGACGCCAGCACCGCGAGCAGGTACGTCGCCGGCGGCAGCGGCGTGGCGCGGATGCGTTTCAGCACTCCGCTCTCGCGCCGGATCACCATCGTGATCGCGAGGCCGGCGAACGCCGTCGAGGCTACGCCGTAGCCGATCATTCCCGCTTCGAGGAACGGGGCCGCGCGGACGTGCTCCTTCGTGATGATGCTGTCGCCGTAGATCGAGCCGAAGACCAGGAAGAAGATCACCGGCAAGAGAAAGGTGAAGAAGGCGGCCTCGCGGTTTCGCCAGAAGAGCAGTTGCTCCGTCCTGACCTCGTGCAGGAAGAGTCTCATTCGGTCAGTTCCAGATAGACGTCTTCGAGGGTCGGCCGCCGGACTTCGAGGCCGTCGAGCAGCTCGCCGCGGGCAAGCGCCTCGGCGGTGAGCTCGTGCAGGCGGGTCGTCGGATCGGTCGTGCGTTCGACGATCTCCTCGCCGGCGCGGGTGTAGCGAATCTCGGTCTCGACAACACCGCCGGTCAACTCGGCGGGCGAGCCTTCACGGACGATCACGCCGTCGCGGAGGACGGCGACGCGGTCGGCGAGCTGTTCGGCTTCGTCGAGGTAGTGGGTCGTGAGCAGGATGGTCTTGCCGAGCGCGCGCAGGTCGCGAATCGTCTCCCACGCTGTGCGCCGCGCGCCCGGGTCGAAGCCGGTTGTCGGCTCGTCGAGGAAGATCAGCTCCGGGTCACCGATCAGGGCGAGCCCGAGGTCGAGCCGACGCTTCTGGCCGCCCGAGAGCGTGCGTACACGCGCGTTCGCCTTGTCCGCGAGGCCGACGAGCGCAACAACCTCTTCCGCGTCGCGCGGCTTCGCGTAGTAGCCCGCGAACACGTCGAGGCTCTCGCGAACGGTGAGCGCCGGGTACAGCGACGACGACTGCAACATCACGCCGATGCGCTGGCGCCACGCGGTGCCGCTGCGCTGCGGGTCGCCTCCCAGCACTTCGACGGTTCCCGCGTCGGGGCGGCGGTAGCCCTCGAGGATCTCGACCGTCGTCGTCTTGCCGGCGCCGTTCGGTCCGAGCAGGCCGAACACCTCGCCGGCTTCGATCGTGAAGTCGATTCCCCTGAGGGCTTCGTGGGCGCCGTAGCTCTTGCGGAGGCCGCGAACAGAGACCGCGCTCACAGCTCGACCGCGCGCAGCTCACCCGGGGCAAACTGCTCGACCCGGCCCGTGAGCATGAAGATCGCCTCGCTGCAGTCAGGCTGGTGCCCGACGACCACGACCGCCTCGCCTCTGCCCTCGATCACCGCGCGAACGATGTCGCCGTCGGCACCGGGTGCGAGCCGCTCGTCGACCTGCGCGACAAGCCCGGTCGCGCGCGCAATCGCCTCGGCGGTCTCGCGGGCGCGCAGGAGGGGGCTCGAGACGACCGCATCGGGATGCTCCGGCTTCAGCTGCTCGCCGACCGCTCGTGCAACGGCGCGTCCCGCTTCGGTCAGCGTGCGCAGCTCGTCAGGCTCGCCGGGCGCTGCTTCGGCGTGGCGCACGAGGAAGAGACGCATGCTCCTAGCCTAGACGGGCTGCGACCTCGCCCAGGGCGGCGACCATCTCGACGTCTTCGTGGACGAGGTGCTGCAGCATCGCGCGCTCGACGCCAACCACCTCGTACTCGCGAAGCCGCTCGACGACCTGGTCGATCGTGCCGAAGATGGGCGGCGCGTCGTTGCCGGTGACGGCCTTGAACTGTGCGAGGCGGTCGCCGAGCTCCCGCTCGTCACGGCCGACGACGCAGCCGGTCATCATCGAGAAGCGAAGGGGCGCGCGGCCCGCGGCGAGCGCGGCCTCGTCGAGGACGCGCTTGCGCTCGCGCGCTTCATCGACCGACGGCGCGACGGTGTTGTACTCGTCGGCGTGCGCGACGGCGGCCCGCACGGTCCGTGGCTTCGCGGTGCCGCCGATGATGATCGGCGGCCGCGGCTGTTGCACCGGCTTCGGCTGGATCTCGGGCGCTTCCGTCCAGTGGCGGACGATCTCTGCGAGCTGCCGGTCGAGCTCGTCGAGCCGCTCGCGGAGCGGGGGAAAGGCGAGGCCGTACGCCGCGTGCTCGGCCTCGAACCAGCCGGCGCCGAGGCCAAGCTCGACGCGGCCGCCTGAGATGTGGTCGACGGTCGTCACCATTTTCGCGAGCACTGGCACGCGGCGAAAGGTGACCGGAGAGACCATCGTCCCCAGGCGGAGCGTCGTCGTCACGGCAGCGAGCCCCGCGAGCGTCGCCCAGGCGTCGAGCGCACCGGCGGGCTCGCCGCGCACGATCGAGCGGTAGTGGTCGGAGCGGAAGAGACCCTCGAGCCGAGCCGCCTCGGCGGCCTGCGCGAGCGCGATCCATTGCGGCCAGGTGACACCCTCCTGCCCCTCGATCATCAGGGAGATGCGCACCGCGGCTACTCCGGGGTGACGTAGGCGGCGGTGAGGCCGCCGTCGACGAGGAACGTCGAGCCGGTGACGTACGACGATTCGTCGGAGGCGAGGAACAGCGCGCCGTTCACGATTTCGCGCGGCTTGGCGAGCCTCCCCATCGGCCAGTGGTTGCGCCGTCGTTCGAGTGCAGCAGGGTCGTCACCGAAGATCGAGAGCAGTAGCGGCGTCTCGACCGGGCCGGGGCAGAGCGCGTTCACGCGGATGTTCTCGCGTGCGAACTGCACGGCGAGCTCGCGCGTCATCGAGAGCACGGCTCCCTTCGATGCGGTGTAAGAGATCTGGCTCGTCGCCGCGCCGACGATGGCGACGAAGCTCGCGACGTTGATCACGGAGCCGCCGCCGCGCCGCTGGAGATGGGGGATGCCGTGCTTGCAGCAGAGGAACACGCCTTTCGTATTCACGGCTTGCACTCGGTCCCAGGCATCAACGCCGGTCTCGAGGACGGATGCGTCGTCGTTCGGTGAGATGCCTGCGTTGTTGTAGAGCACGTCGATGCCGCCGAACCGCTCGGCGGTAGCGGTCATCATCGCCGCGACGGCGGTCTCGTCGGCGACGTCGACCTGGTGGGCAAACGCGGCCTCGCCGAGGCCGGCGACGGTCTCTTGCGCAGCCTCGAGGTTCACGTCGGCCGCACAGACCTTCGCGCCCTCCTCGGTGAAGAGGCTCGCGGCATCGCGGCCCATGCCGCCGCCTGCACCGGTGATCACGCACACCTTGCCGTCGAGACGCCCCATCAGCCCTCCGTCGAGTAGTAGACGTTTTTCACTTCCGAGTAGCCCGCGAGTGCGTGCAGGCCGAGCTCGCGGCCGAAGCCGGACTGCTTGAAGCCGCCGAACGGCGTGGAGACACGCACCGAGCTGTTGGAGTTGATGCTGAGCACGCCGCTCTCGAGAGCACGCGCAACGCGAAGGGCACGTGCGCCATTCTCGGTCCAGATCGAGCCGGAGAGACCGTATGGCGTGTCGTTCGCGATGCGGATCGCGTCGGCCTCGTCGTCGAACGGGATCAGGGCGGCGACAGGGCCGAAGACTTCCTCGCGTGCAACGCGGTCGTCGTTGGACGCCTCGACGAGCGTGCACGGGAACCAGAAGCCAGGGCCGTCGGGCGTCTCGCCGCGGTAGAGCGGGTCGGCGTCGACGAAGCTCGCGACGGTGTCGCGATGCTGTGCGGTGATCAGTGGGCCCATCTCGGTGGCGTCGTCGGCGGGGTCGCCGACTTTCACGCTGCGCGTGGCGGTGACGAGCAGGTCGGCGAAGCGGTCGTAGGCGCTGCGCTCGACGAGGATGCGCGAGCGCGCGCAGCAGTCCTGGCCCGCGTTGTCGAAGACGGCGTAGGGGGCGGTGGCGGCCGCTTTTTCGAGGTCGGCGTCGGCGAAGACGATGTTCGCGGATTTGCCGCCGAGCTCGAGCGTCACACGCTTGATCGTCTCGGCGGCGCCACGCATCACTTCGCGGCCGACCTCGGTCGAGCCGGTGAAGCCAATTTTCGCAACGTCGGGATGCTCGACGAGGCGGCGCCCGACGACGGAGCCCTTGCCGACGAGCACGTTCAGCACGCCGTCCGGGATCCCGGCGTCGAGGGCGAGCTCGGCAAGCCGCAGCGCCGACAGCGGGGTCAGCTCGGCGGGCTTCAGCACGATCGTGTTGCCGCAGGCGAGCGCCGGCCCGAGCTTCCAGGACGCGATGTTCAGCGGGAAGTTCCAGGGCACGATCAGCCCAACGACGCCGAGCGGCTCGCGGAAGGTCATGTCGACGCCGCCGCCGACGGGGATCGTCTCGCCGTGGTGCTTGTCAACGGCGCCGGCGTAGAAGTGGAAGACGTCGGCGACCATCCCGATCTCGCCGCGGGCGCCCGAGATCGGCTTGCCGGCGTTGCGGGATTCGATTTGCGAGAGCTCCTCGTGGTGCTCTTCGACGAGCGCCGCGAGCCGCCGCAGCAACCGCCCGCGATCCGCGGGCGACACAGCCCGCCAAGCCGGATACGCCGCCCGCGCGCGGCTCACCGCGACGTCGGTCTCAGCGACCCCGGCCTCCTCGAGCGTCGCAATCGTCTCCTCGGTCGCGGGGTTGACAACGGAGACACTCATGCCACCGATCTAACCACGCGACGTCGCACTCACGTCACACTTGGTCTGACCAAGGGACGGGGCTTCCAGGGACAAGTTCTCGTTGTATTCCTTGCACGAAGGCTCGGTAACGCCGTTGCGCTTCATCGTGCCGGGGGTCGAAGTAGCTCAGGAGCTCCGCCGGCTTGTGGAACGGATATGGATCTTCGAAGCCGAGTGTGGCGCGATACCCGGACCAAGGCCAGTCCTCCGGATTCTCAACAAGCTCGGCCTTGACCGGATTGTTCGGGATGTAGCGCATCACCTCGAACAGATGGCTGTCGTCGCCGATCTCGACCGAGCGGAAGCGATTCTTGAAGACATGCCCCGTGCCTGTGCGAGCGGTGCGGAGGTTGCTCCAGCGCGAGAAGCATCCGTTCAACTCGCGCATTCCCGCCGAGAGGCCGTTCTCCGTCAGTTGGATCAGCAGGTGGTAATGGTTCGGAATGAGGCACCAGTCCAGAACGGTCCACTTCTGCTTGCGCGACACGCGAGTGAGGAGGCGGATGTACTTCGCGTAGTGGTCGTAATCTAAGAAGATCGTCGCCCGAAAATTGCCGCGCGACATGACGTGGTAGAGCCCAGTCGGATCGATGACACGAGGAGGTGCGATTCAGCCAAGGTAGAGGGCGGATCGCCGATCGCCACACCTGTGAAGCAATTGTTCGACATTCGACACACTTGGTCTGACCAAGGGACGGGGCCGGAGGAGGCTTGGTCCCGAGGGTCAGGTGGGGCGGGAGTTGCGGTATTCGCCGGCCTCGGCGACGAGGGCTTCGAAGAGCGCAAGGTCTTCGCCCTCTTCTGGATGCCACAAGACGCCCAGGGTGAAGCGGCGCGCGGGGTCCTCCAGCGCCTCCACGGTGCCGTCGGGGGCGCGGGCACTTTCGCGGAGCCCTTCGCCGAGCGCGCCGTACCCCTGATGATGATGCGACTTGACGTCAGTACGGTCGCCGACAATGGACGCGAGCTTCGTGCCGCCGAGCACCTCGACATCGTGATCCGCGAACACCCCGGGCGTCTGCTTATGCGTGTCGGCCGCGATGCGATCGGGCACGTGCTGCTCGAGGTCACCGCCGAGCGCGACGTTCAGCACCTGCGAACCGCGACAGATCGCGAGCAGCGGTAGATCGCGCGCGAGCGCCGCGCGCATCAACTCCAACTCGAAGTCGTCGCGCTCGCGCACCACACCGTCGGTCTGCGGGTGCGCCTCTTCGCCGTACAGCTCCGGGTCGAGATCCGAGCCGCCCGAGAAGACGAGCCCATCGACCGCATCAAGCGTCTCCTCGGCCGACGCGCCCGGCGGCACCAGCAGCGGCACGCCACCTGCGCGCACCACCGCGCGCACGTACGCCGCCGGCACGAGCGCCGCGTCGAGATCCCACGCGCCCCAGGCCGCGCGCGTGAGATACGTCGTGATGCCGATGACAGGCTTACCCACGCTCATACAACCGTTCACGTTCCCACGACGTGACCACCTTGTCGAAGAGCGCCTGTTCGGTGCGCGCATAGTTGAGGTAGTGCTCGACGACGTCATCGCCGAGCGTCGTGCGCGCCATCGACCCGTGGTCGAGCGCAGCAATCGCCTCACGCAGGGAGGACGGGAACCGGTCGGCCGACGACTCGTACGCGTTTCCCTCGAGCGCCGGCGGGAGCTCGAGCTCATGCTCGAGACCGTAGAGCCCTGCTGCGATCGTGGCGGCGAACGCGAGGTACGGATTCACATCGCCGCCGGGGATCCGCGACTCGACGCGCATCCCCGCACCCGAGCCGACGATCCGGAACCCACACGTGCGGTTGTCGCGCCCCCACGCGAGCGTCGTCGGCGCCCACGAGCCGGCCGCGAACCGCTTGTACGAGTTGATGTTCGGCGCGAAGAACAACGCAAGCTCGCGGCTGCACGCGATCTGACCCGCGAGGTACTGCCGGAACTCGGTGCTCTCACCGGCGAACGCACTCTCGCCGCCGCGCCAGAGTGACGAATGGATGTGGCACGACGAGCCGATCCACGTGTGGTCTGGCTTCGCCATGAACGTGGTCGAGCAGCCGTTCTGGAACGCGATCTCCTTCGCCCCGTTCTTGTACACCACATGATTGTCGGCCATCGTCAGCGCGTCGGAGTAGCGGAAATTGATCTCCTGCTGGCCGGGCCACGCCTCGCCCTTCGACGTCTCCACGCGGATGCCGGCGCCCTGCATCCCGTTGCGGATCTGGCGCAGCAGGGGCTCGTCGTAGCTCGTCGCGAGGATGTGGTAATCGAGGATGTACGGAACCGACGGCGTCAGGTCGCGGTAGTTCTTCGCGTGCGCCTCCTCGTACGTTTCCCGCAGCAAATAGAACTCGAGCTCCGAGCCGACCATCACCTCGAAGCCGAGCGTCCGCGCACGATCGATCTGCGCGCGCAACACCTGCCGCGGTGACGGCCGCACCGGCGTCCCGTCACCCCAGGCCACGTCGCACAGTACGAGGGCCGTCGCCTCGAGCCACGGGATGCGCCGCAGCGTCGCGAGATCCGGCGCCAGTTCGAAGTCGCCGTAACCGCGCTCCCAGGATGCGAGCTCGTAGCCTGGGACGGGATTCATCTCCATGTCGAGCGCGAGGAGGTAGTTACAGCCTTCCGTGCCGTGGCCATGGTCGACCTGCTCGAGAAAGAAATCGCGGTGTAGGCGCTTGCCGAGCAGGCGCCCCTGCATGTCGGTGAACGCCATGATCACCGTGTCGAGCGACTCGTCGTGTCGCAGTTCGTCGAGCGTCAGCAACGCTTCTCCTCGTTGGATTCGGGGCTCGCTCACCGGAGGCGGGCCTGACGACTCTACGCCGCCGGGACTCCCATAGTGACTTCGTCCCCCCGTCCTGACAAGATGACCCGGCACCAACGTGGCAGGCGTCACGTGCGCGGAACGAAAGGGGTCAATTCAACCAACACGGAGGCAGCAGCATGAGCAGTGAAGCCCCCGCACCTGGCGGGCCCCAAAGTCACCTCACCGACGACGAGAAGCTCCTTCACCGTCTGGGTTATGCCCAGGAGCTCATGAGAGCGATGAGCGCGTTCCGGAACTTCGCGATCAGCTTCACGATCATCTCGGTTCTCGCCGGCTGCTTGACGTCGTACTACCTCGCCTTCCAGTGGGGCGGCCCGGTGGCCGTCACCTGGGGCTGGATCATCGTCGGCGTGTTCACGACCTTCGTCGCGCTTTCGATGGCCGAGATCGCCTCGACGTACCCGACCGCCGGCGGCCTCTACTACTGGTCGTCAAAGCTCGGGAGCGCAGCGTGGGGCTGGTTCACCGGGTGGTTCAACCTGATCGGCCTGATCGGGATCATCGGAGCGGTTGCCTATGGCCTCGCGATCTACGCGACCTCGCTCTTCAACCTGTGGTGGGGCTATTCGAACGACCGGCATCACATCTTCTATCTCTTCGCGCTCTGTCTGCTCGCGGCGGCGCTGCTGAATGTCTTTGACGTCCGCATCACCTCCCTCGTCAACTCGATCTCGGCGTGGTGGCACGTCGCCGGCGTCCTGTTCATCGTTGGCGCGCTGATCTTCGTGCCGAGCCATCATCAGTCGGCCGGCTACGTGTTCGGCCAGACGCTGAACAACTCGGGCTTCTCGGGTCACGGCTTTAGCAGCATCATCTTCTTGATGGTGTTCGCGATCGGCTCGATCGGCATGGCGCAGTACACGCTGACGGGCTACGACGCGTCGGCGCACATGTCCGAGGAGACACACGCAGCATCTCGCTCGGCCGCGCTTGGGCTCCTGTACTCGGTCGTCGTCTCGGTCGTCGCCGGGTTCATCCTGCTCGTCGCGATCACGTTTGCGATCCCGGACAAGACAGCCGTGCAATCGCAGTTCACCTACATCACGACGTACATCTGGGAGACCTCGATGAGCAGGCACTGGGCGGAGACGCTCCTCTTCATCGTCGTCGCGGCGCAGTTCTACTGCCTCACTGCGTGCGTCACATCGGGTTCTCGGATGTTGTTCGCGTTCTCGCGCGACCGCGCGGTCCCGGGCCACAAGGCCTGGCGCAAGATCTCGCGGCACCGCGTGCCTGTGTGGTCGGTCGCAGCAGTCGGCGTTGCCGGCTTCCTGTTGATGCTGCCGACGTGGTGGAACAACCTCGCCGGCTATTACGTCGGTACGTCGGTCGGCACAACCGGTCTCTACATCGCATTCATTCTCCCGGTCATCCTTCGGTACCGGCAGGGCGATAAGTTCGAGACTGGAGCGTGGAGCCTCGGCCGGCACTACAAGTGGATCAATCCGATAGCGATCGCCTGGGTGGCCCTGATCTCAGTCGTCTTCATGCTCCCGACAAGCCCGGGCGGGATTCCGGGGCACTCTTCGCCGAGCTTCAGTTGGAACCTTGCGAACTACGCGCCGCTCACCATCGGCCTCGCATTCCTGCTGTTCGGCGGCTGGTGGCTCGTCTCTGCGAACCGCTGGTTCAAGGGGCCCGTGCGCATGGGCAGCGAAATCGAGCTCGAGCAGCTCGAGGCTCAGCAGGAAGGCGAGTTCCTGCTGCCCGCGACGAACTAACGCCACTTCGCGGACAGGGCTCGTGCCGAGGGGCGCCGTAAGGCGCCCCTCGGCCTGCCATGAGCCGATCGTTAGAGTCGGAAAATGCGGCGCTTCCGCTACGTCGTCTGCGACGTCTTCACCGATGTCCCGCTCTCCGGGAATCAGCTGGCCGTCTTCACTGACGCCCGCGATCTCGACCCGCTGACGATGCAGTCGCTCGCGCGGGAGATGAACTTCGCAGAGACCGTCTTCGTGCTGCCGCCGTCGTCGCGTGACGCAGACGTGCGCATCCGGATCTTCACGCCGTCGCTCGAGCTGCCGTTCGCCGGTCATCCGACGCTCGGCAGCGCGTTCGTGCTCGGCGGCCCGCTCCAGAAGATCGTGATCCGTCTCGAGACCGGGGCGGGTGTGGTGCCGGTCGAGCTCGAGCGCGAAGGCCCCAAGATCGTCTTTGGGCGCATGGAGCAGCCGATTCCGGTCTGGTCGCCGGTTCCGAACCCTGAAGAGATTCTTGCTGCCGTCGGCGCGAAGTCCTCCGGGCTTCCGGTCGAACGCTACGACCTCGGCCCCGGGCACGTCTATCTCGAGCTCGGATCGCCTGAGGAGGTAGCGGCGCTGAAGCCCGATCTCGTCGCGCTTGCAACCGCGACGAACGACGGCACGAACTGCTTCGCGCGCGACGGCTCGCGGTGGAAGACGCGCATGTTCGCACCGAATCACGGGGTCGCCGAGGACGCTGCGACCGGCTCGGCGGCCGGGCCGCTCGCCGTTCACCTCGCGCGTCACGGGCGCATCGCATTCGGCGAGGAGATCGAGATCTCCCAGGGCGTTGAGATCAACCGTCCCTCGACGCTCTACGCGCAGGCCGACGGCAGCGCCGAGCAACTCGACCGTGTGACCGTCGGCGGCTCGGCCGTGACCGTCGCCCGCGGCGAGTTCCAACTGCCTTAGAAAAGACGAAAGGGCCGCGCAAGCGGCCCTTTCGTCGTGAAGTGGAAGCCCCCGAGAGGATTCGAACCTCTGCGCGCGGGGTCGAAGCCCGGTGCTCTTCCAAGCTGAGCTACGGGGGCATGTAGTACGAGAAGCAATGCGGACGGAGGGAGTCGAACCCTCATGACCGAGGTCGCCGGTTTCTGAGACCGGTGCGTATGCCGGTTCCGCCACATCCGCACGAGAGCCGCCGGAGCGGCTCTTCGTTCACGCCGCGCGCAACGGCGGGCGCGGAGCGGTCGCGTGCCGGCGCGCCTCACGGCGTGCCTCCAGCGCGACCACCTTTGCCGGGCGCTGTGTCACTCGGACCGGCTTCGCCGGACGTGCGACAACCCGAACCAGATGCAGGTGCATCTCGGCTCCTTTCTCTGTGTGTGAAGGGCGCCCGCCGGCGCCCTCAGTCAGAGGGCGCCGCGGGCGAAGTCGGAGATGAGCTGCGGCGTCGCCGTGTCGAAACCGACGACGTCGAGCATCCCCGGGTCGGCCGGGTCGGCGATCGAGAAGCCGTTCGAGACCATGCCGACGACGACCAGCCGTGCATCGATGCCCGATGCCAGGCGGTAGTCGCGCAGAGCCTGAGCCGGGTGGATGTCACCCGCCCAGGTCTCCGAGTCGGTGTAGATCACGAACGCATCGACCTCTCGCTCGTTCGCCAGCGCGTAGAGCATCGGCAGCGCCGTGTCGGTGCCGCCGAACGGCAGGTCGGAGACCGCTCGCACTGCGT
Organism: Gaiellaceae bacterium; assembly: GCA_049288455.1. Lineage (GTDB taxonomy): Bacteria > Actinomycetota > Thermoleophilia > Gaiellales > Gaiellaceae > PALSA-600. The sequence goes on along the minus strand of JBAQHS010000226.1, from coordinate 22,126 downwards.
CGTCGAGACGCTGACGCGGCGAGATCGCGAGCGGCGTCAGTCCGTCGAGACGACCCGCGAACGCCTGACGGCCCCGCTTGCGGTAACCGTCGCGACCGGCGAAGAAGCCGAGGATCTCGTACTGCTTCTCCGTTGCCGCGGTGACGAGCGCCAGCGCCGCCGATGCCTCCCGCGGTGTCAGCCCCGGAACGCCTGCGACCGCGCCCATGCCCATCGAGCCCGAGACGTCGAGCGCCAGCAGCAGACGGCTGCCTGCAGGCGTGACGTTGCCGAACGACGCGTAGAACGCGGCGTCCAGTGCATCGACGATCTCGCGAACGGGCTGCCACGTGCCGCGGCCACGAAGACCTCGGCCGCTCGCGTACGTGCGCAGCGCTGCCAGGACCGCGATCGGATGAACGCGTGCCCGCCGGAGCCGCTCCCGGTCCCCGAGCTGTGCGATCGCTCGAGCCGTGCCGCTGGAGCTCGGTGCGATGACGCCGGTTCGCGTCATCGTGGCCAGGTTCCGGACAAGCGCCGTCATCGGCATGTCGTCGAGCAGCGCGTCCCAGACCTCGGGCGAGGTCAGGTGCTCGGGCTGCAGCGCCTCGCGTGGCAGCCCGAACTCGCGAACGAGCCGCGCAGACTCAGCTGCAGTCGTCGCCGACCGTGCGCGTGCGAAGCCCTCGACGATCTGCGGGAGACCCGCCGCGTCGCCTCCGCGGACGATCCACTCGAACAGGCGAGCGTGATCGGCCGATGTAGCGACAGTCGGGTTGCCGGCACCGACGCGACCCGCCGGGTGGGCGAGCCGCAGCAGGTCGCGGTGCGACACGCCAGCCCGCTGCCGGTACTTGACCGCCTGGTAGGCGAGCGACTCGACCGGCTGATCGGCGTACCAGTGGGCAACGGCCCGCCGTAGCGACCGGCCCCAGCCGCGGAAGCCCTCGACGAACGCCGCGAACTGGAACAGGTGCGTGCCCGTGCGCGCGACCCGCGGCAGCGCCGCGAGCGCCGCCTTCCGCGTGTCGTCGTCACCGATGCCGGCAGCAAGAGCGAGTGCATAGAGCGCCGGATCGTTCTTCGGCGCCCGGCCCTCACGGCTGACCGTGACGATCTCCGCAACGGCCCGCAGTCCGTCCTCGCGAACGGCCGCCTCGACTGCGGCTGCGTTCTCGCGAGTCAGCGTCCACTCGGAGGCGTAGTAGGAACCTCCGTCCGAGCCGAGGATGAGGAAGCGGCGGAGCCGCGTCCAGACATCGACCGCCCACGCGTGGCCGCCCGCACTGTTTGCGACCTGGCCGCGCAGCGGCAGCCACTGAGGCACGCGACGCGTGCCGTGCTTGCTCAGGTACGACATCTCGCACCTCCTTTCTCTGAGTTGTTGGTTTGGGGATCAGGCGAAGCCGACGCGACGCCGGGCCGGCGGCTCGAGGCCTGCGCGAAGCGCGAAGAGCTCGGCGAGCGTGGCCGGTCGGCTCGTCACGGTCACGTCGTTGCGACCGAGCCATTCGCCTGCTTCGCCGGCGCCGAACTCGGTGAATTCGACGACTGCCGCGCAGCGGCCCGGACGGGCGACCGCAGGATTCAGCGTCCCGGCCTGTTCGTTCGTCGTCACGAGCACGAGGATGCGAAGACCTTGGCCGATCAGCCCGTCGACGACGTTCAAGAGCCGTGACAGGCCTTGGCCGGTGCGGAGCTTCGCATCGGCAGCGAGGAGCTCGCCGGTGTCTTCGAGCACGAGGAGCCTCCACAGGCCGTCTTCCTCCTCGTCGAGGATCAGATCCAGCATGTAGCGAGGGTTCGTCCCGAAGAACGTCTCCGGATCGGTGACGTAGTGCAGCCGACACCAGTTCCGCCACTCCCATGCGAGCGCACGAAGAGCGGATGTCTTGCCGGTGCCCGGGCGGCCGTGCCAGAGGACGAGCTGCCCGCTGGCGGACGGCCGGAATCCGTCCTCGAGCATCGCAGCCAACTGCGCCCGGACACGCCGCGGATAGTTGCCCTCGACATCACGCCAGGCCGGGACCTCGAGGGTGCGGGTCGAGCGGCGGTTGCGCTCGCTGTGAGCCCAAAACGTGACCGCGACGCGCTGCTCGCGCTCGGGCGTCGTCTCGGGATAGAGCTCGCGAATCCACGCCTCGGCCTCGGCGAGCGACTCGACGTGCTGCGCTGCGACGCGTAGGTACAGCGTCTCGTGCTCCAACGCGACGTGCGCAATGCACGTGTCGTTGACGAGTGTGGTCAGGTCGAGCAGCGCTGTCTTCTCGGTGCGGTCTCGAAACGTCATCAGCGCCGAGGGAAAGAGGCCGTCGAGCGTCATCCGCTCGGTTGCCCAGTTGCGCGCGGAGCTGTGCGGCAGGCGTCGCTCGACGACGAGCGATGCGTACCGCGCGATGCTCACGTAATCGAGGTCGACCTCCCACGTCGTGGACAGTCGATCCTCGGAGACCTGCGCGCCGGTCTCGCGTCGAACGTCGATCGACATGTCGATCCTCTCTAGGCCTCTTGGATTGAAGTGTCTCGCCGAGGCATGAGCGAGAAGGTGAAGCCGCGGTCATGGGTGTGCCGAACGGGATGTGTTGAGCTACCGGCGGCGCGTGCAGCCGGGCGGGACTCGAACCCCGCAACCTCCCGCTCGAGGCGGGCGCTCTACCGAGAACCGTTCGTGCTCCGGCCCGCAGCCGGCGACGGTGCGCCACGGTCGTGGTGGTGACGATCGGTTCGAGACCCGGCATTTGCCGGGCGGAGGTTCGCAGCCTCCCGGTGCTCGCCTTTGTGTGAGGTAACCGACTGTCTTCGGCCCGTGGCGATCATTGCTGCGGTCGTCTAGGTGCAGACCGGCGTTGCTCTGCCGACTGAGCTACCGGCCGACGAACCGACCGGGCGGGACTGGAACCCGCGACCTCCGCGTTAGGCGATAACCGGATTCCGCTCCGGCCCGCAGCAGGATGTGACGTCGCAGTCATGGTGTGCAGCCGGGAGTGAGCGGATTCGAACCGCAAGAGCCGTGAGGCCGCTTCTTCCCCAGAGATAACCCGAGCCACTTCGGCCCGCGACGATCGTGCAAGAGAGTGAGCAGGCCCACCAGGATTCGAACCTGGGCCGGCGAGGTTGGAGCTCGCCATGCTGCCGTTACACCACAGGCCTATGAAGCGGACGACCCGCATCGAACGGGCGACCTCCGGGGTGGCGCCCCGGCGCTCTGCCGAAACTGAGCTACGTCCGCGTGCAAGTACGCCCGGCTGGAATCGAACCAGCGACCTCTGCCTCATCAGAGCAGCACTCTCCACTGAGTTACGGGCGTGAGAAGAGCCTTCGGCAGGAGTCGAACCCGCACCTCGGCCGTACAAAGGGCGCGTGCTTGCCGTTGACACTACGAAGGCTCAGATGGAGACGGCGGGAATCGAACCCACGCCTGCCTTGGTGCAAACAAGGCGGCCTGCCATAGGCATCCCCACGGTCTTCAATCCTTGTATGGATCGAAAACGTCGTCGCCGGCCATCGCCACACCGAGCGGGGTCAGCGTGTGCAGCACGCGAACGGATCCTGCGTGGTGGCCGAGTACGTCCGGCAGGCTCTTGTAGACACCGGGTGCCTCGTCAGCGCCTGCCCCGCGGAGCTCGATGCCGCGGGTCGTGAGCTCGCCGCGCGCCGCGTCCCAGTCGATCAGGCCGCCGGACCGGACTCGGCGCTTGAACCGGTACTGCTTGCCCTGAGGATCCGAGCGCTCCTCATCGATCTTCTTCCAACGTCCCGCGGCCTGCGTGCGAGACATGACGCGACCCGCACCGTGGACCGTCGAATGGAGAGCCGACTTGGCCTCGTCGGTGTCGATGCCTTCCAGGATCACCGAGATGTCACCCATCGAGCCGCCGACGAAGCCGCGCTGGCCGGGAAACGCCGGCGTCGCCCCTTTGCGGATCACCCAATAGTCAGTGCCGTCGTGCGTCTCCTTCCACGCAAAGTTGTGGTGGTTGTGAACCTCTTCCACAGCTTCGGCGCCGAGGATCTGCAGGACGGTATTCGCGACGGCGTCCCGCCCCGCGTACGCGTACTTGCCCGCGAGCGTCATCGCCTCGATATACGCCTGCCCGATCTCCGAGTCGATCGAGAACAGAATCGGAGGCGAATCCATCTCGCCTTCCCTCGCCTGCTCCTCGAACTTCAGACCATTGGCGAGCGCGAGGAAACCGGACGCTGTCTTGTGGCCGAAGCCGCGGGAGCCGAAGTGGATGCCGATCCAGATCGTGCCGCCTTCATCCGCGAAGAGGTCGACATAGTGATTGCCGGAGCCGACTGTCCCCAGCTGCCCGGCCGCAAGGTCAGTGAGCTGCCGCTGCGGCGCGAATGTTGCCTCGCGGATCTCGTCGATCACCGTATCGTCGACTCGCGTCGCGTTGTTGCGGCCGACTCCAAAGGAGATCGTCTGCACGATCGCGTCCATGACCTTCGCGATCTCGACGCCGTCATCGACCGTCAGGTTGATCTTGACCGCCTTGTTGCCGCATGCGATGTCGTAGCCGACACCCGACGGCGAGATGAAGTCCCGATATGCGACGACGCCGCCAATTGGCTGCGAATAGCCCGGGTGATGGTCCGCGCAGAGAACTGCATAGTCGGCATCACCAGCCTCGGCACACCGCGTGAGCTGGTCGAGTGAGCGCTGGTCGAGCTCGCCGAATGTCGTGATCGTCGTGTCGGTCATGCGACCTCCTCTCTCGAATCGTTGCTGGATACTGAACAGTGCGAACGGGTGGAGTCGAACCACCACAGCCAGAAGCGGCTGCTTTACAGGCAGCTGAGCTAGAGGCTTGATGTGAAACGCACGCGTACCCCTGGATGGTGGCTCAGACGCGGCGCATCTCGCCCGGGTCGGGCCAAGACGCAGCCACCGCTATGTTCAGCTCCTCTAGAAATGCGTGCCCGACCAGAGCGAGCTGTTCTGTCTGAGCCATCCCCAGGAGCACGCAGTTCCACATCAAGCCTCTGCCACGTGCTCGGCGTTCGCGCGCGCAGGGCGGCCGGCCGGATTCGAACCGGCACCAGCGGGCGTCACAGGCCCGGATGCTGACCGTTACACCACGGCCACCACGCTCGTTTACGGAGTTGACGGGGACGACCGGGCTCGAACCGGCGACCTGTCGGTCGACAACCGACCGCTCTTCTCGTCTGAGCTACGTCCCCAAGTAGCGCGGGTGGGATTCGAACCCACGGTCTCGAGCTCATGAGGCTCGCGAGGACAGCCTCTCCTCTACCGCGCAGGTCTGCCAGGCTGGATTCGAACCAGCGGTCTCCGGTTCCCAAAACCGGCGGGGTGGCCTAGCTCCCCTACAGGCAGGTGATACCCCCGGCGGGAGTCGAACCCGCTGCCTCCCGGTTGAGAGCCGGGCGTCATCTCCTCGTCGACCACGGGGGCGTGCTTGAAGCTCCGGCGGCAGGGCTTGAACCTGCGTTTCACGGGTAACAGCCGTGCGTCGTACCGCTTGACCACACCGGATCACGGAGAAACGGAAGCAGCAGGACTCGAACCTGCGGACGGTCACCCGTCTACGCGTTAGCAGCGCGCTGCCTTGCCAGCTCGGCCATGCTTCCAGACGGAAGGAGAGGGAGTCGAACCCCCAAAGCCGTCAGGCCCACCCGTTTTCGAGACGGGATACCGCACCGGTGGCAGTCCTTCCATGATGGCCCCGGCAGGAGTCGAACCTGCACCGTGCCGATTAAGAGTCGGCAGCTCTCCGCTGAGCTACGGAGCCGAAAAAGGTGTGGTCGGCAGGAGTCGAACCTGCGACGCGCCGCGTTTCAGACGGCCGCTCTCCACTGAGCTACGACCACGGGATGAGACTGCGCGGGATGGGCGAGGCTGGATTCGAACCAGCGACATCTTGTTTGTTGGACAAGCGCTCTCGGCCGGGCTGAGCTACTCGCCCGCGGTATTGCAGAAAGAAGGATCCGGGACAAGGGCTCGAACCTCGGTCTCCACGTTCAGAGCGTGGCGTCCTGCCGGCTAGACGATCCCGGAACGTCTTTTCGTTGTGTGCATGTCACGTTCGGCGCAAGCCGAACGATGTTGTTCATGCCACTCGCCTGCCCTTCGGCCCTGGATCGCGCGCTCGTTCAATCGAGCGGCGTCCTACGTGGAGGGGATTTGGAGCCGGGCGCTCTTGCCTCTTCGGAAATTCGCAGGCAAAAGCAGCGGCTTATTCAGCAGCGAATTCAGCCTGCGCGAAGCGCAGAGGGGCCTTTCTCTCTTAGGCGGGGCCTCGAGTCGGAATAGTGGTTTCTCAAGCTGGGCATCACTCCTTGGGTTGTCGCTGGGATCTGGTCTGAAAACGACGAAGGCGACCCGTTGGGTCGCCTTCGCTCAAAGCTGGATGCGGCTAGTTTGCTAGCGCGCAAGCCTCCGAGCGAAGGCTGGATCGAACTCGCCCCGGCGCAGGCCGGCGGCGCAATTCGACGTGGTCGGCACCGAAAGGGCGTGCGCCGCTTCGGCGAGATAGGTCATGGGTGTCTGGATCGTCAACATGGTCTTGGACGGCTTCATGCCGCGACGCAGGATAGATCAAACATCGGATGTACGCAAGGGTCGAATTGAAAGAATTTCGTACGCACTGGAAATAGGCGATGGTATTTGCTCGCCGTTATATCGATGCGGTAACGCGAACCGCGGTGATCTCGGGCAGTTCGAGTGCGAGGGCCGTCCAGAAGACACCACCGTCGCGCGTCACGTAGAGGCGGTTGCGCGCGGCGTACACGGCGAGGTCGGGATCGTCGTCGAAGACGCCGATCGCGGCGCCTGCGGGCAGGCCACGGCCGGATGCGCGCCACGTCATTCCAGCGTCGTGTGAGACGACGATCGGCGGTGTCGTGTCGACAACAGCGAAGACCGTCGAGCCCGCGGCGGCCGCTGCGACGAGGAGCGGCAAGTTGAGCGCCGGAGGTAGAGGCGCGTCGACGGCGTCGTCCCATGGCGTGACGTCATCCGTCTCGAGATCAACGGCGAACGCGCCGGCGGTGGTCTCGACGAGCGCGATCATCCGTTCAGCAGTGATGCGACGACAGCGGTCGCGCGCCGCGCCGCGCCGGCGGGGGCAAAGCCGGCGTTACGCGCGACGACGTAGGCAGTGGCGAAGGCATCGCCCGAGCCGGTGGGGTCTCCGTCCATCGGGCGGGCAGGAATCTGCTCCGTATGACCGCGCAGATACAGCGTCGCGCCGCGCGAGCCGTGCGTCACGACTACCTCGCGCACCCCGAGCGCGCCGGGATCTCCGAGCGCCTCAGCCTCCTCGTCGGCGAGCTTGAGGATCCAGACGTGACGCAACAGGGCGCGGTCGAAGTCGTCGTCGAGCTGGAGAGGCCCGAGCGTCGGCGCGCGGACGAGTCCCTGTCCGTCCAGCGAGACGCGGCATCGACGGGCGAGCGCGGCAAGCGTCTCGAGCGGGAACTCTCCACGCGCAAGCGGGGCGACGTGTGCCCAGCGCACGGCCGGGAGCGCGGGCAGGTCGGCCGGCGCCCAGATGTCTCCGAGCGCGTCGACGCGCATCACGCGACGGTCTCCCTCGTAGTGGAATGAGAACGCCGCGGTCGCGTCGCCCGGTATGTAGCGGACGGGCGTGCCGAGGCGAACGAGCGGCGGCAGCAGCGCCTCGCGATCGGCGACCGCGCAGCGCGCGACGATCCGCGCGGGAACGCGCAGCCGGTGTAAGGCGCGCGCTCCGTGGTACGAGCCGCCGCCGACCTGCGGCGGGCGTCCAGGCAGTTCGTCTCGCGAGAGGTTCCCGATGAGCGCGATCACGCGCTCGCGAGTATGCGGGTTTCCCTCCTCCGGAAGGCGAGTCGGGCGAGGACGGCGAGGGCGAATGCCGCCGCGAAGCTCGGCACGGACGCGCCGCCCCACGGCAATGAGTGGGGGTGCGCATACGAAACGAGGCGTGTCCACCAGCCCGGGCCCTGCGGATAGAGCCACTGGTAGAGGCAGAAGCCGGTCAGCCAGGCGACGACCATCTCCACGCGCAACTCGGGCGCCGCGAAGATGCGCTCGCGGTCGTAGTGCCGTCCCGCGAGGAGCCAGTCGGCGAGCAGGACGGCGAAGAGCGGGACGAAGAACGAGCCGAGCAGGTAGAGGAACGGCTGGTAGTTCCGCAGGTCGATCAGCAGCGCGCCGATCGTCGCGACCGCGGCGACGCCGGCGACGAGCAGCCGCTGTGGGACGCGCGGCAACAGGTTCTGCAGGCTGACCGCGCCCGAGTAGACGTTCGCGAACGCCTCGTCGCTCTCGTCGACTGTCAGCGCGAGCAGCGCAAGGAGACTCGCCGCGCCGCCTGCCGCGATCGCCGTCAAGAGAGCCGGCGCCTCGCTGATGTGACGTGACATGGCGATCACTGCACCGAGCGTGAACAACGGGATCGTCGGGACGAAGTAGCCGAGCCCGGCGCTCCAGAACCCGGAGCGGCGCGTGCGCGAGAACCGTGTGTAGTCGGCCACGAGCGGCGTCCAGCTGATGATCGATGCCAGCACGAGATCGAAGCCTGGCCAGAACGCGTGCGCGCCACCGCGATGCCAGAGGCGGATCGGATGCTGGCCATGCAGCGACCACCATGAGAGATAGAGGAGCGACGCGATCACGACCCAGACCGCGAACTTGCGCACGTACTTGCGGACGAACCCCACGGGGCCGAGGAAGGCGAGCGCGGTCGCGACGACGCCGAAGAGGATCTTCCAGAACACGAGGCCGCCGAAGCCCAGCACCTGCTGGGAGAGCGCACTCGCGCCGGTGGCGATGATGATCAACTCGAACACCGACCAGCCGAGGCACTGCACGATGTTCAGCCCGGTCGGCAGGTACGAGCCGCGGCGCCCGAGTGGTGCGCGCATCAGCACCATCGTCGGCACGCGCGCGTCCGCGCCGATCAATCCGCCCAGCCCGAGCAGTACGTTTCCGACGACAGCCGCCGCAACGATCGCCGCGACTGCCTCGGGCAGCGAGAGCGCAAGCCCGAACTCGCTCGCCGGCAGCACGAGGAACGCTCCGGCGACGATCACGAGCAATGACACCGACAGGTTCGTCCAGAGGAGGAAGCCGTCGAGCAGGCCGAGCACCCGCAGCCGCTCCGGGACAGGCTCGATGCCGTAAGAGGGTGTGTCGTTCGCGGTCATCTGCGCTCCCTTCGCCGGCATGACCCGGATCAGGTTCGACGGGTGTGATCTCAGCCCACGGACGGGCACCCCGGTCACCGAAGGCTAGCGCGGCCAGCCCGGGGAGAAATCGTCACGCTTCTGTAGTGGTGCCTGGCACCGGCCATGGCTCATCGCGAACGGCTTCGCGGCAGGGATTTCTCACTCGTGTGGACGAATCGTCACGCTCTCGTAGTGGTGCCTGGCACCGGCCGTGGCCCCGCCGGACACGTCCGGGCGGCGGGGGGTGCCTCAGAGGCTCCGAGTGCGTCGTCGGGGTGCGGCAAGATCGGTTGCGGCGATCTCGATCTCGAGGTCGACTCGCCTGCGCCGGGCGGCCTGCTGACGACTACGACGAGAGGAGGCGGCGCAGGACGAACGGGAGGATCCCGCCGTGCCGGAGATAGTCGCGTTCGCGCGGCGTGTCGAGGCGGACGCGAGCCCGGAACTCGGTGCCGTCGGCGCGTACCGTCACCTCGCTCGCCTCGCCGTTTGCGACGCCGGTGATCGAGAACTCCTCGCGGCCGGTCAGCCTGAGCGACTCGGGCGTCTCGCCCGGCAGGAACTGCAGCGGCAGGATCCCCATCATCAAAAGGTTCGAGCGATGGATCCGCTCGTACGACTCGGCAATCACGGCGCGTACGCCGAGCAAGGAAGGCCCCTTCGCTGCCCAGTCGCGCGACGAGCCCGAGCCGTATTCCTTCCCTGCGAGCACGATCGTCGGCGTGCCTTCCGCGAGGTAGCGCTCGGCAGCGTCGTAGATCGTCATCTCCTGGCCCGACGGCACGTGCACCGTCCAGGTTCCCTCGGCGCCGGGCACGAGCAGGTTGCGCAGGCGAACGTTCGCGAACGTCCCGCGCACCATCACCTCGTGGTTGCCGCGACGGGAGCCGTACGAGTTGAAGTCCTTGCGCTCGACGCCGTGCTCGACGAGATACGCCCCCGCAGGCGACTCCAGCTTGATCGACCCCGCCGGCGAGATGTGGTCGGTGGTGACCGAGTCGCCGAGTTGCACGAGGCAGCGGGCGCCGATCACGTCGTCGACCGTCCCGACGGCGGTCGACATCCCGTCGAAGTAGGGCGGCCGCCGCACGTACGTCGAGTCGTCCTCCCAAGGGAAGAGCTCAGACTCGGATGCCGGCAGCGAGCGCCAGGTGTCGTCGCCGGTGAAGACGTCCGCATAGGTGCGCGCGAACATGCTGCCCTCGATCGCGTGGCCGACGGTGTCGGCGACCTCCTGCGATGTCGGCCAGAGGTCGCGGAGGTAGACATCTTCGCCGCCGGACCCCTGGCCGAGCGGCTCGGCTTCCAGGTCGATGTCCATGCGCCCCGCGAGGGCGTAGATGACGACAAGCGGTGGCGAGGCCAGGTAGTTCGCCTTCACCTCGGGATGGATGCGCGCCTCGAAGTTGCGGTTGCCGGAGAGCACGGAGCAGGCGACGAGATCACTGTCGGCGATCGCGGTCGAGATCTCGGTGCGCAGTGGGCCGGAGTTGCCGATGCAGGTCGTGCAGCCGTAGCCGACTGTCTGGAAGCCGAGCTCGTCGAGGAAGGGCTGCAGACCCGACTTCTCGTAGTACTCGGTCACGACGCGCGAGCCTGGTGCAAGCGACGTCTTCACCCAGGGCTTGCGCGTGAGGCCGCGCTCGACGGCCTTCTTCGCGACGAGGCCCGCGGCGATCATCACCGCGGGGTTCGACGTGTTCGTGCACGAGGTGATCGCCGCGATCACGACGGAGCCGTGATCGAGCTCGACCTCTTCGCCGTCGAGGGAGATCGTGACGCGGTGATGCGCCGGGCGCTCGGCGGTTGCGACGGGCGCGAGGTCCGCGACCGGCTCGGGTACGCCGCCCGGCTGCTGCTCGGTCGTCGGATCAGACGCGGGAAACGAATCAGCCATCGCACGATCGGCGCTGCCGTTCGCATAGTCGACACCGAACGTGCCGAGGTCGTCGATGAAGGCGCGCTTCGCGTTGTGCAGCGGCACACGGTCCTGCGGCCGCCGCGGCCCTGCGATCGACGGTTCGACGTCACCGAGGTCGAGGCGGACGACCTCCGAATAGGTCGCGTGGTCGCTCGGATCGTGCCAGAGGAGGTTCTCCTTGCAGTACGCCTCGACGAGCGCGACGCGCTCGGCGCTGCGGCCCGTCAGCCGCAGATAGTCGAGCGTGTGGTCGTCGACCGGGAAGAAGCCGCAGGTCGCCCCGTATTCAGGCGACATGTTGCCGAGCGTCGCGCGGTCGGCGAGCGGTAGCGACGCGAGCCCTTCGCCGAAGTACTCCACAAACTTGCCGACGACTCCGACCTTGCGCAGGAGCTCGGTGACTGTCAGCACGAGGTCGGTCGCCGTCGCGCCTTCGGGCATTACCCCTGTCAGCTCGAAACCGACCACCTGCGGCACGAGCATCGAGAGCGGCTCGCCGAGCATCGCCGCTTCGGCCTCGATGCCGCCGACGCCCCAGCCGAGGACGCCGAGGCCGTTGACCATCGTCGTGTGCGAATCGGTGCCGACGAGCGTGTCCGGATACGCAGCTCCGTTGCGATCCTCGACGACGCGGGCGAGGTACTCGAGATTCACCTGGTGGACGATGCCCGTTCCCGGTGGAACGACCTTGAAGTCGCGGAAGCTCTGCTGTCCCCAGCGGAGGAACGCGTAACGCTCACGGTTGCGCTCGAACTCCAGCTCGACATTGCGGGCGAACGCGAGGCGCGAGCCGAACAGGTCGACCTGCACCGAGTGGTCGATCACGAGCTCCACCGGGATCAGCGGGTTGATCCGCTCCGGGTCGCCCCCGAGGTCGGCCATGGCGTTGCGCATCGCCGCGAGGTCGACGACAGCGGGTACTCCCGTGAAGTCCTGCAGGAGCACGCGTGAAGGCGCGAACGAGATCTCGCGAGATGGATTCGCCTTCGCATCCCAGCCGGCAACTGCCTCGACGTCGTTGTCGTCTCCGTTGCGGAGCACGTTCTCGAGGAGCACGCGAAGGGTGTACGGCAGCCGCGCGATGTCGTGGGTCGCCTGCAGCGCATCGAGCCGGAAGATCTCGTAGGAACGGTCTCCGACGGTCAGCTGCGAAGGTGAGGCCACGCCTCGATTCAACCAGACGGGCGCCGTTTGCCGCGGCGCACAGGTTCGTCCGCCGTACGGACCGCGACGCGTCGTACACTCATTTGCAATGGCTGATCGGCACATCGTTGGGCTCGGCGGCGGCGGGGATACCTACGAGCAGACGCAGCTCCTCTACGACTACGTGCTCGCCTTGACCGGGAAAGATCGGCCGCGGCTGCTCTTTGTCCCGACGGCGATCGGCGACCGAGACGACGACATCGTGACCTTCTACGAACGGTTCGAGGGCCGGGCGGACCTCTCGCACCTAAAGACGTTTCCCTGGCCGCCCGCACAGCTGCGCGAGTTGATTCTCTCGCAGGACGCGATCGCGGTCAGTGGGGGCAACACGGCCAACATGCTCGCGATCTGGAAGGTGCATGGCATCGATGTCCTGATGCGTGAAGCGTGGGAGCAGGGCGTCATTCTGTGGGGTGCGAGCGCGGGGATGATCTGCTGGTTCGAGCACGGCGTCACCGACTCGTTCGGCCCGGAGCTCGCCGCGATGGACTGCCTGGGCTTCCTTCCCGGCAGCGCGTGCCCGCACTACGACGGCGAAGCGCAACGCCGCCCCCGTTATCGGGAGCTCCTCGATCGTGGGCTCGCCGAAGGGATCGCCGCCGACGACGGGGTCGCCATTCACTACGTGGGGACGGAACTTTCCGAGATCGTCACCTGTCGCCCCGGGACGGCGGCCTACCGCGTGACGAAAGCCGGCGAAGAGCGCCTCGCCGTCCGCGAGCTCGCCTGACCGGTCAGCAAATCTGTGTCAGGCGTCCCGAGTCGACGTCGTAGATGAAGCCGCCGACATCGATGCGATCGAACTCCGGTAGCGACCGCACCCGCTCGACATCCGCACGAAGCGTCGCCTGCTGATCGTCGGTCACGAGGTAGGCGAACGGCTCGGACTCAGGGCCGCCAGCCGCGCGTACGGCCGCTCGCACGTCCGCCTCGCTCGTCTCTGCCATCAGGCAGTGCGTGTGTGCGATCACCATCGCGCGTTCGACACCGAGCAGGTAGGTCGCGAGCGTGAGGGTGCGCAGCACGTCGTCAGTGACGCGCGCGCCCGCGTTGCGCAAGATCTTTGCGTCACCCGGCTCGAGCCCGAGCATCGCCAGCGGCTCGATGCGAGAGTCCATGCACGTCAGGATTGCGAGCCCCCGGCCGGCACGAGCGGCGAGCCCCTGGTGGCGGAACCCCGCGGCGTACGCGTCGTTCGCGCTCAACACGTCGGTGAAGCGTGCGTCCCCGGACATCGCCGGGACGCTAGCGGCCGCGGCGACTCGTAGGATGATCGAAGTGATCAGCGCAGAGCTGAGACGGATCATCGGCTGGGAAGAGCGCCATCGCCGCCTTGTCAGCCGGCTCGTCCTCGTGCTGGCGCTGACGATCGTGATCGACGTGATCGGGACAGGGCTCGTCTATGCATTCGAGCGGCATGTGAAGCAGTCGGAGGTTCACTCACTCTTCGACGCGTTCTTCTTCACCACCGTGCAGCTTCTGACGGTGTCGTCGCAGATCAAGAACCCGCTGACGACCGCCGGCCGCGTGGTCGACATCTTCCTCGAGGTCTGGGCCGTGGTCGTCGTTGCCGGATCGGCCGGAGCAATCGCGAGCTTCTTCCAGACCGGCGACACCAGGTAGACCCCTATGCTCTCGCTGTGAAGATCGACGCGACCGATCGAGCGAAGGAGTTCATCGCCGAGAACGGCGGGAACGTCTACGTGTGGTCGGACGAGTCGGGATTCGACCACGCGGCGACCGAACCGCCCGAAACGCCGATCGAGTTCGTGTCGACCCCGGCAGACGGCTTCACCTTCCACCAGGACGCGACGATCGAGTCGCCCGACTGGTGGAAGATCGAGTTCCATCACCTCCCGCAGCCGCATGTGACGGCGACGTGGGACGGCGGCCAGCTCGTGCCGCCCGGCATCTTCGGGCGCACGTTCTAGGAGGGCCCACCCGGCCGCCGCCACCCGAGGGCGGCAGCAGCCGGTGCAGGTCCAGCGCGATGTGCTGGGTTAGGCGTGGTTCTTCAGGACGTGCACCGCGCTCTTGCCGTGCGCGGAGTGATGGTTGACGTAGGCGACGCACTGTCCCTGGTTCTTGAAGGACGGGTTGTCGAACGTCTTCCAGCCACCCTTCTTGCACGCATTCTTGTTCGTCGGCGGGCCGACGACGACAGGAGCCGGAACCTCGAGCGTGCCGTTCACGATGATGTTCGAGACGTGGGCGGTGCCCTCGACGTCGACCAGGATGTCGGCCGCCGTGATCGTCCCGGTCGGGAACGTGAACGAGCCTGCCGTGAATGACGCTGCGTCGAACGTATAGGTGACGGTGCCGTCACCGTTCGTGATCGGCGTGACGTTGTTGCAGCCAAGGCCGGCCTGGAAGAGGCCGGTCGTCGTCGTGATGTCGAAGCGCGGCGAGCCGCCGTTGCACTCCGCGGCGTTCGCGAGCGTGAACGACGCCGACGTGAACGCCTGGCCGGTGAGGCCGGTGATGTCCGCGCCTGCCGCAGCGTTCGTCGGCGTCGGGCAGTTCTTCACGAGCGTCAGCACGCCGTTGCTGTACGTCGCGGTCGGGCAACCGGTGCTGCCCGGGTCGTACACGCCCGGGACGAGTGCCGCCGCGGCCGTGCCGGCAAGTGCAAGGGCGAGCACAGTCGTCGCCATCAAGATGAGTTTCTTCACGTGACCTCCTCAAGACTCACTGAGGCGTTGCCGCGAGATTCGAACGCGCTCGTGCAGCACCACCAAGTGGTCGGGTTTTTATTGCTTGAGAGTCACGTGCCCGACAGGCCGCGGATCATGCGCCGATCAACGTAAGACGTACGTAAAAGAGACGAGCGTCTAGCCGTCGAGCCGCGCGCGGATGGCCGAGCGAACGCGGTCGGCGACGGACGGCATCGCCTGCTCCATCTGCTTGAACTCGCGCTGGAACATGACGATCAGGCGCATCGGCGTCGTGGCGATCACGCTCGCCGTGCGCCGCTCGGTCTCGAGGAGGCCGATCTCGCCGAAGAAGTCGCCTGGCCCGAGCTCGGCGATTCGCCCGCCATGCTGCACGACTTCGGCCGAGCCTTCTTCGATGACGAAAAACTCGTGGGCGAAGGCGCCTTCTTTCGCGAGCTCATATCCCTCCTCGACCGACACCTCGTCGGTCCAGCGGGCGAGATCCTCGAGCTCCTTCTTGGAAAGGCCGGAGAAGATGCCCACGCCTTGGAGCTGCTTCGCGTCCATCAGTCGATGATGTCAGGCGAGGCGCCCGCGCACAAATCGCAGCGGCGCTCCCTCTCAGGGCTGCTGAGGTCAGTGCCGGGTACTGCGACGCGTTCGCTCGTGCGCATGCGCGTGCGGCCGTGACGCGAGGAGCGCGAGCAGTGCGACCGCCACAAAGTTCCGGAATGTCGGCTCGGGCCAACGCACCTGGGCTGCACCGTGGAACCAGGAGGGGTCGACGAGGAAGACGATCGCTGTGATTGCGACCTTCCCGAACCACGAGACGACGAGGAACAGGGTCGCGAGGATGATCGCCCAGAAGCCCAGCTCCGGCAGCCCGACGGCCGCCGCGAAGTTGAGCACGTTCCACGCCAACCAGAAGATCAGCGGCCCGAGCAAGATCATCGCCACAAATGCAGCGAGCAGAACCGTGAGCCCACCTGCGACGAGCGCACCGATTCCGAGCACTCGCAAGGTGATGCGGAGGACAGGGCTCACGGGCGGAGTCTACGTGTGTCGGTGATTTCGTAGGGTATTCCCGCCTTTCTCCCCCTGACCGCCGCTACTACCTTCGAGCGACAGCCAACCGCCGGGAAGAGGCCGCAAGGCCGAGGGAGGTCTCACATGAAGCTTCTGCCGTTGTCGCTCATGCTCGCCGTCGTCGTACTGACGGGCTACTCCGCGTCGGCCGGTGCCGCGCCATCGTCGCATTCGGCCTCCGAGCGGGCAGGCAGCTTCTGCGGCGTCGCCCGTGGCGTCGCCCGCGACATTCTCAACTCGACCACGATCAGCAACGGCCGCGTCGCACCGGCGAACGTCAAGGCCACGTGGCTGAGGGTCGCCGCCGCGGAGCCCGCGTTGCTCGCTTCCGCCCCCAAGCCGATCAAAGCTGATCTGAGGCCGGTCTTCGGCTTCGTGAACCTCCTGATCGCCGACTACAAGAAGGTGAACTGGCAGGCCAGTGGCTTGGCGCCCTACGCGCCGACACTGATCGCGCGTGCCCGCGCGATTCAGCCGCAACTCCACGCGCTCAAGGTCTACTTCAACACCACCTGCAAGCTCAACGTGTGACGCGCTCGGCGGAAGATCGCCGCGGTCAGGCGAGCGCGGCGATCAGGGCGTCGGCGTCTGCGTCGTCGTTGTAGGCCTGGATCGACACGCGCATCGTGCAGCCGTCCTTGGTCTCGACGACGGGCACCTCGATCCGGTGGCGGTCGTAGAGGTCGCGCTTGAAGGCGGCGCCGTCTGCCACCGGCAAGCGGAAACCGAGCATCTGGACGAATTCGTCGGTGAGGGGGTCGAGCGCGATCTCGTCGCGCACCCGCTCGAGGAGCGCGTGGCAGCGGGCGCGCACGGTGGGCCAGTCGTGGTCGGCCTGGAAGTCGATCGCGGCGGGTACCGCCAGATGCGCCGACGGGTCGCGGGTGCCCTGCCAGCGGTGCAGCTCGTGAAATGCCGCGCCGTCCACCCAGTCCCACGAGATGACGAGCGGATCGATCAGTGCCTGCGCCTCCCCGCGCGCATAGAGAAACGCCGAGCCCTTCGGGGCGCACAGCCACTTGTGACAGTTGCCGACGTACACGTCTGCACCGATCGCCTCGAGATCGAGGTCGATCTGCCCTGGGGCGTGCGCTCCGTCGACGATCGAAAGCGCGCCGGCGTTGCGGGCGCGCGAGCACAGCGAGGCGACGTCGTTGACGCGGCCGCTGATCCACTCGATGTGGGAGCAGAACACGAGCCGGGTGCGCGGACCAGGGTCGAGCTCGGCAAACGGGCGGCGGTCGAGCACGGCACCCGTGCGTCGTGCCACGAAGTCCCAGAGCAGCTCCAGACCGCCGTATTCGGCGTCGCCGAGCTGAACCTCGTCTCCCGCCTGCAGGTCGAGCGAGCGGATGACCGTGTTCATCGCGGCGCTCGTGTTCGTCGCGAACACGATGCTGTCCCGCTCGGCGCCGACGTACGCGGCGAGCCTCTCGCGAGCTGCGTCGATCAGCTCCGGGAATCGTCTTCCGAGCGCCATGAACTCGACCGGTTGGCGCTCGAGCTCGCGCTGAAACCCTTGGTAGGCCTCGAACACGGGTCGCGGGCACGCGCCGAACGATCCGTGGTTCAGGAAGACGACCGACGGGTCGAGGAGGAATAGATCCTTCACAGCTCTTAACTACCTATTAATCGCTTGACGCAAAGGTTGAACACGGAGCGGTTATAACGGGAGCGATGGGTCGCGGTCGCATCTTTTCGCTCCGGGTGGCTGAGCTGCTCCTTGTGGCGATCGTCGGCGCGATCCTTGCTCTCGGCGGTGCAGCCCTCTTCGGCAAGCTCGGCAGCCGTACGACAATCCAGCAGGTGGCCCCGCTCGCCGGTGGTGGCGGCGTCGGAACGGCCGCACTGCAGGCGCCGACGAAGGGGCTCACCGCCGAGCAGATCTACAAGCGTGACGCGCCGGGGGTGGTGCAGATCACCGCCACGAGCGTCACGCCGGGCCAGACCGATCCGTTCAACGTCTTCCCCTCGACGCCGACCAATCAGCAGTCGCTCGGCTCTGGCTTCGTCATCGACCGGGCGGGCCACATCGTCACGAACTACCACGTGATTCAAGGCGCCCAGAAAATCCAGGTCTCGTTCTCGGGCCAGGACGAGATCAACGCGACCGTCGTCGGCAAGGACCCGTCCACCGACACCGCGGTGCTGAAGATCGACGCGCACGCGCGTGCGCTCACGCCGCTGCAGCTCGGCAACTCCGACGCGGTAACGGTCGGAGACCCGGTGTATGCGATCGGCAACCCGTTCGGCTTCACGCGTACGCTGACGACGGGCGTCGTCAGCGCCGTGCAGCGGCAGATCGAGGCGCCGAACTCGCTGAAGATCGATCACGCGATTCAGACCGACGCCGCGATCAATCACGGCAACTCCGGCGGCCCGCTGATCGACGCGGCAGGGCGTGTGATCGGCGTCACCTCGCAGATCTCGACCGGCACGACCGGGCAGCAGGGGAACCTCGGCATCGGCTTCGCCGTGCCCGTCAACACCGTCCGCCAGGTCGCTGCGCAGATCATCTCGACCGGCAAGGCCGAGCATGCGTTCCTCGGCGTCACAACCGCTGCGATCACGCCGCAGCTTGCGGGTCTGTTCAACCTCCCCGTCTCGCGGGGCTTGCTCGTCACCGCGGTCGACCAGGGCTCGAACGCTGACAAGGCGGGGATCCTGGCCGGGAAGACGCGGGTGGTCGTGCAGGGCGAGAGCTACAACATCGGCGGCGACATCATCGTCTCGATCGATCAGCGGGCGCTCTCGACCTTCGATGCGCTGCGCGACGCGATCTCTCAGCACAAGCCCGGCGACAAGGTCCAGCTCGAGCTCTACCGCCACGGCTCGAAGAAGTCGATCACCGTGAAGCTCGGGAACCGCTCGTGACGACTGTTCGGCTCTTTCGCTAGAGCCGTGCACGAGAAGGCCGGCCGCCGCCCGACTGCCTGCCCGGGCCGCGGCCGGTCTCTCCCTTCCGAATCTGGCTACCTTGTCCGCGATGGAGCGCGGGGAAATCTCCTTCGAGCAGACGCTTGTCGTCGAGCAGGACGAAACGCTGTGGGAGGACGACGAGAATGCGGACCACGACGGTTGGTTCTGCGTGCGGACCGAGAAATTTCCCTGTCCGGCTGACGGTTGCTCGTTCGTCGCCGAGTTCATGACCGCCGCGCACCTGATCCTCGTGTGGGAGACGATGGACGACCCGAACCTGCTGCGCCACGCCGCGCGCGCCCGCGACGTCGGGCGGAACCCGCGTGTCGTCGGCTACCAGTCGGACTACGGGCCGAGCGCGTCGTACTACGCGTGGGTCGCCGCCGGGCGGCCGGTGCACGGCGTGCGCGCGCACGCGTGATCGAACAGCACTTCGGCGAGTCGGCCCCTTTCTCGCTCGGAGTCGAAGAGGAGCTGATGATCCTCGACGCGGCCACGTTCGGCCAGGTTGCGGCGGTCGATCGAATCATCGCCGGAGTCGCCGGCGAGGAGCTGCCGGGGCACATCAAGACCGAGCTCTTCGCGTCGGTCTTCGAGACGAACACGAATGTGTGCGAGACCGCTACGGAGGTCGATGCGGTGCTCCCCGTGCTCAGGCGCGCGGCAGCTCTTGCGGCGGCCGCGGAGGGTCTCGCGATCGGGGCCGCGGCGACGCATCCCTTCGCGATCCCCGAAGCGCAGCCGATCGTGAAAGAGGAGCGCTACGTGACGTTTGTCGGCTACGGCGGCATCTCGGTGCGTCGGCAGGGCGTGCAGGGCCTGCATGTGCACGTCGGCATGCCCTCGGCCGAGGAGTGTTGGAAGTGTCTCGAGGCGATCGTCCCGTGGCTGCCGGTCGTGCTCGCGCTGTCGACGAACTCGCCCTGGTACGCCGGCGCTCTGACGGGGATGGCGTCGAACCGCGCGCCGGTGCTCGCCGAGCTGCCGCGGGCCGCGGCGCCGCCGGCGTTTGCGTCGTACGCAGAGTGGGAGTCATGGGTCGAGCGCCTCGCGCGGCTCGGTGTGACCGAGGAGTACACGCGCATCTGGTGGGACGTCCGTCCCCATCCGAAGCTCGGCACGATCGAGGTGCGCGTTCCCGACCAGCCGACCGACGTTCATCTCTCGGCAGCGTTCGCCGCGCTTCTGCAGGCGCTCTGCGCGACGGCGCTCGAAGATGGGCTGCCGGCGCGCGCGAACGATCTGGCCGACCGCGGACGCGCCGACTACGCACAGAACCGGTGGGCCGCGGCGCGGTTCGGCCCGCGCGGCGACCTTCTGCATCCCGGCGGCGAGCGCTTCCTGCCTGCGTCGGAGCTCGGCGCCGAACTCATCGAGCTCGTACGTCCCGCGGCCCGCTCGCTCGGAGGCGAGCCGCTGCTCGAGCGCATCGACCCCAGTGGGTCGGAGGCCGACCTGCAGCTCGTGCACGAGTCGGCACAGGACGCGGCGGCGGATATCGCCGCTCGATCGCTAGTGTGGTGACGTGGCGGTGGTGAGCGAAACACTCCGGGTCTCGGGCATCCGCTGCGAGCGTTGCGTGATGCGGCTCGCGAAGACGCTCGAGGGCGTCGACGGGCTCGAGTCCGCGAACGCGAACCTGATGGGAATGGTGACGCTCTCCTACGACGACGAGCGCACCACTCGGGATGCGCTCGTCGCCGTGATGACGCGCGGCGGCTTCCGCGAGTCGCAGTTCGTCTGAGTCGTTAGAGGTTTTCGTCGTTCAGGTTCGCGGCCACGCCGGCGGGAGCTTCTGCGCTCTCGGCGTTGTCGAGATCGTCAGGATCGGGATCCCGCTCGAACGGCACCTCGAGACCGTAGTGCAGGTTGACCGGCTGGCAGTTCCAGTCCTCGAGATCGACCTTCGGCGATCCGGTGATCACATCCTTCGCCACGGTCGCGCGCAGCACGCCGTCCCGCTCGTGCAGGAACGAGCGCGGGATCGCATGCTTCGCTTTCAGGATGTGCCCTGTCTCGATCACCACACAGTCGTCGCGCTCGGCGATCACAGTGCCGAGCTTGTGGTCGTCCGTCGTGACGACCTCCAGCCCTTCCATTTCAGCCTCCCGGGTTGTTCTCCCTGTGCGGATGCCCACCCGGGAGCGGTTTTAGACACGGGAATCGCGCGGGCCAGGCTGTCGTTTGAGCAGTTGCTAGGGTGGCCGCCGGTATGAGCGAGAGCGCTCCGACAGCCGACGACACCCGCAGGCTCGCGCAGGAAGCGCGAGCACGTGTTCGTTTCGAGGAGGAGGCGCTCGAGTTGAGCGATCAGGTCTACCGCGTCGCCCGTCGGATGGTCGGCTCCCGCGAAGAGGCCGAGGACCTCGTCCAGCAGACCTACGAGCGGGCGTTTCGCGCCTGGCGTCAGTTCACGCCCGGGACGAACCTGCGCGCCTGGCTGCTGCGGATCCTCACGAACCTGAACATCGACCGCGGTCGCCGCCAACAGCGATCGCCGCAGACGACGTCGCTCGACACCGAGGCCAGCGACTACTTCCTCTACAACAAGCTCGAGTCGCAGGTGCCGGAGGAGAACCCTGACGAGGAGCGTGTGCTCGAGCGGCTGTCGCAGGATTCGGTCGTCGAGGCGCTCGCCGAGGTGCCGCACGACTTCCGCGACGTGATCGTGCTCGTCGATATCGGCGAGTTCTCCTACGCCGACGCTGCACAGATCCTCGACATCCCGATCGGGACCGTGATGTCGCGTTTGCACCGCGGGAGGCGTATCCTGAAGAAGAACCTTGCCGACTCGACGGTGACGACATGATCGACTGGTGCGACAAGTGCGAGGAGATGATGCAGCCGTATCTCGACGGCTCACTCTCCGACGCCGAAGTGGCCGAGGCGCAGAAGCATCTCGCCAACTGCAGCTGGTGCGCGAAGCGCTACCACTTCGAAGAGCGGTTGCGGCGGTATGTGCGCGTTGCGGTCAGCGAGCCGATGTCGCCGGAGCTGAAGACAAAGCTCGCCGCGCTCCGCACGCCGCTTACCTAACCTTCGCCCGAGCAACCAGGTTCGGTTTTTGAACCTGGTTCGATGAGTTTCGGACCGCCGGAGTCCTCGCGAGAGAGACTCATCAAACCTGGTTTAACCCCAAACGAGGTTGCTTCTCGCGATCTCGGCGACGACGTAGGCAGTGTGGGCC
>JBAQHS010000225.1:0-2652 GCA_049288455.1 Gaiellaceae bacterium | reverse complement strand
TCCGAGGACGGTGCGTACCGCGCGATCGGCCCGGCGCTCGCGCACGTGCTCGAGATCGACGAGCTTGCCGAGACGCCGCTCCGCAATAGCCGCGACGAGCTCGTCGGCGCAATAACCTTGGCGCCGTGAAAGTCTTCGTTGTCTCCGATATGGAGGGTGTCGCCGGCATCGTCAAGTGGCAGCAGGTGACGGGCGGCCACGCGATGTACGAGGAAGGCCGCCGCCTCTACACCGGCGAGATCAACGCGGCCGTCCGTGGTGCGAAGGCCGCGGGTGCGACGGAGATCGTCGTCATGGACTGCCACGGCGCAGGCGAGGGCTGGACGTTCAACTCGCTCATCCCGGAGGAGCTCGATCCCGACTGCGAGTTCGTCGTGCAGAACGAGTGGACCGAGTACATCGAGTACCTGGAAGCGGGCGTCGACGCCGCGCTCTTCGTCGGCATGCACGCGATGGCCGGGACGCGCGACGGTGTCCTTGCGCACACGGTCAGCGGCTCGTCGTGGTGGCGGCTTCGCTTCAACGGTGTCGAGGTCGGCGAGACCGGTATCAACGCCGCGCTCTGCGGGACCTGGGGCTGCCCGGTTGTGCTCGTCACCGGCGACGAGGCGGCCTGTGCGGAGGGGCGCCGGCTGCTCGGCGACGGCGTCACGACCGCTGCGGTGAAGAAGGGGCTCGGCCGGTTCAGCGCGCGCCAGTTCCCGGCGCCGCGCGCGCGGGCGATGATCGAGGCCGCCGCAGAAGCGTCGCTTCGCGACCTGAGCGCCGTCCCGCCGTACGAGCCTGGGCGTCCGTGCGAGATCGTCGTCGACTTCAACACGTCCGATCACGTCGAGAAGTACCGCCATCGCGCCGGAGTCGAGATCACCGAGCCGCGCCAGATCGCGTCGCGTGCCGACGACTGGTGGACGGCCTGGCGGCAGTTCTACTTCTAGCCGTAGGCGCCCGCACCGTGGGAACCAGCCGTTGTTACGAAACGCGCGTTAGTAACAGACTGTTACAAGCCGGTGGTCAGGCTCGCGCCCGTACCTACGACGAGGAACGAAGCCCGGCGCGGTTCGGGTTGTAACAGTCTGTTACAAGGTCGCATGCGTGCCGTCGTCGCCTGCCTCGGGGACTCGATCACCGAAGGGTCGCCGTACTGGGACTCGCGCCGGCGAGCCGGGAACTACGAGGCGCCGTGGGAGCACTCGGCCGGGCTCCGGTATCCGGCCCTCGAATTGCGCAACTTCGGCATCTGGGGGCAACGGGTGGATGAGATTGCAGCGCGGTTCGACGAGGCCGTCGACGGCGCCACCGCGCTGATCGTGCAGGGCGGGATCAACGACATCGCCCAGGGCCGTCCGATCGAGCCGGCAGCCGAGGGGCTCGCTGCGCTCGTCGAGCGTGGGCTCGAGCGCGGCCTGCAGGTTGCCGTCTGCGACGTGCTGCCCTGGAACAACGGCTCGCCCGAACAGGGCGCGGCAATCGTGGAGTTGAACGAGCGCATCCGTGCCTTCCCTGTGCGACTGCTCCCGTTCCACGACACCCTCGAGGATCCCACGCGCCCCGGTCGCATGAAAGACGAGTGGACGAACGCCGATGGCGACCATCCCTCACTCGGCGGGTATCGCCGACTCGGCGAGGTTGCGTTCCGCTTTCCGTTCTAGCCGAGCGGTCGGTCCCACTACGCTGGCTCCATGGCACTTCTGCAGGCACGTGGCATCGCGAAGAGCTTCGGCTCGCGTTCGATCCTGGGCGGCGTCGACCTCGACGTCGAGGACGGCGTGCGTCTCGGCATGATCGGCCCGAACGGCGGGGGCAAGTCGACGCTCATGCGGATCCTCGCCGGCGAGGAGCATCCCGACGCGGGCGAAGTGACCGCGCGCCGGGGACTCGTCGTCGCGTACCTCCCACAGCAGATCGAGGGCGACGCACGCGATTCGCTGCACACGTTGCGCGCCGCGCGTCCCGACATCGACGAGCTCGAAGACGAGCTGGAGCGGGTCGAGGCACAGATCAGCGAGCTTGGCGGCGACCTCGACCGCATGACCCGCGCGCTGCGGCGCCAGGAGGAGCTGATCGAGCGCTGGACCGCGGCCGGCGGCCCCGGCTTCGACGGCCGTGCACGTGCGCTGCTCGTTGACGTAGGCCTGGACGACGCCGACCTGGAGAAGCCCACGCGCGTGCTCTCGGGCGGCCAGCGCAAGCTCGTCGGCCTCGCGGCCTGCCTGCTGCGCGATCCCGACGTGCTACTGCTCGACGAGCCGGAGGCCCATCTCGACGTCGAAGCACGTGAGCGTATGGAGAAGCTGATGCGCTCGTTCAGCGGTTCCGTCGTCGCGGTCTCGCACGACCGGTACCTCCTCGACGAGACGGTCGGCGAGATCGCGGAACTGAGTGGCGGGCGCATCCGGCTCTGGCCCGGCAACTACTCCGCGTACACGATCGCGCGCGAGCTCGAGCTGCAGCGCCAGCAGCAGGCATACGTGACGCAACAGAAGGAGATCGCGCGTCTCGAGGAGGCCATCCGGCGGTTCAAGGACTGGGCGAGCCGTGTCGTCGACGAGCGGCACATCAAGCAGGCCCGGACCAAGCAGCGCCAGATCGACCGGATGGACAAGATCGACCGGCCGGTGCTCGAGCGCCGGAAGATCGCGCTCGAGCTGCGCC
>JBAQHS010000224.1:0-3678 GCA_049288455.1 Gaiellaceae bacterium | reverse complement strand
CCCTCAACCCGGGCGTCGGATCGGGCGACGACCGTTTCGATCTGCTTCCTGAGCCCTCGTGGCGATTCTTTCCGACGTTGCCGTTTCGAGTCGCCCGCGAGCTGCGAGCGCACCCCGCCGACGCGATCGTCGCCTCCGATCCGTACGTCGCAGCCGCGGTGCTCATCGGGCGCAGGCTCGCCCGCTCGCGCGCAAAGGTGATCGTCGAGCTCCACGGCGACCCGCGAACGTTCACTCGTCTCTACGGATCGCAGGCGCGGAAGAGTGTCGCGGCACTTGCCGATCTGACAGCTCGGTTCGCTCTGCGGCGCGCCGATGCGACGCGCGCTGTGTCGTCCTTCACTGCGCGTCTCGTCGAGGAGGTGCGGGGCAGGCCGCCCACGAAGACGTTTCTCGCCTATAGCGACCTCTCGGCCTTTGCGGACGCACCGGCCGTACCTCCGCCGCACGAGCCGCGCGTCGTGTTCGTCGGCGCACTTGAGCCGTACAAGAACATCGACGGGCTCGCGGACGCATGGCGCCAAATCGCCCGCGGGAATCCCGGCGCCGTCCTCACGATCGTCGGCAACGGGTCGCGCCGCGCCGTCGTCGAGTCACTCCTTCGAGACCTACCGGATCAGGTGGTTCATCACGTGGAGCTTCCCCCCGCGGCAGTGTCGGCCGAGCTCGATCGCGCGCGGGCGCTCGTCCTTCCCTCGTACCCAGAGGGGCTCGGGCGTGTCGTGCTCGAGGCATTCGCGCGCGGGCGGGGTGTGATTGGCACCGACGGCGGAGGCATACCCGACATGGTCTCCAATGACCGCGAAGGACTGCTGGTCCCGCCCTATGACACGGACGCCCTCGTCGACGCCTTGCAACGCGTGGTCAGCGACTATGAGCTCTGCGTTCGCCTCGGCGCTGCAGCTTCCGAGACGTATCGAGAATGGCACCAGACGCCGGATGGCTTCGCAGGGGCATACCGCGATCTCGTGGACAGGGCTCTTGCGGGAGAGCGCTGATGAAGCTCGTCTTCGTCACGCAGGAGCTCGACCCCGGTCACGGCGCTCTCGGTCAGACGGTCGATCTCGTCCGTGCGCTCGCCGCGCGCGTCGACGAGCTTGCGGTTGTTGCACGAGATGTGAACTGGGACGACGTCCCTGCGAACGCATCTGTGCGGACCTTCGAGGCCGCCGGAAAGCTCACGCGCGGATTGCGCTTCGAGCGGGCTCTCGCGTCATCGCTGCGTGGCGCCGACGGCGCGCTCGTCCACATGGTCCCCGAGTTTGCGGTCCTCGCCGCGCCGCTCACGCGCCTGCGCCGCGTGCCACTTGCACTCTGGTACACGCACTGGCACGCAAGCCGGAGTCTCGAGCTCGCGACCCGGCTCGTCGACGTGGCGTTGAGCGTAGATGCGTCGAGCTTCCCGCTTCAATCGGCCAAGGTGCGCGGCATCGGCCATGCGATCGACGTCGACCGCTTCGCGGCGTCCGCGCCACCGGTGCACTCCGGGCCGCTTCGTGTGCTCGCGCTCGGCCGCACCGCGCGCTGGAAGGGGCTTGCGACGCTCCTCGAGGCACTGGCGCTCGCGGTCGACGCCGGTACCGATGCAACGCTCGAGATTCGCGGCCCCTCCTTGACCGACGACGAACGGGTGCATCGCGCGGAGCTCATGGAGAGAGTCGCAACCGATGCCCGCTTGACCGATCGTGTCGCCCTTCGCGATTCGGTCCCGCGAGCCGAGATCCCGGCGCTGCTCGCCTCGGTCGACATCGTCGCGAGCCCCAGTGAGCCACGTTCCGGGTCGACGCTCGACAAGGCCGTCTTCGAAGCCGCCGCCTGCGCGCGGCCGATCATCTCCACGAACGCGTCCTTCGCCTCCCTCCTCGCTGGACTGCCGTTGCAGCTGATCGCCCCTCCTCGCGATCCGGCCGCGTTCGCGTCCGTCCTCGGGGCCGTTGCTGCGGCGCCGCCATCGGTGCGCGCGGCCACGGGTGAGGAGCTGCGGCGCCGGGTCGTCGACCACCATTCCCTCGATCACTGGGCCGGGATGGTGATCGCGACGATCAGCGATGTACGATCGCCCCGTGGGAAAGCCGGAACTGCACGGGCGGCCGGCTAGCCCGGCCGCCGGCGGACTCGTCGAGGACGTCCGCTACGGACGCCCGACGTTCCTCGCACGCGCTCCGTGGAAAGCGTTCGCACGGCGGGCTGTCAGCGCGCTCGTGCTGGCGACGATCGACATCGCCGGGCTCGTCCTCGGCGTCTACATAGCGCTCGCACTACGGGCAGTTCTCGTCGACCCGCACCCGGTGCTATGGGGGCTCCTGTGGGACGAGGAGACGAACTGGCTGCCGTTCCTGATCCTGATCCTGATCCTCGTGTTCTGGCAGGCCTCTCTCTACGCGCCCCGAGAGCGGCGCGAGGGGGCAGCGCGCGTCGCGCCGAGTGTGTTCCTCGTCTCCGCCCTGTCGCTCGGCTTCGCCGTCGGCACTGGCCAGCACTTCACGACCTTCGGGCTCTATGTGGTCGCTGCGATCATCGTCGCGATCCTGATCGCCGTCTTCCGGACGAGTTACGAGTCCATTACCGGATCGCTGCTCCGCGCATCCGGCGTGCGCCGCAGAGCGGTGCTCGCCGGTGATGACGATCAGCGTGCGCATCTCCGAGAAACCCTGGGCTCGAGTCGTGGTGGCATCGACTACGAGTTCGTCGGTGAGGTCACGACCGGCCCGGAGGTCGAGCAGATCCTGCGGCTCGCACCGCTCGACGAGCTGATCGTCGCGGACTCGGGGCTCGACGAGTCTCGTCTGCTCGAGATCGTCGATGAGGCGCATCGTCGCGGCGTCAAGGTACGTGTCGCACCGCGCACGACCACGCTGCTCGTCGAGCACGGTGAGTACGTCCCGGGACACGGCGTGCTCCTCTTCGAAATGCGGCCGCCGATCTTCGCGGGCACCCAGTGGGCGATGAAGCGGGCGTTCGATCTGATCGTCTCCGCCGCGATCGTCATCGTCGGGTTTCCGATCTGGGCTCTGATTGCGCTTCTGATCAAGGTCACCTCCCGCGGGCCGGTGCTCTACGCCGATCCGCGGATCGGGCTCGGCGAGCGCGAGTTTCGGATGCTGAAGTTCCGGACGATGGTGATCGACGCCGCCGAGCATCAGGCTGCGCTCGAGCAGTCGAACGAGGCGAGCGGGGCGTTGTTCAAGATCCGCGAAGACCCACGCGTCACTCCGGTCGGCCGCGCGCTGCGCCGCTTCTCGATCGACGAGTTCCCGAACATCCTGAGCGTCCTGCGCGGCGAGATGTCGCTCGTCGGCCCACGACCACTTCCGATTCGCGACTACGAGCTGCTCGAGCCATGGCACCGCCGGCGCTACAACGTGCTGCCCGGGATGACCGGCCTCTGGCAGATCGCCGGCCGCTCCGACCTCAGCTTCGACGACCTCGTGCGGCTCGACTTCTACTACCTCGAGAACTGGTCGATCTGGCTCGACATCTCGATTCTCGTGAAGACGCCATTCGCGGTGCTCGGCCGCGGCGGCGCGTACTAGCCGCGGAGTAGCTCGAGACGTCTAGATGATTGATCGGCAATTGGAGCACCCGCGGATGGTGCCCTGGATGCTGCGCATCTCAGCCAGGTCGGGCTGGAACGTAGGCACCGCTATGCCCTGCGCCCGACCTGACTGACCTGCTTGA
>JBAQHS010000223.1:0-32202 GCA_049288455.1 Gaiellaceae bacterium | reverse complement strand
GCGAGCGAGCTGCGGGCACTCGCCGCCGAGCCGTTGCCTCCGCGCGCCGAGGACGACGACGTGTGGGAGGAGGTGTGCACCCTGTTGCTCGCGGGCCTCGCGCGGCCCGACCTCAACTGACGCTCGGCTTGACACCTCACTCCTCACGCGTTGCGCGGACGTTGGCACGCGGTTAAGCTCGGTCCAGATCCAGGGTGCGCGCCGTTCGGCCACGGCGAGCGCTCAGCGGATCGCGCGCTTGAAAGCTGCGGCGCGTTCGAGAGGAGAGAGCAGTGCCCAGCTGGCCGATATCGCTGTACAACCGCGCCGCCGAGCGGATCGACCGCCGTGTGGGCTGGGACAAGCTCCCAAAGCCGATCGCGATGCTCGTCCTGATCGGGCTACGGAACATCCTCCGCGAGAAGAACCTGGTCGACACCGGCCGGGGGCCGCTCGACCAGCCGGACATCTCGGCGCATCCGCGGCACCTGACCGCGCGCACCCTCGACGGCACGTTCAACAACCTCGACGACCCGTTGATGGGGAGCCTCGGCAGCCGCTTCGGCCGCAACGTGCCGCTCGAGACCACGGTGCGCGAGCAGGACCCGCTCCAACCGAACCCGCGCACGGTCAGCCGCGAGCTGCTCACCCGCCACGAGTTCATCCCGGCGACCACGCTGAACCTGCTCGCCGGCGCCTGGATCCAGTTCGAGGTGCACGACTGGTTCAGCCACGGCAAGAACGAGACGGCGAGCCCGTGGCTCGTCCCGCTCGCCGACGACGACCCGTGGCCGGAGCATCCGATGCCGATCCCGCGCACGCGCAGCGACCCGAGCGCCGCCGCCGATGGCCCGCCGACCTTCGTCACCGACGACACCCACTGGTGGGACGGTTCGCAGGTGTATGGGCGCGACCCTGCGTTCGCCGCCGCCCTGCGGAGCGGTGAGCACGGGAAGCTGAAGCTCGATGCGCAGGGGCTGATCCCGCAGGAAATCGAGTCGCACGTCGACCTCACCGGCGTGGCGGGGAACTTCTGGGTCGGCCTCGCGCTCCTGCACTCACTCTTCATGCGCGAGCACAACGCGGTGTGTGATCACCTCCGGGGCACGCACCCCGAGCTCTCCGACGACGAGCTCTTCGACAAAGCCCGCCTTGTCGTTGCCGCGCTGATGGCGAAGATCCACACCGTCGACTGGACGCCGGCGATCATCGCTCACCCGACGACGGTGACCGCGCTGCGCACGAACTGGTGGGGGCTCGAAGGACGGCGCCTCGACCGCCTGATCGGCCGCCGCACCTCGAACGAGGTGATCCGCGGGATTCCCGGTTCGCCCACCGATCTGCACGGAGTGCCGTTCCAGCTGACCGAAGAGTTCGTCGCCGTCTATCGCATGCACCCGCTGATCCCCGACGAGTTCAGCTTCCGCTCGCTCGCCGACGACGCGACGCTCCAGGACTGCACGCTGCCGGAGATCGGTGTCCAGCATGTGCGCGAACGGCTGACGGAGATGTCGATGAGCGATGTCCTCTACTCGTTCGGGACGATGCATCCGGGCGCGATCACGCTGCACAACTTCCCCCGCTTCCTGCAGCATTTCGACCGCGCAGACGGATCGCTCGTCGACCTCGCATCGATCGACGTGCTGCGCGTTCGCGAGCGGGGCGTGCCGCGCTACAACGAGTTCCGCCGGCTGCTGCACCTGAAGGCCTACGACACGTTCGAGGAGATGGCCGACACCCCCGAGCATGCTGCCGACCTCCGACGCGTCTACAACGATCCCGAAGAGGTCGACACCATGATCGGCATGTATGCCGAGAAGAAGCCGAAAGGCTTCGGCTTCAGCGACACCGCGTTTCGCATCTTCATCCTGATGGCCTCGCGGCGGCTCGAGAGCGACCGCTTCTTCACGAGCGACTACCGGCCCGAGATCTACACGAAGGAAGGCATCGACTGGGTCGAGGACAACTCGATGAAAACGTTGCTCCTGCGGCACTTCCCGGAGCTCGAGCCGTCGCTGCGCGGCGTCGACAATCCGTTCGCGCCGTGGCCGCGGGCACGCGCGTGACCGAGCTCGCACCGGGCATCCACAGCCTCGGGCACGGCAAGGGCGGTCACGTGCACGCATTCCTCGTCGACGACGGCAATGAGCTGAGCCTCGTCGACACGCTCTTCGAGAACGACGCCCGTCTCGTGCTGGCTGCGATCCATGAGCTCGGCCGCAAGCCGACCGACCTGAAGCGCATCGCGATCACGCACGGTCATCGCTCGCATCTCGGCGGTCTCGCCGCGTTGAAGCGCGCGAGCGGGGCCACCGTGTACGCACACCGCTGGGAGGCCGACATCGTCTCTGGCGACCGGCGTGCGCAGGCGGTCAGCATCCTGCCGCAGCAGTCGTTGAAGCTGATCCCGTTTCAGCTCGGGCTGTGGCTCAACCGCCCCAAGCACGTCCCTTGCCCCGTCGACGAGCTGCTCGACGAAGGTGACGCCTTCGGGCCGCTGCAGGTGCTGCACGCAGCCGGCCATTCACCCGGCCATCTCGCTTTTGCGTGGGCTGAGCGGCGGTTCGCGATCGTCGGTGACGCCGTTGCCACCTGGCCGCAACTCTGTCCGGGCTGGCACGCGTTCAACCTCAACAAGCGCCAGCACCACGCGACGCTGCAACGGCTTGCCAAGCTCGAGCCGGAGATCGTCGGGGTCGGGCACGGCGATCCGATCACCCGGGGCGCCGACCAGACGCTCCACGAGCTGGCAAACAGGCGTATCCCTTGAAGGATTGCGAATCTCGGCGTACGCTGAGGGGGCTACTGCGGCTGATCGACAGGAGGTCTCGATGACCGAAATGACGCAGTCGCTTGCCTCAATGCCGTCCGAGGCACACACGGCGGTGTCGGCTGGAGCGGCCGCCCGCGTCCCGTCGTTCCCCGAGCTCGTGTACGCCCATTTCGACTGGTGGCGCGAGACGCGGGACGGCAACCTCACCGATGCGACGAAGCGGCGGTACGAGCAGGCACACGCCGCGTTCGAGGAAACGCACGGGTCGATCGTGAAGGCGTACTGGTGCTCGCACATCGAGAGCGCCGTCGTCCTCACCGAGAAGCCGGGACGCTTCTGGTGGTCCGCCGCCCGCTGCGGGTTCCACCGCGAAAGCGACTGGGCGACGCAGGACTGGCCCGACATCGCAGCCGAGCTCCATCGCTGCGACGAGCTGTCGGTGCGCGCGAAGACGGTTCTGACCGGAGTGCGTCAGCGCATCTGCATGAGTCTCGTGATGGCAAGTGCGTCGCATCTGATGAGCCTCGTCGACCGCCGCGCCGCGAACGACGACAAGCTTGCCAATGCGTCGTCACTCGCCCAGGAGCAACAGTCGCTGACGAAAGCCGAGATGTACTACGACGACGCTGCAAACGGCCAGGCGCAGATCGTGTACTTCGTCGGCATGGCGCTCGTCGCGGCCGTCCTCGGCGTCGGAGCGGCGATCTGGCTCGCTATCAACTGGGCGAGCCCGGTTGCGGCGCTCGTCGCGGGCGCGATCGGAGCCGTGGTCAGCGTCATCCAGCGGATCACCGCGGGCAAGTTCTCGCTCGACTACGACGTCGGTCGGCCCTACGCCCTCTTCCTCGGCGGCCTGCGACCCCTGATTGGCGGAGCCTTCGCGATGGCGATCACGTTTGCGTTCACCGGCGGACTGCTGCACTTGCCGGTCGCCGCGGGTGAGTCCGATGACCATCGTCGGCTGGCGTTGCTCGTGATCAGCTTCTTCGCCGGGTTCAGCGAGCGCTGGGCGCAGGACACCCTCGCCGCGGCGCTGCCCGCGATGGCGCCGAAGGACTCGCCTGCGAAGCAGCCGACGGGCGCGGCGGTCGAGACCTCGAAGTCCAACCAGGCCGCGCCCATCGTCGACTAGAGGCTTGATGTGGAACTGCGTGCCCCTGGGGATGGCTCAGACAGAACAGCTCGCTCTGGTCGGGCACGCATTTCTAGAGGAGCTGTGCATAGCGGTGGCTGCGTCTTGGCCCGACCCGGGCGAGATGCGCCGCGTCTGAGCCACCATCCAGGGGTGCGCGTGCGTTTCACATCAAGCCTCTAGCAGAAAGGATCGAGCTCAGCTGACGGTGAAGTGCTGGAACATGATCGACTCGTGCGGCGAGCAGTACGCCTTGTACTTCCCGGCGACCAGCTTCAGCTTGAAGGTCTTCGCCCCCTTGAACCCCACGGAGGTGAATGTCCACGACTTGCCATGAGGACCGTCGAGCTCGTAGTTGTGGAGGGCCGAGTCGTCGCGGATCACGAGGTTGTAGGTGCCGGCCTTCAGGGTCTTCACGAGTTTGCCGCTGGAATTCAGCAGCATGATCTTGTAGGCGTCGTTCTTGCCCACGGTGCCATAGAGGGTCGGCGTGCCCTGCGTGCGCGCGAGCGCTGACGTAGCAAAGGCCGCGACCGCGATCACGACCGCGAGCGACGCGACCGCCAGGCGAACTGAGTGAGTTGTCATCTGGGTCCCTTTCGAGTCTCGACGGGTTGTCGGGTCTCTACGGGACCGAGCGGCGAATGGTTTCCTGTTACGCGACCTGACTGACGACCCAGAAGTCGCTCGCGAGCGAGCTCGAGGTGATGTACGACGCCGGCATCCAGAAGTGGCCCTTGTCGCCCCAACCGGTGCCCCACGAGTTCCGGCACTCGAAGTAGAGCTGCCCGTTGATCTGCTTGTAGCCGATCGCGACGACGGCGTGGCCGCCGAGCACCTTCTCGTCCGGCGTTGGCATCGGGACGATTCCGTCCGAGCCGACGTTGGTCTCGAACGAGCTGTACACCGTGAATCCGAACGAGATTGCCTCGCCGCCCGCGAGCACCGTCTGGAGGGGGATCGTGTCCTGCAGCACACGCGCGTAGCGCAGCGCCAGATGCTTCTTCGCCTGGCTGTACACCTTCGCGGTCGGCTTCTTCGAGAATTTCGTGATGTCGTAGGGCCAGCTCGTCTCGGGTGGCGCGCCCAGCTGTGCGACTGACTTGATGCCGTCACGGATCTCGGCGCCCGCGTCTTCCGACACGGTTCCTTCCATCACGCGTTCGTTGTAATAGATGAAGAGCCGCGACGGCGTCGCCGCGTCCTTCTCCTTCTGCTTCCGCTCGTTCAGCTCGAGGATCGCGCCGATCGAGTTAGCCGTGCACGAGCCGAGCTGCCCCTGGTCGTAGACCGGCGGCATCTGCGCGCGCAAGCTCACGCTCGCGGGTAGCGTCTTTGCGGGCGCGATGGCGAGCAGGTAGTCGCGCATGTCCGGTGTGTCCGGGCGCCAGCCGTAGCGCTTCTGCTTACGGACGGAGAGCCCAGTTGGTGCGGTGCTCACGTGAGGTTTCCTCCTGCGGTTGCAGCCGGGAAATCACGGAAGGACCTGCCTGCCGCGGCCGCAGAAGCCTCGGCTTTGCTTTTCGACGTCCTCCCTCATCCTCGTGGCCACCGCCCACGAAGTCAACGGCGCGGGTGTCAATCGAGAGCGCGGGCCAGTCGCTGCAGCCAGGTGTCCGCGGGAACGAGCAGTCCGCGACACGTGAGCCCGACCATGCGGTCGAGCGCGGCGAGATAGCTCGCCTCGAGCTCGGGCTGGCCGCGGAGCGCCCACAGCGCCTGGGCGTTCGCCCACGCGGCGTCCCGCGCGCGGCTCACATTCCACATGGCGACGACGTCGTCGATCCTGTCGACGCGATGAATCAGCCGGTCGAGCGTGTGCAGGACACCCGTCAGGTACTCCGCCTTGACCCGCGCCTCGACGTCGGCGAGGACGGTGTTCACGTGCTCGAAGTCCCGGTGTTGCGGTGATCCTTCCTCGAG
Source organism: Gaiellaceae bacterium (assembly GCA_049288455.1). Taxonomy (GTDB): domain Bacteria; phylum Actinomycetota; class Thermoleophilia; order Gaiellales; family Gaiellaceae; genus PALSA-600. The sequence goes on along the minus strand of JBAQHS010000223.1, from coordinate 26,395 downwards.
CTCGATGCCGAGCTCCGTGCACGTCGTGACGAGTGCGACAGGTAGATCGCGGTTGATGTGCGCGCTCATTCCTGCGAGCGCAAACTGAAGTGGCGCAATGCCATGAGCCGACCGCTCCTCGACGAGTGGCGCCCACGCGTGCGGCACGCCGTGTGCGCCTTTGGCGGACGCCTCGTCGAGTGCCGTGAAGAAGAGCCCTGCGAAGATCACATCGAGCCGGGAGAGAAACGCGGGATCGGCGAACACGAAGCCCGCGAGGCGTTCCTGCACGCCTTCGGTGACGGAGAGGTAGAGCCGTGTGAAGCAGGCGACCCCGTCGCCCTTCGGCAACGGCCCAAGGGTCGACTGCATCCGTGCGATCACCTCTGCCAGCGAGCCCGGCGTCGCCATGACCGCGAGATTACGGGTTGAGTCAGCTGTTACGAGGTGCCATACTCAAAGGAGTTCTGCGGCACAGCAACCGAAGTGGGAGGTTGAGATGCCGGACGAACGCCATCGCGCAGACGGGGTCTTCGAAGGTGGGGGAGTGAAGGGAATTGCGTTTGCCGGAGCGATCGCCTCGGCAGAGCGCGACGCCGGCGTGCAGGAGTGGGTCAACCTCGCCGGCACGTCGGCCGGCTCGATCGTCGCGGCGCTCCTCGCGGTCGGCTACGACTCGGCCGGCCTGCAGAAGATCCTCGGCGACGCGAAGTACCCCCGATTCGCCGACTGCGGCTTCGGCGGCAAGTGGGCGGGTGGTCTCGTGAACGCTGTCGCGCGGATCCGTGGCCTGGCGCCTGGGAACTACTTCACGGAGTGGATGAGCGAGCAGCTGGCCGCCTCGCCGCTTGCGAACGAGCTCGGGAAGAGCGAGTTGACCTTCGCCGACGTGAAGCGTCGCGACCTGCCGCCGCGCTCGGAGCTCCCCAACATCACCGATGCGCAGTACGAGCGCGCGACATATCGACTGCACGTGATCGGCTCCGACGTGACGGGCGGTCGGATGTTGATCATGCCGGACGCTCTGCCGAACTACGAGGACAAGCACGGCCGCGCGCTCGACAAGGACTCGTTCCCGATCGTCGATGCCGTACGGATGAGCATGAGCTATCCCTTCCTGTTCACGCCGGTGCGGATCTACAAGGACAAGCGCGAGCACTACATCGTCGACGGCGGCCTCCTCTCGAATTTCCCGATCTGGTTGTTCGACAGCCCGAACCCGAAGCGGCCGACGTGGGGTTTTCGTCTCCATCCGGGCGCGAACGCCCAGGAGGGCCTGCCGCATCGTGCAATCCCGCGCCCGCTGTGGGCGGTGCCGCTCCTGAAGGCGATGTTCTCGGCAGCGATGGAGGCGTGGGACCGCGAGCACATGGGGCAGGCGGTGTCGGCGCGGACGGTCAGCATCCCAACGCACGACGTCAGCACCACCGACTTCAACCTGTCACCGGAGCATGCGAGCTCGCTCTACACCTGGGGCAACGATGCAGCGTCGACGTTCTTCAACGATCCTGCGCAGAAGGGCTACCTGAACTCCTTCGGCCAGTCGCTTGCGCCTCCGGCGGCCACGGCGGCGCCACCGCCGGCGGCCGCACCGGCGACACCCGCGGCTGCGGGCAGGACATAGGAATCCTCACCATCGCGCGGCGCGCGCCGTGAAGAGGATCCTCGTGGTGGGAGTCGTGGTCGGCGCGCTCGCACTCGCGCTCGCCGGCTTCCTCTCGTCGCCGTCCACGAGGACGGTGACGGTCACGGTCGCCGCGCCGCCGACGAGCAGGGCGCCGGGCACGCCGTTCGTCGTGACGATCGACCCGACCGTCGAGGATCACGGCACGCCGGGGTTGAAGGTCTTCAAGGGCGCGAGCAAGTGCGGCACGGAGCGTGCCGCGGTGAAGCACCTCACCGACGGCTTCGTCATGCCAACGAGCCGCGCCGTGATGACGCCGGACCAGCTCGTCTCGCTGCCGGCACCGCCCGTGACGCAGAATTCCCCGCGCTTCCCGATCGAACGGCAGCTCGTGGTGATCCAGGACGTGCACGTGATCGCGGCGAAGCAGGAGGGAGACTCGGACCTGCACGTGATCCTCACGACGTCGACCGGCGCCGAGTTGAACGTCGAGGCCCCGCAGGCTCAGTGCGACTCATCGTCTCCCTACGCAGCGGTGCTCGCCAAGGCCCGCCAGGCCATGGACGAGGCGATGCCGAACGTGTCCGGCTCGCACTACACGCCACTGAACCTCCACGCGACGATCGAGGGCGTGCTGTTCTTCGATGTCTTGCACGGTCAACGGGGTGCACCAAACGGCATCGAGCTTCATCCGGTGACGTTCTTCTCGACCGCTGGCGGCCCGCCACCGCCGATCGGGAAGAGACGGGGTACGACCACCGTTGGTAGTCCGACGACGACCGTCGTGGCGACGACGAGAGGGACGACAAGCACGCCGTAAGACGGAAGCACCTGCTCGCAGCGGCCTTTCGAGACCCGTCAGGACCCGAGCGTACTATGGGCTTCCGCGATGCCTGCCGCCGATTTCGTCCACCTGCACGTCCACTCCGAGTACTCGATCCTCGACGGTGCGTGTCGCGTTCCCGACCTCGTTGCGCGGGCGTCCGAGTTCGAGATGCCGGCCGTCACGCTCACCGATCACGGCTCGATGGCGGGGGCTGTGCAGCTCTTCAAGGCGGCGAAGGGAACGGGCGTCAAGCCGATCGTCGGCTGCGAGGTCTACCTCGCCGACGACCGCCACGCGCAGCAAAAGGGGTATGCGCACCTGACGCTGCTCGCCGCCGACAACACCGGCTATTCCAACTTGATCAAACTCTCCTCGCTCGGCTACCTCGAGGGTTACTACTACAAGCCGCGCGTTGACTGGGAGCTGCTCGAGCGGCACAACGAGGGCGTGATCGCGCTGTCCGGCTGTCTCTCCGGTCGTGTCAACAAGGCGCTCGAGGAGAACCGCCCCACCGACGCGCACGGCGAGCTCGATCGGCTGAGCACGGTCTTCGGGCGCGACAACGTCTACGTCGAGCTGCAGAACGCGCACATGGAGATTCAGCAGCGGCTGAACCCGCAGCTGATCGCGCTCGCGGCGAAGGCGAACGTGCCGCTCGTCGGGACCGGCGATGTGCACTACCTTCGCGACACCGACGCGCGTGCCCACGAGGCGCTTCTCTGCATCCAGTCCGGCGACTCGCTGAAGAACCCGAGCCACTGGAAGTTCGACACCGACCACTTCTTCTTCAAGTCGCCGGCCGAGATGCTCGCCGACTTCCCGGGGCAGGAAGAGGCACTTCGGCGCACGCTCGAGATCGCCGACCGGTGCAACGTCGAGATCGAGCTCGGCCAGATCCACCTGCCGCGCTTTGACGTGCCCGAGGGTCGCGACTCCTTCGACTACCTCGTCGAGCAGTGCGAGCGCGGTCTCGAGAAGCGCTACGACAAGGTCACGACCGAGCTTCAGGATCGTCTCCGCTACGAGCTGAAGACGATCAAGGAGATGGGGTTCACCGACTACTTCCTGATCGTGTGGGACTTCATCCGCTTCGCGAAGACGAACGGGGTCTCGGTCGGTCCGGGTCGCGGGTCGTCGGCCGGCTCGCTCGTCGCGTACACGCTCGCGATCACCGACATCGACCCGATTCGTTACGACCTGATGTTCGAGCGCTTCCTGAACCCGGGCCGCAAGTCGATGCCCGACATCGACATCGACTTCGCTGTCGAAGGCCGCGAACGCGTGATCAACTACGTGCGCGAGAAGTACGGCAACGATCGCGTGGCTCAGATCATCACGTTCTCGACGATGGCGGCGCGCGCGGCGGTGCGCGACGCGGGCCGGGTGCTCGAGATTCCCTACGGCGTCGTCGACAAGATCGCGAAGCTGATCCCGGAAGGCCCCGGCCAGACGCTTGCAGAGTGCATGAAGGCGGGTGGGGAGCTGCGCAAGATGGTCGACTCCGATCCCGTCGCGCGCGAGATCATCGACCTCGCCGAGCCGCTCGAGGGTCTTACGCGCGCCGACTCGATCCATGCGGCCGGAGTCGTGATCGGCGCCGAGCCGCTGATGAACGTGGTGCCGCTCCAGCAGAAGGGCTCCGACCAGGAAATCGTGACGCAGTTTGCGATGAAGGACATCGAGGCGCTCGGCCTGCTGAAGATGGACTTCCTCGGCTTGCGCAACCTCGACGTGATCGACAAGGCGTGCGCGCTCATCGGCGGCCTTGACATCTCGACGATCCCGCTGGACGACAAGAAGACGTACGCGATGCTCGCGAAGGGCGACGCCGCCGGCGTCTTCCAGTTCGAGTCGTCAGGCATGCGCGAGGCACTGCGTCAAGTGAAGCCGACGGTGTTCGAGGATCTGATCGCGCTCGTCGCGCTCTATCGCCCGGGGCCGATGGGCTACATCCCGGTCTACGGCAAGCGCAAGGCAGGCCAGGAACAGGTCACCTACGTCGACAAGCGGCTGAAGCCGATCCTCCAGGATACGTACGGGATTTGCGTGTTCCAGGAGCAGTACATGCGCATCGCTCGCGACCTCGCCGGGTTCTCGATCACCGAGGCCGACGACCTGCGCAAGGCGATCGGCAAGAAGATCCGCTCGCTCATGGACTCGCTGAAGGACAAGTTCATGAACGGCGCCGCGGAGCAGAACGTGACGCCTGCGGCCGCAAAGCAGTTGTGGGAGGACGTCGAGAAGGCGGCCGACTACTCGTTCCCGAAGGCGCACGCGGCGTGTTACGCGCTGATCGCCTACCAGACCGCCTGGCTGCGCCAGCGCCACCCGTGCGAGTACATGGCGGCGCTCATCAGCTCCGTGATGTCGACGAAGGACCGCGTGCCGATCTATGTCAACGCGTGCCACGAGCTCGGCATCGAGGTGCTGCCGCCGGACGTGAACGAGTCGCAGGTCGACTTCGCGGTCGTCGAGGGGAAAATCCGGTTCGGGCTGAACGCCGTCAAGGGCGTCGGCGAAGGCGCTGCGAAGGCGCTGATCGCCGCGCGCAACGAGGGCGGCCCGTTCGAGTCGATCTGGGATTTCACCGAGCGCGTCGACCCGATGGTCTCGAACAAGCGCGTACTCGAAGCGCTCGTGAAATGTGGTGCGCTGCCGGGCGCTCGCAAGGGCATGCTCGAAGTGCTCGAGCAGGCCGTCAGCTGGGGGCAGAAGCAGCAGTCAGACCGGCTCGCGGGCCAGGGCTCGATCTTCGACCTCGGGCCGGTGGACGAGGAAAAGCCACGCCACCACCCGGTGGCTCCGACGGACGAGTTCGAGAAGAGCGAGTTGCTGAAGCTCGAGAAGGAGGTGCTCGGGCTGTACGTCTCCGAGCATCCGCTGTCGGCGATCCGCGACCAGCTCCGTCGCAAGTCGGACACGACGATCGGCGAGCTCGAGCGGCGGCGCGACGGCGAGGTGATCACGGTCGGCGGCATCGTCTCAGGCGTGCGGCACATGACGACCAAGCGCGGCGACGCGATGGTCTTCCTGCAATTCGAGGACGTCACCGGCAGCGTCGAGACGGTCGTCTTCAACCAGACCTACGAGAAGGCGCGCGAGCTCTGCACGAGCGATCGCATCCTCATCGTCAAGGGCCGCATCGACCGTAAGGAAGGCGAGACGAAGCTCGTCGCACTCGAGCTCGCCGCGTTCGAAGCGGTCGCGGAGAAGCGCGAGGTGCGGCTACGGATCGATGCGACGAAAGCTGCCGCAGGCACGATCCGCGAGCTCGCAGCACTGATCAAGGACTTCCCGGGCGAATCGCCCGTCTACGCCGACCTCATCACCTCGCAGGGCAAGAAGGTCTACGCCTTCGGCCCGCAGTACAAGGTGAAGCCGGCACCGGACTTCTACGCCGAAGTGAAGATGCTCCTCGGCGAGTCCGCCGTAGCCTGATTCGGTTCGCTTGACCCATCCCGCCGGGCGTGGACACATCGTCACGCTCTCGTAACGGTGCCTGGCACCGGTCATGGCCCGCCGGGAGTGGCTCTGCTGAGGGCATTACCCGCGCCCGTGGACACATCGTCACGCTCTCGTGATGGTGGCTGGAAGCCCTCTCAGAATGAGCGTTGTGTCGCCCGGCCGCGCTCGGCGGCGCGCTGCTGTGTCCTCGGTCGACCCGATAGAACACCGCTATCGGGTCTCCCTGCGTCCTTGCATCGCACTCGCCGATCACGCCCGGATCGACGAACGTCATTTTGAGAGCACTTCCTGGCACCGGCCGTGGCGGCACTGGGCAGGTCGGTCGCGGCCGCGACCACGTTCGGTCGGCTAAACGAAGAGCGCGAACTCGTCGAGCCGCTTCTTCGCGAGGCTCGGCACTTCGGCGTCCGGTGCTGGATACCCCACCGGGATCAGCAGGAACGGCCGTTCGTTCGCCGGCCGGTCGAGGATCTCCCGGAGGAAGCCCATCGGCGACGGCGCATGGGTGAGCGCCGCGAGGCCGGCGGTGTGCAGTGCCGTGAGCAGAAACCCGACCGCGATCCCGACGGACTCACGGACGTAGTAGTGCTTGCGTTTCTCGCCGAGCTCGTCGAACCGCCAGGCCTGCTCGAACACGGCGATCACGTACGGCGCGTCTGTCAAGTGCGGTTTCGATGCGTTCGTCCCGATCGGTTCGATCGCTTGCAGATACTCCTCGGTCGCGCGCTCCTCGTAGAGCAACCGCTCCTCCCGCTCGGCTCCCTCGCGGATGCGCGCCTTCGTCTCGGTGTCGCCGACGACGACGAATGTCCACGGCTGCTGGTTCGCGCCTGACGGCGCCGAGCCCGCAACGCGCAGTGCGTTCTCGAGCAGCTCACGCGGCACGGGCTCGGATGAGAACTGCCGCACCGACCTCCGTGACTGCATCGCCGACAGGTACGCGCGTGAGCGTGCACGCGCCGCCTCCTCCGAGACCCGTGTCGGTGCGTACGGCTCCGCGAGAGTGACGGTCACGAACCGATTCCGGCCGCTGCCAGGAACACGAGCACGAGGGTCGTTGCGGCCAGCAGGCCGTGCAGGCCGACGACCGGGAGCGGAAAGCGCTGCTCGGCGGTTGCCGCTTCACGGCGGCTGCGCTGCGAGAGCCAGATGCCGAACATCGCGAAACCGATCAGCGCGACCACGAGCAGAAGTGCGAATGCGATCCAGGCAACCGTGCTCGAGTTGCTCGCGAGATACACGATCCACAGTACGAGCCCGGTCGCGGCGAGTGCGAAGTGCGTGAGGATGATCGCGGGACGGATCCTGCCGGAGCCGCTTTGCTGCATGCCGCCGTTGCGCAACCAGATCACGAGCAGGACGAAACCGCCGCCCGCCGTGAGCACCCATGTGATCAGTGCAGCCCAGTTCATTACTCCTCCTCGACTCGCATGCGGTGGATGAAGACGATGGCGCCGCCGAACCAGCCGCCGGCGCTCATCGCGACGAACCCGGCGAGCGCGAACACGAGCCCGCCGGTCGTGACCGAGCCGTCTCGGTACCCCGGCCACTGCAGCCACGTCGCGATCCCGAACAGGCAGACCGCCGTGACCATCGCGGAGAGATGGATCGTCGCCGTGCGCCAGCGCGGGGAGCCCCAGTCGATCGTGATCCAGTCGGCAAAGCCCGTGACTGCGGTCGGTCCCGCCACAACGAGCCCGCCGGCGAGGGCGAGCCATGCGGCGGGGCCGGTCTTTCCCGGCGCGAGGCCGAACTTCCCGAGGACGACGAGCCCCGCGGCGAGCACGAACATGCCGATGGTGGCGTCCGTGAGCGGCGGATGCGCAGGGTGCCCCGGCAGCCCGCGCAGAGCCCGATCGATGAGCGTCATGGCGCTCTATATATCAGAAAAAAGTATTTAGAGTTGACGTATTCAGAGTTGCGCTGACCGACGTAAGGTCAGGCGCACCTGGCACGAGGCGTGGTCGACGAGGCAGTCGCGCGTCTCGCACCGCACGAGCGCCACCTCGGCGCCCGAAAGCGCTCGCGAGGCGAGTCCGGCCCACATCCCGCGGTCGATCTCGGCGGTATCCGGCTGCGCGCGAACGAGCGGCCGCAGCGGGCAGGTCGGCGTCGCGATCACCGCCGTCGCCTCGTCGAGGCTCACGACCGATGCCTGATAGCCGAGCCTGCGAACCGCGCTGCACATCTGCTCGAACGCTCGCTGCGGGGATGTCGCCGGCTTCAGGCCGGCCGCCTCGGCGAGCTCCGCGCCGAACGCGACGCCGACTTCGTGCAGCCGCTTCGCTCGTCCGGAGGCGGGAAGCGCCTCGACGAGCAGCCCGAAGAGCGCCTCGTATCGCCGCGCAGGAAATTCGATCGACTCGAGGGCCGGCTCGACCGTGTAGGTCTTCGCCGGCCGGCCGGCACCGGGCCCGGTCCGGCCCGAGCGGCGCTCGAAGCCGGGTGCGAGGAACCCCGCCTGGACGAGGCGTTCGAGCCGGGCGCGGGCGACGTTTCGGTGCATTCCCTGGGCTTCGGCGAGCTCGTCGGCGGTCACCGGCCGGGCCTCGCCGCGCGCGAAAAGGAGCGCGGCACGCAGCTCCGGATCGCCGACTGCTTCGAGCTCGTCCATCTCTATCGCCAACGTACCAGGGTTTAGAGAAGAAAGAGCTGCGGTTAGCGGATCGTAAATTTTCAAGATCCCCCGGCATGGGGAGAACCGCGAGGGCGTTGGTACCGAATAGTGAGCGAGGAGATGAACTAGCTGATGGCAACTGCGGAGATCAACGTACGTCCGAGCGAAGCGGAGCTCGTGGAGCACTGGCGGGCGGAGCGGCTGGAGCTGGCGGGGTACCCGCCGGCCGACGCGGCCAAGCTCGCAGCCCGCACGGACGTCGACCTTCACCATGCCGCCGAGCTGCTCGCCAAGGGCTGCTCAGTCGAGCTCGCGCTGCTGATTCTGCTGTAACGCCGCCGACTCGGGCAGAATCCCCCGATGCGCTTCGGCAGCAGCCTTCTCGGCTACATCCCCTCGCCGCATACGGGCGTCGTCCACGTCGGGCCGCTGCAGCTGCACATGTACGGCCTCACGCTGCTCGTTGCGATCCTGGCGGCGATCTGGCTGACCGGCCGGCGCTGGGTGGCTCGTGGCGGGGAGTGGGAGCTCGTGACCCGGGTCGCAGTGTGGGGTGTCGGCTTCGGCGTCGTCGGCGCGCGCCTCTACCACGACATCACCTCGTGGAATGAGGTGCCGAGCCCGAAGTGGCAGGGCATCTTCGAGGTCTGGAAGGGCGGGCTCGGGATCTGGGGCGGCATCGCCCTCGGTGCGCTCGCCGGCGTGCTGGTTATCCGCCGCTCGGGTGCGAGCGCCGCGCTGTTCGCCGACGCTGCGGCGCCCGGCCTCCTGCTCGCGCAGGCGATCGGGCGGATCGGGAACTGGTGGAACCAGGAGCTCTACGGCAAGCCGTCAAAGCTCCCCTGGGCGCTGAAGATCGACGCGGCGCACCGGCCGTTCAACGACTTCAACATCGCGACGTATCAGCCGACCTTCCTCTACGAGCTGCTCTGGAATGTGCTCGGCGTCTGCGTTCTGCTGCTCATCGCACGGCGCTTCGTGATCAAGCCGCCGGCGCTCTTCGCGCTTTACGTGGCCTGGTACACGTTCGGCCGGTTCTTCGAGGAACTGCTCCGCATCGACCCGTCGCATCACTTCGCCGGACTGCGCCTCAACGCCTGGGTCTCGATCGTCTGCTTCGTCGTCTCGGTCGCATTCTTCATCTGGTGGCAGTTCTTTCGCCGGGGCCCCGGTGCCGCCGTGCGGGAGCCGAGACGTCCGACCGGGCCGGCTATGGCGGTGCCGAAGGGCCGCGTCCGGTAGCGGCAGTACTCTGGCGCAGTGCCGGTAGCCGTCCGCGAACTGGAGCTGGACCTCGACGCATTCGAGGGCCCGTTCGACCTGCTGCTCTCGCTCGTCCTGCGTGAGGAGCTGCCGCTCCGGGAGGTCGATCTTGCGGAGATCGTGATCGCCTTCGTCGAGCATCTCGACGCGAAGGGCGAGCTCGATCTCGACGCCTGCGGCGAGTTCCTGATCCTCATCTCGGCGCTGCTCGAGCTGAAGGCCCGGGCGATGTTCCCGGAGGAGGACGCGGAGCTGTCGGAGCTCGAGCCCGAGGCTGCCGCCGAGGAGCTCGCGCGGCGCCTCGCCGAGTACCGGCGCGCGAAGGACGCCGCGAATTGGTTGCGCGATCGCCTCACCGAGCGTCGCGACCTCCACTTCCGCATCGGGCCCGCGCCGCTCGCACCGAAGGCCGAGCGCAAGCTCGCGCCGCAGGAGCCTCTGAAGCTCGCGGCGGCGCTCCGCGGCCTGGCCGTCGAGCCGCCGGTACCGTCGACGGCGCACATGGCGTTGCGCTTCCCGCCGGTCTCGCAGTTCCTCGACCGCTGGCGCGCGCTGCTTCGCCGTCGCACTCGCTTCGACTTCGACCAGGAGGTGGCCGGCCTGTCACGGGTCGAGGTCGCCGTCGCATTCCTGGCCTTGCTGGAGCTGCGCAAGCAGGACGAGATCGCGATCGCGCAGTCCGGCCCGTTCGCCCCGATAAGGATTTCCCGCGCCGATGCAGAAAGGACCCTCTCTTGGACCGCACACTCCGCCTGATCCCGACCGAATCGACGCCCGCAGCCGAGCTGGCGCGCACGATCGAGGCGTTGCTCGTCGTCGCCTCGCAGCCGCTGCCGATGCAGGAGCTCGCGTCGGCTGCCGCGGTCGACGAGGCCGAGGTGGAACGCGCGATCGAGGTGCTGGCCGAGCGTTACGCCGAGGGCCGGAGCGGCATCGTCCTCGAGCATGTCGCAGGCGGATTCGCCTTCCGCGCCTCTGCCGCGGCGTCAGAGGCATGTGCGCGCCTCTTCGACAAGCCGGCCGAGAAGGGCCTGTCGCAGGCCGCGCTCGAGACGCTTGCAATCGTTGCGTATCTCGGCCCGGTGTCGCGCCCCGAGATCGCACGCATCCGCGGTGTGAACGTCGACGGCGTCGTCGCAGGCCTCGCCGAACGCGGGCTGATCGCCGAGGGTGGGCGCGACGACGAGTTCGGCGCGATCCGCTACCGCACGACCCCGCTCTTCGAACGCATCTTCGGCCTCGAGTCCCTTGCGGCGCTGCCGCGGGTCGACGACCTCGGCGACGACGTCGCGCAGATTCGCGAGCGCCTCGAAGCGGTCGCCGAGAAGCGCCCCGCATAGCGGCCACCCTCACGTAACGTCAGCTCCGTGAGCGAGGAGCGCGAGTGGGGGTTCGACACGCGGCAGGTGCATGCCGGCCAGCGGCCCGACCCGTACACCGGCGCTCGCGCGGTGCCGATCTTCCAGACCGCGAGCTACGTCTTCGAAGACGCGGAGTCGGCGGCTGCCTATTTCAACCTGCAGGAGTACGGCAACACCTACTCGCGGATCATGAACCCGACCACCGCGGCGTTCGAGGAACGCATCGCGTCGCTCGAAGGGGGCGTGGGGGCGGTCGCGTTCGCGAGCGGGCTCGCCGCCCAGGCGGGGACCCTCTTCACACTCCTCGAGCCCGGCGACCACGTCGTCGCCCAGGCTGCGCTCTACGGCGGCACGGTCACGCAGTTGAAGCACCTGCAGCGGAAGCTCGGGTTCGAGGTGACGTTCGTCGACGGCGACTCGCTGGACGCATGGCGCGGCGCGCTCAGGCCCGAGACAAAGGCACTCTTCGGCGAGACGATCGGCAATCCCGGCGGCAACGTGCTCGACCTGGAGGCGGTCGCGGCGGTCGCGCACTCCCACGGCGCGCCGTTGATCGTCGACAACACGTTCGCGACCCCGTATCTCTGCCGCCCGGCAGAGCACGGCGCCGACATCGTCATCCACTCCGCGACGAAGTTCATCGGCGGGCACGGCACCTCGATCGGCGGCGTGGTCGTCGACTCGGGGACGTTCGACTTCGCGAACGGCCGCTTCCCCGTCGTCACCGACCCGTCGCCCGCCTACCACGGCCTCGCGTTCATCGAGACCTACGGCGTCTACGGCTATCTGATGAAGCTTCGCGCCGAGTCGTTGCGCGACCTCGGTGCGTGCCTGAGCCCATTCAACGCGTTCCTGTTCCTGCAGGGACTGGAGACCCTGTCGCTGCGCATGGAGCGGCACGTTGCAAACGCAACCGCAGTAGCCGAGTGGCTCGAACGGCACCCCTCCGTCGAGCGTGTGCGATTCGCGGGCCTCGACTCGTCGCCGTACCGCGAGCTCGCGCGCCGCTACCTGCCGCTCGGCGCTGGGTCGATCTTCGCCTTCGATCTGGCCGGGGGCCGCGACCAGGCTCGTACGTTCGTCGAGAGCCTGCGGGTCTGGAGCCACCTCGCAAACGTCGGTGACGCGAAGTCGCTCGTCATCCACCCGGCCTCGACGACACATCGCCAGCTGTCGGACGAGGAACTCGTCGCCGCGGGAATCGGCCCCGGCACGATCCGCCTCTCCGTTGGCATCGAGACGGTCGACGATCTGATCTGGGATCTCGAGCAGGCGCTATGAGCTACGAGGATCCCCGCACGATCCAGTCGATCCTCCATCGCGCGAAGACAATCGCGATCGTCGGCCTCTCGCCGAACGAGTTGCGCGCCTCGCACTTCGTCGGCTACTACCTACGCCGCCACGGCTACACCGTGATCCCGGTCAACCCGCGCGAGCAGTCGATTCTCGGTGCGCGTTCCTACGCATCGCTCGCGGAGATTCCCGAGCGGATCGACGTCGTCGACGTCTTTCGTACGCCCGACGCGGTGCCGGCGATTGCCGAGGAGGCGGTCGCCGCCGGCGTGGGCGCTCTCTGGCTGCAGTACGGCGTAATCAGCCCCGAGGGGGCGGAGATCGCCACGCGTGGCGGGGTTGACGTGGTCATGGACCGCTGCATGAAGGTCGAGCACGCCCGCTACCTCGGGCGGATGCACTGGCTCGGCTTCAACACGGGCGAGATCACCTCGTCCCGCTCGCACGGCTGAGCCTTTCGCCCGCAACCTGGCTTGGTCTTCAACCAGGTTGCCGAGTTCGACCTGCGAGGGGCAGTTTCGCGCTTCAATGGCGCCATGCGCCTGAATGCCTGGCTCGCCCGCGCGGGCGTCGCCTCCCGCCGGAAGTCCGACGAGCTGATCAAGGCCGGCCGGGTCACGGTCAACGGCGAGCCGGGCCAGCTGAACACGTTCGTGCAGCGCACCGACGAGGTGAGCCTCGACGGCGAGCCGCTTGCGAAGCAGCAGCTTTCCTACGTGCTGCTCCACAAGCCGGCCGGCGTCGTCACGACCGCGAGCGACCCACAGGGCCGCAAGACCGTGCTCGACCTCGTCGACCACCCGAACCGCGTCGTCCCCGTCGGGAGGCTCGACGCCGACACGACCGGTGCGCTCCTACTGACGAACGACGGCGATCTCGCGCACCGGCTCGCGCATCCGAAGTACGAGGTCGACAAGGTCTACGTCGCCGAGGTTTGGGGCCAGCCGACTGACGGCACGCTGCGCAAGCTCGCCGAGGGCGTGAAGCTCGAGGACGGGAGGACCGCCCCGGCGAGCGTGCGACGGCTTGCCGGTGGCCGCATCGAGCTGACGATCCACGAGGGGCGCAACCGGCAGGTGAAGCGGATGCTCGAGGCAGTCGGCCATCGGGTGCAGTCGTTGCACCGCAGCACCTACGGGCCTCTGAAGGTCGAAGGGCTCGAGCCCGGCACATGGCGCGAGCTCGAGCCCTCCGAGGTGGAGCAGTTGCGTGGAGCTGGTGGTGCTAGCCCTTCGGGCCGACGAGGTCGCTCATCGGCGTGACGTTCGCGGTGTCGCATGTGAATCCGAGACAGCCGAGGTTCCAGCCGTCCTGGATCGTCTTGAGCGTCGAGTAGTGGTTGTAGGCCACATCGGACGTGCGTGCCGTGTGGTCGGAGTGCGAGAGGACGAGACCGAGCACGTGGCCTCCGCCGGGGTTGGCGTCGCAGCAGCCGCTCGTGTCCCCGAAGCCGAAGTCGGTCGAGGAGCCGGTGAAGTCGCTCTCGTCCCAGACGACGAAGATCGCCGAGTTGCCCTCCCAGGCCGGCGACGACGTGATCTCGCCGATCAGACCCTGGAGGAACGTGTCGCCGAGTTGGATGATGCTTTGCTCGTTGGAGAAGTCGCAGGGATCCGCGGCCGTGGCGGCCCGTCCGTGCATGTCGTGACACTGGTCGGGCGCGATGAAGTTGTAGTCCGGGGCGTCACCGCTCCAGAGGTCAGCGTGCAGCTGGTCGAGGTCGACGACATTCGCCATCCGCGCCGGGCTCGAGGCGACGTCGGTGTACGAGACGAACGGGTTGTGCTTCCGCTCGTACAGCTGATTGCCGCATGCATGGTCGAACTTGGTCGCGCAGAGATTGAGAGATTGTTGGTAGTCGCGCCACGTCTTGCCGTGCGACTCGAGCTGGTCGACGATGTTCGTCACGCTGGCCGTATGGTCGTTGTCATCCGGGAAGCCGGTCGTCGCGCCGGAGGTGATCGCGACGTAGTTCGGCTGGCTCGGATGGGTGACACCGAAGTAGTTCTTCGCGTATCCGACCGTGTTCGCGAGCTGGTTGGTATACGGCGCATTCACGTTTCCGATCAGGCTGTGGTCGCTCGTGTTCTCCATCATCACGACCCAGACGTGCTGGAAGTTCTTGAGGTTGTTCTTCGGCGCGGACGCGGATGCCGAGGTCACTGCGACCACGACCCCGAGCACGACCGCGGCGAGAACAGCGAGTTTCTTCATTGCATTCCCCTTTTGTCGGTTGCCAAGTGAAGGGAGGGAGAGCCGCGGTCGCGGCTCTCCCTCCGTAGATGACCGGTCAGTCCGTTCCCGGGCTCACGAGCTCGCCGGCCAACTCCAGCAGGTTCTGGCAATGCGCGTTCTCCGAATTGCCCCGCGGAATCGGCGTGCCGTTGAACTCGGCGTTGAACAGATCGTTCTTGATCAGCGTTGCCAGGGCGTCGCGCTGGGCGCCGAGGCTCTTGATCTGTGACGACATCGCCTGGTAGGCGGCGTCGTCGGCGCTCGACCCGGTCTTCACCGCGGCCGTGTCTGCGACGAGAACATCGGTTCCGAACGTGCCGACGCTGGAATTGAGCTGCTTGTAGCAGGCGGCCAGCGGCTGGAAGAACCGGTCCCCGGTCTTGCCGGGCGCGAAGGTCATGTCCTCGGTCAGGACACGGCCGTCACTCACGTAGTCGTCTTTGAGTCCCGTGAGAGCCATGATCGTCGGACGGATGTCGGTGTGATCGGCCCAGGTGCCGGGGTTCTGAACGGAGGTATCGAGCTGCGGGTCGGAGTTCGAGCTGCCTGCAGAGCTCGGCCCGTCCGCAGCCGCAGAGCCGTCGATGCCCTTGTGGGCGACGCCAGGGCCGACGATGCCGACCCACGTGTTGTTGATCTCGGGTGCGTAGTACCCGTGATCCCACGCGAAGCCCTTGTTGATCGACGAGCACTTCACGGCCGCATTCGCCTGCGTGACGCCGGTTCCGCACGAGTCGCTCGTCTTCGATGACAGGAAGAAGTCCGGCTTCGGGAACACCGTGAACGACGGTGTCCGGTTTGGATCAGCGTTCGTGAAGTGCAGCAGCTGCTCGACTGCCGGATCTGCCTCGTATTGCGTGAGGTTCTGAGCCGGGTTCGCGTCGTAGGTGTTGTTTACCTGGGCGTTTGCGAAGTCCCGTTCGAGCTGCCGGGTCGTCGGGTCGTTCGGCCCCGGATTGCCGGTGATGTAGACCGAGTTCCCCTGCGGCTCGTTGTAGAAGGGCGTCGAGTTCCCGAGCTGGTTCTGCAGCAGCCCATGGATGTTGACGGCCTGCTCGCCGAGCGTTCCGTTCGGGTAACTGCACGTGTAGCCGATCGTTCCCGCGGTTCCCGTGCAGCCCGAGGTCGGATCCACCGCCCGGCCGACGTTCGCGCCTGCGAAGTGGTCGCCTTCATCGGCGGTGATGACGAAGAGCGTGTTGCTTGCAGTGATTCCGTCGTCGGCGAGCCGCTGGAAGAAGGTCGCGAAAGCCGCGTTGTAGGCCGCGAGGTTCGCCTTGTAACAGGGGTCGCCGGGACCTTGCGGCGTGCCCGTGTTTGAGCATCCGGTCTGACCGAACTTCTTCTCATGCGCGTCGGAGATGTAGCCGTAGGTCACAGGAACGCCGGTCTCTTGCATGTCTGCGACGTACGCGAGTGACTGTGCGGCACTGATCGGCCCGAAACCGGGGAAGCCCGGCGTTCCAGGCGGCAGGAATCCCCCATCGATCTCCGCGCCGTTCAGGTCGACGAGATTGCCGGCCGTGTTGAAGACCTGGTAGGTGTGACCGTTCACGACCCGGTTCTGCCCGGAGTTCGCCGCCTGCTTCAGCTGCGGCTGCAGGTACCGGTGACCGAACACGGCCTGGAATCCGCTGTAGCCACCTGGCTCGTTTGGCAGCGAGTCGACGACAGCTGTCGCCGACGGGCTGCCCTGGCCGAACTTGACTGCCTGAGCCGTCGAGCAGAACGAGTCGGCCTGCGCGCAATGCACCCCGAGGCCGAGGTAGTCGGCAACCTCGGGATCCTTGAACGAATCGCCGTCGGCGGTGAACTGGTTGACCTCCGGCGAGCCGGCGCCGAAGACGTTCTGCAGATCCGGGTTGACGTTCTCGAGGACCATGTTGGCGGTCGAGACGTCACCGACGTCGCAGCCGGCGCGCGTGAACGGCACCCAAGGAGCCGGCGGGGTCGACGGTGGCGCTCCGGCGGCTGGAACGTTGGCCGAATAGGGCTGATTGGGGAAGGCGTCAAGGCCGTACGTCCCGGTCCAGTACGCGAACGAGCTCTCCGACGTCACGCTGCCGTTTGCGCCGTACGTCTCGTAGCTGTTGCCGATCGGCTGCCCGTGGCGGTCGCCGTAAAGCCCTGTGTAGTTGGTGATGCTGTCGTCGGCCGTGTGGGCGATCAGCGGCGTGTGGTTGTTCGAGAGCATCGTTCCCTGGGTGGTGATGAAGCCCTGAAGCGCGGGCATCTGTTCCAGGTCGGAGAGCACGTTCGGGTTGTCACGGTTGAAGTGGACGTTGTCGAACGTGATCTCGATCACGTGCGTGACCCCGTTCCCGAGGTGGCACCCCGACGACGGGGTGGGCGTGATCGCTGCCGTCGCTCCACCTCGGGTGAGTGCCCCCGCAGTGAACGCTGCAAGCGCGCACGCGGCGCTGAGGCCTGCCACGATCGGCAGGCGGTTCCTGAGCTTCATGCAAGTTCCCCCTTTATCTCGCTTGAACCTTTCCAGCCCCGACGCTACGTCTGGCTCCCCGGCGACGGGGTGTCCAAAAAATCGCGATTCGGTAACAGCGTCGGTGCGCGCGTCGATCCTACGAAATGGGGCGCATCACGGTCGCACGAACCCCATGCGCTCGTACATCTGTTCGAGCGTGGGCGCGGAGGTCTCCCGCGCCTTCTCGGCGCCGCGGGCGAGTAGACGCCGCAGTTCGCCCTCGTCGGCTCGCAGTTCGGTGTAGCGGGCCTGCATCGGCGCGAACAGCTCGACCACCGCCTCGCCGACGTCGGTCTTGAGGTCGCCGTAGCCGCGCCCGTCGTACTGGGCCTCCACCTGGGGAATCGGCTGCCCCGTCGAGACGGCGAGGATCTCGATCAGGTTCGAGACGCCCGGCTTCTCGTCGGGGAGATAGCGAACCTCACGGCCCGAGTCGGTGACCGCGACCTTGAACTTCTTGCGGATCGTGTCGGGCGGGTCGAGCACCATCACGGTGCCCTGGTCGGTGCCGCCGGTGGTCGACATCTTCTTCGTCGGCTCCTGGAGGTCCATGACCCGGGCTCCCACCTCGGGAAAGACGCCCTTCGGGATGCGGAACGTCTCGCCGAAGCGTGAGTTGAACCGCTGCGCGATGTCGCGCGAGAGCTCGACGTGCTGGCGCTGGTCGTCGCCGACCGGGACGATGTCGGTCTGGTAGAGCAGGATGTCGCCTGCCATCAGCACGGGGTAGGTGAAGAGCCCCGCCGACACGAACTCCTTGCCCTCGCCCTTCTCCTTGAATTGGGTCATGCGGCCGAGTTGCCCGAACCCGGTGACGGCCGAGAGCAGCCACGCCGATTCGGCGTGCGCCGTCACGTGGCTCTGCAGGAAGAGCGTGCACTTGTCGGGATCGAGCCCGACCGCATAGAGAAGCGCTGCGAGGTCGAGCGTTCGCTCGTGGAGATCCTTGGGGTCGTAATCGGTCGTGATCGAATGTAGGTCGACGACACAGAAGAAGGCGTCGCCCTCATCCTGGGTCGAGACGTACTGGCGCATGGCGCCGATGTAGTTGCCGATGTGCTTGGCACCCGTCGCCTGGATGCCGGAGAAGATGCGCATGGGAGTCACCTCGTTTCGGTCGTGGTCGCGCTGCAGCGTGAAATCAGCGGACGAGGCGACCTTCAGCGCAGGTCTCCGCCTCGCCCGCAGCGCCAGGTCCAGCAGGTGCGGGAGGCGGAAGTCATCGTCGCCAGGATAGACGAAAGCCCGCAGCTACTCTGAGGAAATGGCAGTCACCCCGTCAGCCTGGTCGCCCTCGTCCTGGCGCGAGCGCACCGCGCTCCAGCAGCCCGAGTGGCCGGACGCCGCCCGCGCTGCAGCCGCCGTCGAGAAGTTGCAGGCCAGTCCGCCGCTCGTCTTTGCCGGGGAGGCGCGGGCGCTGCGCGACAGCCTCGGCAAGGCTCTCGAGGGACGGGCCTTCCTGCTCCAGGCCGGCGACTGTGTCGAGTCGTTCAACGAGCTCTCGACCATGCGCATCCGCGAGAAGCTGAAGATCATGCTGCAGATGTCCGCGGTGCTCACCTACGGCGCGACGTTGCCCGTGGTGAAGGTGGGGCGGATCGCGGGCCAGTTCACGAAGCCTCGCTCCGAGCCGACCGACGCCGACACCGGCTTGCCGAGTTTCCGCGGCCACATGGTCCACGACGACGCGCCGACGGCGGCCGCCCGCGTGCCCGACCCTCAACGCATGGTCGAGGGTTACAACCAGTCGGCGCAGACGCTGAACCTGCTGCGTGCGTTCACCAAGGGCGGCTACGCAGACCTGACCCAGGTGCATCTCTGGAACAAGGATTTCGTCGCGAGCTCGCCCGAGGGTCGCCGGTACGACCAGCTCGCCGGTGAGATCGAACGCGCGCTCGCGTTCATGGCGGCGTGCGGCATCGACCTCGCGAACGAGCGCCGACTGCACGAGGTCGATGTCTTCACGAGCCACGAAGGCCTGCTGCTCGACTACGAGGAAGGGCTGACGCGCAAGGACTCCCTCACCGGAGACTGGTACGACTGCTCGGCACACCTGCTCTGGATCGGCGAGCGCACCCGTCAGCTCGACGGCGCGCACGTCGCGTTCTTCTCAGGCGTGCACAACCCGATCGGGGTGAAGCTGGGGCCGAACGCCACACCGGCGGACGCGGTCGAACTCGCCGAGCAGCTCAACCCGCTCCGGATCCCGGGGCGGCTCACTTTCTACGCGCGCATGGGCGCGGCAAACGTCCGCGAGCTCCTGCCGCCGCTTCTCCGCGCGGTCAAGGAAGAAGGGCACCCTGTCCTCTGGGCGTCGGACCCGATGCACGGCAACGGCATCCGCACCGCGTCGGGTGTGAAGACAAGGCGGTTCGACGCGATCATGACCGAGCTCGAGGGGTTCTTCGAGGCGTGCTGGGAGGTCGGCGTCTGGCCCGGCGGTGTGCACCTCGAGTTCACCGGCGAGGACGTGACCGAGTGCCTCGGCGGCGCTGACGACGTGCTCGAGGAGCAGCTCGGTTCCCGCTACGAGTCGCTGCTCGATCCGCGCCTGAACGCCCGCCAGTCGCTCGATCTGGCCTTTCGGCTCGCCGAGCTGATGCGCACCGCGCCCCGCTGACGATGCAGAGCCGCATCGCAGTCGTCGGCACCGGCCTGATCGGCGCCTCGATCGGCCTGGCCGCGCGCGCGGCCGGCGCAACGGTGACCGGCTGGGATCCCGACGGAGAAGCCCTCGAGCTTGCAGGTCGTCTCGAAGCAGTGACGCCGGCGGCGTCACTCGAGGAGGCCCTTGCGGGTGCCGACCTCGCGGTCGTCGCGGCGCCGATCGGAGCGCTGCCGGCCACGGTGCAGGCGGTCCTTGCGGCGGTCGACGACGGTACAACGGTCACCGACGTCGGTTCGACGAAGACAGCCGTCTGCGAGGCCGCCGCCGGGTCGAACCGGTTCGTCGGCGGTCATCCGATCGCGGGGCTCGAAGCGCGCGGGCCTGGGGCGGCGAAGGCTGACCTGTTTCGCGGCGCAACCTGGTTCCTCGCGCCGCTCGCGACGACCGAACCGGATCGGTACCGCGCCGTCCACGGCTTCGTCGCCTCGCTCGGTGCGACGCCGGTTGCGATCGACCCCGTGGCCCATGACGCCCTCGTGGCGATGACGAGCCATGTCCCGCATGTGCTGGCAAATGTCGTCGTCAACCAGGCGGGCGCAAACCGCGTCGAGGGCCACGAGCCGCTTGCGCACGCCGGCGGATCGCTGCGGGACATGACCCGCGTCGCTGGCGCGAACCCGCGCATCTGGGTGGACATCTTCCTCGACAACGCGGAGCCCGTCCGCGCCGCGCTCGCCGAGCACCGGCGGCGCATCGAGCAGGTGGAGGCGGCGCTCGCCAGTGGCGACGCCGGATTCCTCGCGCGCTGGATCGGCGAGGCGTCTGCGAATCGCCGCCGCATGCTCGAGCGCGAGTACCCGCCGGGGGCGCTGCAGCAGTTGCGCGTCCACGTGCCGGACCGGCCGGGGGTGCTGGCGGGCATCACGCAGGCGCTCGGCGCTCGGCGCATCAACATCGAGGACTTCGAGCTCCATCACGTCTCGCCCGAGCGCGGCGGCACGCTGATCGTCCTCGTCACCGGCGAGGGCGAGGCGGAGCGCGCCGCGGACATCCTCGAGGCGCAGGGGTACAGCGTTGTCGTGAGCCCTGTGCTGGAGGCCTGATGAAGATCGATCCAGCCGCGTCGCTCGCCGGCCACTTCGCCGTTCCGGGGGACAAGTCGGTCAGCCATCGCGCGCTCCTGATCGCAGCGGTCTCGGACGGCGACACGGTGATCCGCGGCTGGGGACGCTCCGCTGACACGGAATCGACGCTCGCTGCGGTGCGTGCACTCGGCGTGGAGGTCGGTGAGGGCGGCGATCAGCTGACGGTGGCCGGAGTCGGCCTGCGTGGCCTTCAGTCCGCCGAGATCGACTGCGGAAACGCCGGCACGCTCGCGCGCCTGCTGCCGGGGCTGCTTGCGTTCCAGCGCGGGACGTTCACGCTGACGGGCGACGAGTCGCTCTCGGCCCGGCCGATGGAGCGCATCGCCGAGCCGCTTCGGCGCATGGGCGCGGTGATCGAGACGACCGACGGCCACCTGCCGCTCACGATTACCGGCGCCGAGTTGACGGCGATCGACTACGAGTTGCCGGTTGCGAGTGCTCAGGTCAAGTCAGCGGTGCTGCTCGCCGGGCTCGGCGCGACCGGGCGCACGACGGTGATCGAGCCCACACCGACACGCGACCACACCGAGCTGATGCTGCGGGCAGGCGGCGTCACCGTCTCGTCCCGGCCGAACTCGGTCAGCGTCGATCCTCCGCAGCGCATCAGCCTCGGCTCCGTCGACGTCCCCGGCGACTTCTCGTCGGCCGCGCCGTTCATCGTCGCGGCCACACTCGTGCCGGAGTCGCGGATCACGATCCACGACGTCAACCTGAACCCGCGGCGCACGGGTCTGCTCGACGTGCTCGACCGGATGGGCGGCCGTGTCGGAATCCTCGCGCGCCGCCGTGTCGGCGTCGAGCAGGTCGGCGACCTGGAAGTTCGCTACGCCGAGCAGTTGACGGCGACGAAGATCACCTCGCCCGAAGTGCCGGGGCTCGTCGACGAGCTGCCGCTCTTCGGACTGCTCGCGGCGTGTGCGCGCGGTGAGAGCTGGGTGTACGGCGCCGCGGAGTTGCGGCACAAGGAGACCGACCGCATCGAGGCGCTCGTCGATGCGCTGCGCGCGATCGGCGTCCGCGCGAAGGGCCACGACGACGGCTTCTCCGTCGTCGGCGTGCCGACGCGTCCGAGGGGCGGACGCGTGCTCTCGCACGGCGACCACCGGATCGCCATGCTCGGGGCCGTTGCAGGCCTCATCTCACGCGAGGGCGTCCAGATCGAGGGCGCGAAGAGCGTGGCGGTATCCTTCCCCGGCTTCTACGACCTCCTGGCCAGACTCGCCCAAAGACCGGGCAAGTCTGGCTAGCAAGGACCTTCCGATGCAGACGACACTCCTTTCTAGCCTTTTCGTCCCATGCCAAAAAGCCTCCCGAGCGGCCGCAAAGGGGACGAAAAGGCCATGATCGTGGCAATCGACGGACCGGCAGGCGCCGGCAAGAGCACGGTCGCGCGCAAGCTTGCAGAGCGGCTCGGCTTTCGGTACCTCGACACCGGAGCGATGTATCGCGCGCTGACGTGGCTTGCGATGCGTGAGGGGATGCCGCTTGCCGAAGGCGAGCCGCTGGGCGAGCTCGCCCGTCTCAACCCCGTCACGTTCGACGAGGAGGGGCGGGTGTTCATCGCGGGAGTCGACGTCACCTCGCTGATCCGTCAGTCCCGCATCGACCGGATGGTTCCCGTCGTCGCCCGCCACCACTCGGTGCGCGAAGTCATGCGCGAACGCCAGCGCGAGCTCGCAGAGCAGCGGAACGCGGTGATCGAGGGGCGCGACATCGGCACCGTCGTCGCGCCCGACGCCGAAGTGAAGGTCTATCTGCAGGCCGACCCGGCGATTCGCGCCGGCCGGCGACAAGCGGAGCGTCCCGACATCGGGGCCGACGCCCTGGCAACCGACCTGCGCACACGAGACGCGTCGGACCGCGTCCGGATGCAGCCTGCTGCGGATGCCGAGCTGATCGACACGACGAACCTCGAGGTCGACGACGTCGTCGAGCAGATCGAGGCGCTCGTCCGTGCCCGCACCGTCGCGACGCCATGAGCGGCCCCGACATCGCCTGGGCGATCGGCCGTCGCACGATGGGCTGGCCGGCGCGCCTCGTTGCCCGGATCCGAACCTACGGCCGTGACCGCGTCCCGGCGACCGGCGGGCTCGTCTACGCCGTCAACCACATGCATTGGTTCGACATCCCGCTGCTCGGCGTCGTGTCGCCGCGCAACATCGACTTCGTCGCCAAGTTCGAGGCGGTCGTGTTCCCGGGCCTCGGGCGCTACCTGAAGTGGCACGGCACGATCGCGGTGCGGCGTGGCGAGTCCGACCGCGACGCCGTGCGCCAGATGAAGCAGTCGGCGCACGACGGACGCGTCGTCGGGCTCTTCGTCGAGGGCACGCGCAACTCGGCCGGGCGGCCCGGACGGGCGCAGCCGGGCGCCGCGATGGTCGCGCTGCAGGAGAGCGTGCCGGTGATCCCGATCGCGATCTACGGCACGCAATTCTGGAAGGTCGGCAACTTCGCTCCCGTCTCGGTCGCGTTCGGCGAACCGGTTACCTTCGACGGCCTGCCGAAGAACGGCCGCGGCTACAAGGAGGCGACGGTGGAGATCGAGCGGCGGATCAACGTGCTCTTCGACTGGCTCGCCGGCGTGCACGCCAAGGGTCGTCCGAAGGGGGTCGAGCCACCGGTATGACAGGTCCGCACGAGCCCACCGATGCCGAGATCGACGAGCCCGTCGACGATGTCGTCGAACCGATCGAGCTGCGCGGCACCGTCGCGATCGTCGGCTTCCCGAACGTCGGCAAGTCGACGCTGATCAACCGGCTCACCTCGACACGACAGGCCGTTGTCCACGAGACCTCGGGCACGACTCGCGATCGCAAGGAGCTGCTCTGCGAGTGGAACGGGGAGCATTTCCTGCTGATCGACACCGGCGGTGTCGACATCGCGGACCCGAGCCCGATCACGCGGCAGATCGCCGAGCAGGCGCGCGCGGCAATCGCCGAGGCCGACCTCGTGCTGTTCGTCGTCGACGCGCGCCAGGGGATCACGCCGGGCGACGAAGAGCTCGCTCAGATCCTGCGCGAGGCGAAGAAGGACGTGCTCGTGCTGGCGAACAAGGTCGACGACCCGGGACAGACGAACCTTGCGTACGAGTTCCACTCCCTCGGCTTCGGCGACCCGTTCCCGATCTCGGGTCTCCACGGTTCGAATACCGGCGATCTGCTCGACGAAGTGCTCGACCGTCTGCCGCTCGAAGCGTCCCGGACGGCGGCGGGCGACGCGATCCGGGTTGCGATCCTCGGCCGGCCGAACGTCGGCAAATCGTCACTCTTCAACAAGCTGCTCGGCGAGGAGCGGACGATCGTGGACTCGGTGCCGGGCACGACGCGCGACACGATCGACACGACGATCGAGCACAACGGCCGCACCTTTCTGCTCGTCGACACCGCCGGGCTTCGCCGCAAGCGCAAGCAGCGCCAGGGGATCGACTACTACACCGAGCTCCGTGCGCTCGACGCGGCCGAACGTGCAGATGTGGCGCTCGTGCTGATCGACTCGCACGACGGCATCGTCGAAGGCGATGTCACCGCCGTCGAGGTCGCCCGCAAGTCGCATTGCGCGACGCTGATCGTGCTCTCGAAGTGGGACATCTCGGAGATCACGATCGAGGACGTCCGCCCGGAGCTGCAACGGCGCTTCCGGCAGCGCCCGTCGTTCATCACCATCTCGTCGACGACGGGCCGCGGCGTCTCGCGCCTGCTCGACAAGGTTGCGGAGCTCTACGACGTCTACGTCAGCCGCGTTCCGACCGGCGAGCTGAACCGGTTTCTCGGCGAGCTGAAGGAAGCTCGCCAGCCGCCGTCGAAGGGCGGGCGCCGCCTCAACCTCCTCTACGGCGCGCAGGTCGCCACACGCCCGCCGCGTTTCCGGTTCACGGTCAACGACCCCGGCCTCGTCACCCGCGACTATGGCTACTGGGTTGAGAATCAAATCCGCGAACGGTTCGAGCTCGAGGGGGTGCCGGTGGCGATCGATTTCAGAAAGCGCTCGTGAAAGCGGTCGTCGTCGGCGGCGGCGCGTGGGGAAGCGCATTTGCGAAGCTGCTGACGGAGCGCGGGCACGACGTCACGGTTGCCCTGCGCACGACGATCGACGAGGCGCCCTACGAGCAGGCCGACCTGGTCGTGATGGCGGTGCCGAGCCGCTCGTTCCGGGAGGCGCTCGGGCACGTTCGTGGTTCTGCGCCGATTCTCAGCCTCGTGAAGGGCCTCGATCCCGAGAGCGGCCAGCGGCTCTCGACGCTCGTCTCCGGTCGTCCCGTCGCAGTGCTCTCCGGCCCGAACATGGCGGAGGAGGTGGCCGCCGGGCTGCCGGGTGCTGCCGTGATCGCCGCCGACGACGAGGCGCTGCTGCTCTTCCTGCAGGAGGCCATCACCTCGACGGCGTTTCGCGTCTACACGAACCACGACCTGATCGGGGTCGAGATCTGCGCCGCCGCGAAGAACGTGATCGGGCTCGCCGCAGGCGGAGTCGACGGGCTCAGCCTCGGCGACAACGCGAAGGCGGCGATCATCACGCGCGGGCTCGCCGAGATGGCGCGGCTCGGTGAGGCCGCGGGCGCACAGCAGGAGACCTTCTCGGGCCTGGCAGGGCTCGGCGACCTCGTCGTCACGTGCTGGCACCCATCGGGGCGCAACCGTCGGGCGGGCGAGCTGATCGCGCGCGGGGCGAGCCCGGAGGAGGCGAAGGCCGAGATCGGCCAGGTGGTCGAGGGCCTGACGACGGCGCCGGTGCTGCGCGACCTCTCACACCGGCTCGGCGTCGAGTTGCCGATCACCGAGGGCGTTTGCGCGGTGCTCGGCGGCCTGCCGCTGCACGAGCTCTTCGCCACGCTGATGGGCCGCCGGCCGACCGACGAATGAGGCGTCTCGCGCTCGTCGCGTGCGCACTGCTTGCGCTTTCCGGTTGCGGTGGCGCTCAACAGCAGACGCAGGTGGCGGCGACGCTCGTTCCGCCGGGCACGTCGTCCTACCTGCGCATTCGCACCTCGCAGGTGCCTCAGGCGGGTCGGGCGCTCGCGCGCTTTCCGACGCGTGACACGGCGGCGCTGTCGCTGCCTGCTGTGCTCGCCGGGGCCGGGCCGGAGCTCGACGTCGCCACTCTCGCCGGTGGGCGCGTCTTCTTCACGCAGCCGTCCGACCCGAAGGCGTTCGACAAGCGGCTCGACGCGACCGGCCGCGTGCACGCGCGCCTTCTTGGTTGGACGGCCTTCGCACGACGCCGCGACCTGCTCGACGCCGTGCGTCGTCGTCGCGGCAACCTCGCCGACGAGGCGTGGTACGGGGCTGCGTCGAAGACGCTGCCTGCCGAGGCGGCCGTTCGCCAGCTCACGCGGGGCTGGCAGGCGACTGCCTTGACGCTGACGGGCGGCGATGCAGAGCTCGTCGTGCATCGGCTCAGGCCGCCTGTCCTCGAGTCGCCCTCGGCGCTCGCGGCTGCGGTTCCCGCCGACGCCATCGTCGCTGCAGGCATCGCCTCGCCGGGGAGCGTGCCCGCCGGC
>JBAQHS010000222.1:0-1563 GCA_049288455.1 Gaiellaceae bacterium | reverse complement strand
TCGGCGGGGCGATCGTGATGCCCCTCACCCTCACGATCCTCTCGAGCGCAGTGCCGGCCGAGCGGCGCGGGCTCGCGCTCGGCGCCTGGGGCGGCATCAGTGGCCTCGCGGTCGCGATCGGGCCGCTCGTCGGCGGTGCGGTCGTGAGCGGCATCTCATGGCACTGGATCTTCTGGCTGAACGTCCCGATCGGCCTCGTGCTTGCGCCGCTCGCGTGGTCGCGCCTCGCCGAGAGCCACGGTCCTACGACCAAGCTCGACCTGCCGGGCCTCGGACTTGCAAGCTCGGGCCTCTTCGGTCTCGTCTGGGGGCTCGTCCGAGGCAACTCGGTTGGCTGGGGCTCGCCCGAGATCGTCGGCGCGCTCGTCGCGGGCGTCGCGGTGCTCGCCCTCTTCATCTGGTGGGAACTGCGGACCGAGACGCCGATGTTGCCGATGCGCTTCTTCCGCAACCGGACGTTCGCGCTCGCGAACATCTCGAGCCTGTTCATGTTCTTCGGCATGTTCGGGTCGATCTTCTTGCTGGCGCAGTTCTTCCAGACCGTCCAGGGCTACTCGCCGCTGCAGTCCGGGCTGCGAATCCTGCCGTGGACGGCGATGCCGATCTTCGTCGCGCCGATCGCCGGCGCGCTCTCGGATCGCGTCGGCGGCGAGAAGCTGATGGGCCTCGGGCTGGCCCTGCAGGCAGGCGGGCTCGCGTGGATCGCCGCAGTGTCGACAGCGACGACGCCTTACAGCTCGCTCGTGCTGCCGTTCATCCTGTCGGGGGCGGGCATGGCGCTCTTCTTCGCACCGGTCGCGAACGTCGTGCTCTCGTCGGTACGGCTGGAGGAGGAGGGGCAGGCGTCGGGTGCCAACAACGCCGTGCGCGAACTGGGCGGCGTGTTCGGTGTCGCCGTGCTCGCATCGCTCTTCTCGCACTACGGCGGCTATGGAACCGGCACGTCGTTCGTGAACGGGATGACCCCGGCCGTCTACGTCGGCGCCGGGGTGGTCGCGGCCGGGTCGCTCGCGGCCTTCGGGATCAGGCGCCGGCGTCCCGCCGGGTCGGAGGCGCTCACCGCCTCGCTCGAAAGCGCCTGACGGAGAAAGCGCCGCTTTCGGCTCATTGCGACTCACAGTCGCAGCCGAAAGCGACGCTCCACCCAGTCGGCATGGCCCGGGCGCCGCAGTCGCACCCGGGCGAGTGTCAGGCCGCTGATGCGCTGCGGGACGCGCAGCCGAACAACACCGCGCGAGCCGGGTAAGAGCTCGCGACGAGGCAGGCTGGAGTGCGCGACGACGCGTCCACCTCGGATCAGGGCGATGCGCAGCCCGCCGGCGCCGATCGTCTCGGCCACGTTGCCCCGGTTGGCGAGCGTGACTTCGAGGGATCTGACGCCCCCCGTTCGCCGCATGCGGGCATCGAGCACCGAGAGCCGGTGAACGACCCGCCCGGCGACGCGCACCGAGACGGCGAGGCCGATCCGCATCCGCACGACGACCCCTCGCGCGGATGGGACGACGGCCGAGAGGAGCACGACGGCACTGTGATCGCCGGGGCGCGCATGCGCGGCCCTGCGCG
>JBAQHS010000221.1:0-18712 GCA_049288455.1 Gaiellaceae bacterium | reverse complement strand
GAGGCCGGGGTCGACGACCCGTCGGCGCTCGCCCGCGCCGCGCTCGACGCGGGAATCGTGACGTGACCCTGTGGAACGTTCGTTGCACTTCCGCGCGTGTGGCTGACACCAGACATGTCCCGGCGGGACGCCGGGACTGTGGAGCGGTCGTCTCACTTCGGTATACACGGCTGCCGGTGTCGTTTCACGCTGCGAGCAGGCGCAACGTATGCGCCGTCACACATTCGTGCGCATGGCTGTCGCACGTCGCGAAGACAGCGCCAACTAGCCTGTGGAGAGCGTGTTGCACTTCCGCGCGTGTGTCTGACACCGGCCGTGTCGCGACGGGACAGTGGGGCTGAGCGCCGTCAAGGTGGGGCCGCCGCGTGTCGCCGGGTTGCCGCCGGGGCTGTGGCTCGGCGCGATCGTCGCCGCATCCGCCGGCGTACGCATCGCGCTTGCACACCGGGTCGTGGCGCCGTGGATCATGGTCGACGAGCTCATCTATTCGGATCTCGCGAAGTCATTTGCGGCGCACGGTCACTTCCTCGTGCGCGGAGTGCCGAGCAACGGGTATGGCTTTGTCTATCCGGTGCTGATCGCGCCCGCGTTCGCGCTCTTCGGTGCCGTGCCGCGTGCATACGCCGTCGCGAAAGACATCAACGCCGTCGTCATGTCGCTCGCCGCGGTTCCCGCCTACCTGCTCGCGCGGCGCCTCGTCCGCCCGCTGCCCGCGCTCGCCGCCGCAGCGATGTCCGTCGCGATCCCCTCGCTCCTCTACACGGGAATGCTGATGACGGAGAACGCGTTCTATCCGCTCTTTCTGCTCACCGCGCTCGCGCTCATGCTCGCGCTCGAACGCCCAACGCCGTTGCGACAGGTCCTGCTGCTTGCGCTCTGTGCCGTAAGCTTCTTCACGCGCGCGCAAGCGATCGCCCTCGTTCCCGCTGTGCTCGTCGCCCCACTTCTGCACGGCTGGGTCGAGAGGGATCTGCGCTCGCGCTTGCGCCGCTTCCAGACTCTGTACGCCGTCGTGGGCGCGGCGATCCTGCTCGTGCTCGCGGTGTCCGTCGCGCGAGGGCGCTCACCGCTTTCGTTCCTCGGTGCCTATCGCGCCGCCGTCAACAGCAGCTACACGCTGCACGGCAGCCTTCACTATCTCCTCTGGCACGTGGCCGAGCTCGATCTCTACGTCGGGATCGTCCCGCTCGCGGCGTTGCTCACCCTCTGGCTCGCGCCGAGGAGCGTAAGCCCGCGAGCGCGCGCGTATGCCGCCGCGTCATTGCCCCTCGTGGTCTTCTTCCTCATCGAGGTCGCAGTGTTCGCGTCGGCCCAGTCGGGGCGGATCGAAGAGCGCAACGATTTCTATCTCGCGCCGCTGATGCTGATCGCGCTTGTCGCTCTCGCCGAAGACAACGTCATCTCCCGCGCGCGCCGGCCGGTCCTCGCCGCTGCGCTCATGGCGGGCGCCCTACCGGTGGCGGTCCCGTTCGCGCGCTTCGTCAACCGCTCGGCGGTCTCCGACACGTTCGGGCTCCTGCCGTGGTGGTGGCTCGGCGACCGCGGCGTCGCCTTCGGCACGATGCGGTTCGTCGCGCTCGCGATCGGCCTTGGCGCCGGTGTCGCGTTCGTGCTCCTTCCCCGGCGTTTCGCGCTCGCGTTCGCGGCACCCGTCGCTGCGTACTTCGTCTGCGCATCGCTGGTCGTCGAGAACGGCCGCCACGGAATCCACCAGGCTTCCGTCGGGAGCCTGGGCGCGGGCATCCGCCTACCGCATCCGGACTGGATCGACCGAGCTGTCGGACGCAATGCCAAGGTCGCGTTCCTCTGGCACTACACCGGTGAGACTCGGCCGCTCTGGAACAACGAGTTCTTCTCGAGGAGCGTTGGCGCCGTCTATACGGTCGACGGGCCGGATGCAGCAGACGGTGGGCTCCCCGAGACGCCGGTGCGCGAGCGCGAGGACGGCATCCTTGTGTCGGCGACCGGCACGCCGCGTGTCGCCTACGCGGTCTCCTATACCGACATCGCAGGCGCGCGGGTCGCGCGCGACCCCGGGATCGGGCTCGCCTTGTACCGGGTGAACGGACCTCTCGTCGTGCTGACGCGGATCACCGGCCTCTACTCCGACACCTGGTCGGGGCGGCGCGTTACCTATCGCAGGCTTCGCTGCACCGGGGGCCAGCTCTCCGTCCGGCTCGGCACCGACGAGCACCTCTTCTCGTCAGCGCAGCGCGTGACGGCGACGATCGGCGGCAAGCTGGCCGGCAGCATCGACGTCCTGCCTGCGGAGCAACGCATCTTTGGCGTGCCGCTCGAGCCCGACGCGGCCGGGGCGTGCAGCGTGACCTTCACGATGAAGCAGTTGCGGGTTCCCGCGCGCGTGCAACCGGGCAACACCGACTCGCGTCGACTGGGAGCGCACTTCCTGGCGTTCGACTTCTCACGATGAGCAAGCTTCGCGTGAGCTTGCCGGCGTGGGCGTGGGTCGGCGCGATCGTCGTCTGCTCGACGGGCGTGCGCGTTGCGTTTGCGCGGCATGTCGTAGGCCCGTGGATCATGATCGACGAGATCGTCTACTCCGAGCTCGCGAAGAGCTTCGCGGCGACCGGGGCGTTCGCAGTGCGCGGGGTCCCGACGAGCGGGTACGGCGTGATCTACCCCGTGCTCATCAGTCCGGCGTACGCACTCTTCCGGTCGATTCCGGCGGCGTACACCGCGATCAAGCTGATCAACGCGCTGCTCATGTCGCTCGCTGCTGTCCCGGCCTACCTGCTTGCCCGCCGCGTTCTCTCGATGCGCGGCGCGCTGATCGTCGCGGTGCTGACCGTCGCGGTTCCCTCGACGTTCTACGCCGGCATGGTGATGACCGAGAGCGCGTTCTACCCGATCTTCCTGCTTGCAGCGCTCGCGCTCGTCGTGGTGCTCGAGCGCCCGCGCTTCCTGTCGGCGGTCCTGTTCGTGGCCGCGCTCGGGCTTGCCTACGAGACACGCGCCCAGGCGATAGCGATCCTGCCGGCCGCGCTGACGGCGCCGTTCCTGATCGCCGCATTGTCCCGGCGTCCGCGTGAGGTGATCGCCCACCGTCCGCTGTTCGCGACCGCCGCCGGTGTGGCCGTGCTTGCCGTCGCGGCCGAGCTTGGTCGCGGGCGGAGCCTCTCGTCGCTGCTCGGCGCATACGCTGCCGCGACGCATTCGTCCTACGACGCCGGCAGCGTGCTGCGATGGCTCCTCTGGCACTTGTCGGAGTTGCAGTTCTACGTGGGAGCCGTTCCCGTATTCGCGCTAATTCTCCTGTGCGTTCGCGGCCGTTCGCTCTCCGCGGCCGACCGCGCGGTCGTCGCTACGACCGTGGCGCTCGTCGCGTGGTTCGGCGTGGAGGTGGCTGCGTTTGCCTCTCAGCCGAGCGTGCAGCGCATCGAGGAGCGAAACCTGTTCTATGTCGCGCCGCTTCTCTTCACATGCCTGTTGCTTTGGATCGAGCGGGGCCTCCCGCGCCCTCGTCCTGCGGCGCTGGCCGCGGCGGCCGGCGTAGTGGCGCTCGCCGCAGCGGTTCCGTACGACCGGTTCATCGGAACGCCTGCGACGTCAGACACGTTCGGTGTTCTGACCCTCTGGTCGATGGCCGAGTGGTGGCACGTTCCTGCGGGCGACATCAGGTGGGTGGTTGCGGGGGGCGCACTCGTGGTGGTCGCCTTCGCTGCTCTTTCGCCTCGACGCGCCTGGATCGCCCTGCCGCTGCTCGTGCTCGCTCTGGACCTGGCCGCGATTCAGCCTGTCGACAGCCGGATCGAGCGCGCCTCGATTGGCGCCGTCTTCCAGGGGATCACGCGGCCGGACCGCGACTGGATCGCCGCGGCCGTCGGTACCGGCGACCAGCCGGAAGTGGCCGTCGTCTGGTCGGGCGTCACCGATCGCCTGACCGTGAACGAGAACGAGTTCTTCAGTCGTGCGGTCGGGCCGATCTACACGGTGAACGGCCCCTTGCCCGACGGCCTTGCGCAGACGCCGATCGCGCTCGATCGCATGACGGGCCGCTACCGCGCGCAGGGCAGCGACATCCAGGTGCGAGACGTGCTTGTCGACACGGGCGTCGCTCTAGCAGGCACGCGGATCGCCTCGGATGACCGAAAGGGCTTGACCCTCCTGCGTGTCGACGGGCCGCTGCGCGCGCTCTACAGCACGACGGGGATCTACGGCGACGCCTGGTCCGGCGCGGCGGCCAGCTATCGCAGCTACGACTGCGCCGGTGGCCGTCTGCGCGTCCAGCTCGGAAGCGACCAGGGCCTGTTCGACGGCAGGATCACGACCGTCGAGGCGCGCGAGCGCGGCCGGCTCGTCGGGCGGGCTCGCGTTCGCGCGGCGGGCACGACAGTGCTCGATGTGCCTCTGCTTCCGTCTGCGCACGGCACGTGCAACGTCGCCTTTCGGGTGTCGCCGACGCGCGTCCCCGCGGTCGCACAGCCCGGCTCGACCGACTCGCGTGCGCTCGGCGTCCGGTTCCTCGGCTTCCACCTCGGAGGTGGCGGATGAGGATCGCGTTCGACGTCAGCCCCCTCTCGCACGAGCCAACCGGCATCGGCAACTACATCCGCGGCTCGCTCGCCGCGGTCGCTGACGCTCGAGCGCCCGGTGACGAGCTGGTTGCCTTCGCGCCGACGAGCCCTGCCGGCTTGCGCCGGATCCCCGAGGCGGTCGACGGGATTCCGCTGACACTGAAATTGCGCTTCCTGCCGTTCGCCCATCACTGGCGGCAAGCGTGGAGCAGCGCAGGCTGGCCGCCGGTCGAGTCGTGGCTCGGCCAGATCGACGTCCTCCACTACACAGACTGGATGTTCCCGCCGCAGCGAAGCGGCCTTCGCTCGACGATGATCCACGACCTCGTGCCGCTCCATCATCGCGATTGGGTGACACGCCGGACCTACACGATGCACTCCGCCAAGTACCGCGACGCTGTGAACTGCGACACGGTCTTCGTGAACTCCGAGTACACGGGCCGCGACGTCGTCGCGACGCTTGGCCTCGATCCAGCCCGCGTGCACGTCGCCCCACCGGGGATCGGACCCTCGTTCGGCGTGAGCGGCGACCGAGCCGATCTGGGTGCTCCGTACATCCTCACCGTCGCGACGCTCGAGCCACGCAAGAACCTTGAGGTACTGCTCGAGGCGCATCGCCTGCTCGACCGCAGGTTCCTGCTCGTGGTCGTCGGCAGCGCCGGCTGGGGCGAGCAGCCGGCGCTGGAGGGGCCTGACGTGCGCCGGCTCGGGCGGCAGAGCGACGAGGAGCTCGCCCGTCTGTATCGCGGCGCGGCAGTGGTCGCGTACCCGTCGCGTTTCGAGGGCTTCGGGATCCCGATCGTCGAGGCGATGGCGAGCGGCGCTCCCGTCGTCGCGTCCTCCCACCCGTCGATGGATGAGGCGGCAGGCGATGTGGCGCTGCGCGCCGATCCCGACGATCCGAAGGAGTGGGCGAAGGCACTCGTCGAGGCGGCGGATCGTCGTGACGAGCTCGTGGCGCCGGGGCTCGCGCACGCGAGCACGTTCACCTGGCCGCGGGTCGGCGAGGCCATGCTCGCCGCCTGGAGGTCGGCGCGATGAAGGTCGGCTTCGACGTCGCTCCTCTGATCCTCGACAACGCAGGCACTGCGCGGTACGTGCGCGGCGTCCGAGGCGCCTTGCAAGACCGTGATGACGTCGAGGTGGACGAACTGACATGGGGTGGCCCCGGCCGCGCGGTCGCCGCTTTGCGAGATGTGGCGTGGTACCCGCTGCTCCTGCCGGTCGAGGCGCGCAAAGCGGCAGTCCTGCACTGCACGACCTTCCGCGCACCGCTCCGCGCGCCGGTGCCCGTCGTCGTCACCGTGCACGATCTTGCGGTCGTGCGGCACCCGGAGCTCTTCACCGCGTGGACTCGCCTTTACGCGCGCACGTTGCTGCTGCCCGTTCTGCGCGCGGCAAGGCGCGTCCTCGCGGTCTCCGAGTTCACCAAGCGTGAGGTCATGGAGCTGGCCGGTGTGCCCTCCGACCGCATCGACGTTGCCTACAACGCGTCGTCTTCGCCGGCGTTCACGCCGAACGGCCCCGCAGCCGACGGCGAGTACGTGCTCGCAGTTGGAACGCTCGAGCCGCGGAAGAACCTGCCGCGCCTGATCGAAGCGACGCACCGTCTCGGGGTGGAATTGCGCATCGCCGGGGCCCGCGGCTGGGGGGGCGTCGATCCGACTGCGGCGCACGTGCGCTGGCTGGGCCGACCGACCGATGAGGAGCTTGCCGTTCAGTTGCGCGGCGCGCGCTGCCTCGCGTACCCCTCGCTGCTCGAGGGCTTCGGCATTCCGGTGCTCGAGGCAATGCTCTGCGGCACGCCCGTCGTGACGAGTGCGCGGAGCGCGATGGAGGAGGTCGCCGGCGACGCGGCGGAACTCGTCGATCCACACGATGTCGATTCGATCGCGGCGGGCATCGAGCGGGCGCTCGGTCGCCGCGACGAGCTACGCGAGGCGGGTCTGCTGCGCGCTGCCCGCTTCAGCTGGGAAGCGACGGCGGAGGCGACCGTGCAGGCGTATCGGAAGGCGGCGGAATGAGGCCGCTCGTCGCGATCGACGCCGACGTGCTTGGTCGCAACCGCACCGGCGAGGAGACATACGTGCTCAACCTGCTCCGCCAGTTGCCGATCGTCGCGCCCGACCTTCGGTTTGCGGCTGTCACGCGAAACCCGGCGCTCGTGCCCGACGGTGTCGAAGCGGTGTCGCTGCCGGCGCGATTCCAGGAGACCCGTATGGCGTGGTCGCTGCCGCGCCTCCTGCGCCGGCTCGATCCGCAGGTCGCGCACTTTCAACACGCGCTGCCGCTGGGCTATCACGGCCGGTCGGTCGTCACCGTGCACGATCTGCACTTCGAGCACGACCCGACCGTGATGCGCCGGCTCGACCGGCTCACCTTCAAGACCGTTGTCCCGCGTGCAGTCCGGCGAGCCGACCACGTGCTCGCGGTGTCGGAGGCGACCAAGCGCGACATTGTCGACCTCTACGGGATCCCAGCCGAGAAGATCACGGTTACGCCTCACGGCGTCGACCCCGCGTTCGCTCCCGGCGATGGGGCGCGCGGAGGGTTCATTCTCTTCGTCGGTGCAGTCCAGGCGCGCAAGGACCCGCTCGCGGCCGCGGACGCTGCCGCGGCGGTCGGGTTGCGACTTGTCGTTGTCGGGCCCGAGAAGGAGCCCGCGTTGGCGAGTGAGCTGAGAGCTCGTGGTGCCGACGTGCGTGGTTGGGTCGAGCAAGGCGAGCTTGCGCAGCTCTATCGCGAGGCGGACGCGCTCGTGCTTCCGTCGCGGTTCGAAGGTTTCGGCGTGCCGGTGCTCGAGGCGATGGCGAGCGGGCTTCCGGTCGTGCTGTCGGACGACGCTGCGCTCGCCGAGGTCGCCGGCACTGCGGGCGTCTACGCGGACGACGGCGACTACGGTGCCGCGCTGAGGCGAGCGCTCGACGAGCGCGCGCGTTGGTCGGCCGCCGGCATCGAGCGCGCGAAGAGCTTTTCGTGGGAGGCGTCAGCACGAACCACCGCCGAGGCGTACCGCGGGGTGCTCGCGTGAAGGTGGCGGCGGTCGTCGTCTCGCACGGCCACCCTCGCGAGCTCGAGGAGTCCTTGCCGGTGCTCGCGCCGCAAGTCGACGAGCTCGTCGTGATCTCGAACATCCCAGGGTCGGTTCCGCCGGGTGTGGACGCGGTGCACAATCCGTCGCCGCTCGGCTTCGGCGCGAACGTCAATCGCGGCGCCGCACTCACGAGCGCGGAGCTCGTGCTGTCTGCGAACCCGGATGCCGTGCCCGAGCCGGGGGCTGTTGCGGCGTTGCGGGCGTTCATGGCAGCGCGGCCGCGATGCGGGGTCGTAGGACCGCGAATGAACTTCCCCGACGGGCGGTGGCAGCCGTCACGGCGGCGCTTCCCGACCGTCGCGGGCACGGTCGTCCGCCGCACGCCGTTGCGTCTCCTTGTCCCGCAGCGCCGCCACTACCACCTCGACGAGGCTCCGCCCACGGAACCCGTCGAGACGGACTGGATGCTCGGCGGCTTCCTGCTCCTGCGGCGGTCGATGCTCGAGGAACTGGGAGGATTCGACGAGGGCTATCGCCTCTACGGCGAGGACATCGACCTTCAGTACCGCGCGATGCGCGCCGGCTGGGAGCGCTGGTACGTGCCGGCCGCGATCGTCCGCCACGAGCACCAGGCGGAGACCGACAAGCGCTGGCTCACGCGCCGGACGCTCTGGCACTGGCGCGGCATCGCGCGCTTCGTACGGAAGCACCCAGAACGGTTGCTCGGACGCTAACGGCGATCGGGCAGGAACTCGAAGGCGATCTGTGCGCTCAATTGGCGCAGATCGGACGCAGACGGCTGAAAGGTTCCGACAGCCGTGACGTCGATGCGAAACGGCGGCCGCACGGCGATCTGAACGGCCCGTGTATCGCAGGGCGTCGAGCGGAGCAGGACTCTGCGCAACGCAAGGAGCTGCCCCGCGACAGGCTGCGAGTCGCCGTTCAACCGCAGCCGCGAGACACGGATGGTGATCCGTGACGGCGGGATCGCGCCGCAGGCGGCGGCACGGGTCAGTCGCACGACTGCTGTGCCGTGCCCACTCTTCGGTGAGGCGAATCGGTAATACCACGCGTTGGTAGCCATCCAGCCATCCGGAGAGACATTGCCCTGCGCCGCGGCGAGGCGAATCGGGTGCGGGACGCGATAGAGCCGTAAGCCGCCGACGGTCTCGGTGAGGTGGCCCACCGGGTCGACGCCCGGACCCGCGACGATCCAGTTCAACGGCAGTTGCGGATCGACCGCGCCCGTGAGGTCGAGGAAGTTCGGCGTGGTCGACGGTCCGGGGCCTGGCGCGCTGGCATCGACGGACCAGACATCTCCGATCGACTGGTTCCAGAATTCGAGTGACCAGAACGCGTTCGAGTTCCCGAGTGCCTGCCCGATGAACATCGTCCGGCCGCGGCCCGTCTCCTGATCGATCCAGGACGGCGGGGTCGGAAGCACACTACGGAAGCTCTTCGAGAACGAATTCGAGGAGTCGGCGGCGGTGATCTCGCCGGTCAGGTTCCAGCCGACGATCGCCACTGCGAGGATCGCTCCGACGGCCGCATGCCCGCGGCGAAGGCGGCCGCCTCTTCTTTGCGACCAGTCCCACACCACCACGATCACGACCGAGGACGCGAGGATGGCGTACATCAGGCGGTGCGCGTCCGCCGTCGTGAAATACCAGGTGCGGTTCAGCCACTGCAGAACCGAGAGCCCGGGCGCGTCGGAATAGAAGTGCTCGTTGTTGTGGTATGGCGTCGAATACAGCAGATACGCGACCGCACCCGCCGAAGCCACGACCGCGATCGCACGCGCTCGCCCTGCGAGCAGCCACCGTGCGGACGCGACAAAGACGAGCGGGGAGAGGTAGATGAGATTCCGCTCTTCCACGCGGATAGCGAAGTTCGTCGACAGAT
The DNA here is from genome assembly GCA_049288455.1 of Gaiellaceae bacterium. Taxonomy (GTDB): domain Bacteria; phylum Actinomycetota; class Thermoleophilia; order Gaiellales; family Gaiellaceae; genus PALSA-600. Next base: position 9,241 of record JBAQHS010000221.1, on the reverse strand, counting down.
ACGACGCCTTCACGGCGGTGTACAGGCCGAAGCCGACAAAGGCTCCAACGATCGTCGCTCCGAGCGCACGCTCGTCAGCCTCGCGAAAGCGCGCGCCGATGAGCCACACGAAAGTAAGCAGCACAGGCGCGACGCCGACGCCGATCGTGAATGCCCCGAGGGCCCACAGGCCGTAGGTGAACGCACGGTGATGGAAGTGAGTGCCGATCTGCCACGAGTACGAGTGCTGCGTCATGAACGCGCCGAGCAGGATCGTGAAGCCGACGAGGAGCATGAGGGCGCCGGCCCGCTCACGCGTTGACCAGGAGCCGATCACGCGGCGTCCACGTCCGCTCGTCGCAACACTGAGAAACGCCGCGAGCGCCCCCGCTGCGAGGAGCACGCTGAGCTCCGACCTGACAAACGGGGCGATGAGTGCAGCACCTGCGGCCAGGGCAACCGAGCGTCGCGAAGGTGCAAGCAGCGCGCGCGCAAGCAACCAGAGCACGAGCGTCGACCAGAAGTACGCGAGTGCCTCCGGGATGATCAGGCCCGTGTAGAAGACGGCAGGGATCGCTACGGCGGCGACGCCGCAGGCAATCGACGCTGTTCGCGTCACGAAGAGCCGCGCGAGCGCGTACGCCGGGAACAGCGCGGCTGTCATCACTGCTGCGTTCTCGTACTTGATTGCAGCGTAGGCCTTCGATGTCGCGCCAAGCCACCAGGACGGCGCGATCACGTACTCGTAGAGGGACGTGAAATGCGTGTGATGGAGCCGGAGCTCGGGAACGCCGTGGTGCGCCACACCGCGCGACAAGCCCGCCCATTCGAGCTCGTCTGTGAAGAGCCACGGCGTCGAGTGCCGGGTCGTCTCCCATGCGTACAGGACGAGCAAAACGAGGTAGGCGATGAGCAGCGGGTACGCGGCCAGCGCCCGGTCGAGCGCCGAGCGCCGAGGGCCGGGAGAGGCGGCGCTCACGGAGACTCGGTGGCCAGCACGACGCGCGGGTCGACGTCGGCGTCGCGGGTGACGAACCTGCAGGTCACCTCGCGTGCTGCGCAGGCCCGCACGATCTCCTCGAGCCGCTCGTGCGGTGCCCCGGGAATCGTGACGAAGACAACGTCCGGCACCACGCGTTCAAGGATGCGGTCGATCGACGCGATGTCCCCGGCGACACGGACACCGCTCAGGCGGCGGCCGCGCAGCGCACGGTCATCGTCCACAAAGCCGACGACGCGTTCCCCAGGGGTCTCGCGCAACTCGCGCAGGAGACTTCGCCCGGTCCGGCCGGCGCCCACGATCAGCACTCGCCGGTTGGTGCGGTGCCGCGCGAGCTCCAGTCCTCGGATGATTGCGCGCTCGGCGAAGCGCGCGGCGACGATTGCGAGCGAGCAGACCAGGAAGTCGATGACGAAGACGCTGCGCGAGAAGTCGCCTAGCGCACCCTGAGTGAGGACGACGATGCCGAGCGCCACGACCGCAGAGAGGCCGACTGCAGCAAACGCACGGAGAACATCGCGCGATCCTGCATAGCGCCAAACGCCCGCGTACATACCGAAGAGCAACAGCGCGACGTAGCGGCAAAAGAGCAGGACCGGCAGCGTCAGAAGAAAAAAGTGGCGCTGGTTGACGGTGCCGATGCCCTCGAACCGGAGGAGGTATGCCATGAGAAACGACGCGCTGATCAGGGCGCCGTCGACGATGACCTCGGCAATCCGGCGGCTGTATGCGAACAGCGGCCGTGGCTCGTGTGATCGATCCACATCGGCGAGGAAGCTTCCGAACTGAATGAGAAGCGCGAACGTGACGAGCACACCGAGTGCGGCGACGCGGCCGTTGCCAAAGGTCTGGTAGGCGAGACTCGTTGCGCCGAGCGCCGCCGCCATGAGTGCCAGGAGGACGACCGCGCCGGTTTCGGATAGGCCGAGCGAGACGAGACGATGCGAGCTGTGGTCGTGCCCACCCTGAGAAACAGGGCGGCCGTCCAAGAGCCGGACGATGGTCACGAGAGTCGTGTCGAGGATCGGGACAGCGAGCACGAGCACGGGCAGCACGAGGGTTGCCACGGTCGATGATGCGACCGTGTAGCTCGAGGCGAGTCCGAGCGCGGCGAGCGCGAATCCAATCAGCTGAGAGCCGCTGTCTCCCATCCAGGCGACGGCGGCGCGGCCGGGCCGAAGATTGAACGGGAGGAATGCCGCCACTGCAAACGCAAGCGCGAGTGACACGCAGAGTACGAGCTCCGACGAATGGTGCAGCGCTGCGGCCGACGCAAAGAAGGCAGCCGAGATGACCGCGAGGCTGCCCGCGAGCCCGTCCATGTTGTCCAGGAGGTTGAACGCGTTCGTCATTCCAACCAGCCAGAGAACCCCCAGCGGGATCGCGACGTACGGGGTGTGGATGATCTGCACGGAGGTGCCGGTGGACAGCACAATCGCGGCCGCCCCGATTTGCGTTGCGACTTTGACGAGCGGAGTTATCGACCAGAGATCGTCGGCTAGCCCCGCCACGAAGAGCAACGTCGCCCCTGCGGAGATGCCGATCAGCTGGGTCGACGCCGTCAGCGCTCCGAGTGCAACGGCAAGCCAGACACCGAGAGCGAAGCCGATGTAGATACCGATTCCGCCGACGAGCGGCGTGGGCGACGACTGCCAACGCGTCGGCTCAGGCGTTCGCCGGAGCCTGCGCGCGACTCCTGACCGCAGAAGGAGAACGAGCGCCAAGGCGGCGGCGGGGAAGGCGGCGAGGGCCGCGATGGGGCTCACGTGGGTCGAGGGTAGTGGAGTGGTGTAAGGGCTGTGTTTGCCTGTACCAGCCGTCCCTACACTAGTGCGAGCCGATGACGGTCTACGCCGATCTCCTGCGCTACCGCGAGCTCTTCGCCAACCTCTTTCGCCGGGATTTCCAGGCGAAGTACAAGGGCTCGCTCCTCGGCATCTTCTGGTCGCTCCTCAATCCGTTGCTGCTGCTCGTCGTCTACCTCGTCGTCTTCGGGCTGATCTTCCCGAACGGCAAGGTCGCTCACTACCCGATCTACCTGCTCGCCGGGCTCGCCTGCTGGATCTTCTTCTCGGTCTCCCTGCAGTCCTCCGCCCGCTCGATGATCGACAGCGCGGAGCTGATCAAGAAGGTGCGGTTCCCACGGCAGCTCGTCGCGTTCTCGATGGTCGCGACCCAGGCCGTCACGTTCGCGGTGATGATCGGCATCGTCGTCGTGCTGTCACTCATCTTCGTGCCGTCGGCGCGAGCGACCGTGTGGGTTGCAATTCCGCTGGCGGTGGTGTTCGCGATGCTCGTCGCCGGGTTGTCGCTGCTCGCCGCCTGCCTCAACGTCCTCTTCCGCGACGTCGAGCACGTGCTCACCGCAGCCCTGCTGCCGTGGTTCTTCCTCACGCCGATTCTCTGGAAAGCCTCGACGCTGCCGGCGAGCGCGCTCCGCCACCACCGGCTGCTCGACGCACTTCGCTGGGGGAACCCGCTCGCACCACCGATCTACGCGGTGCGCGACGCGCTCTGGTCGGGGAACCTGCCCCGCCTCGCCGATGTGGTCTACCTGTGCGTCGCCGCGGCGCTCGCGCTCGTCCTCGGTGCGTGGGTGTTCACGAAGGTCGACGACCGTATCGCCGTCGAGCTATAGCGCCCTGACGCGCAATACGGCCCTGCCGTCGTAGACCCACGGCTCGTCGCGTGGTGCCGCATACGCCGGCAGCCCTGCCACGTCCTCGAGTCGCTCCAGTTCGATCCCGGGCAGCACCGATGGGCAGATGAGCGCCCCTGCAAACCCGGGTATGCGGCCGGGGCCGGGCACGTACGGCGCAAGCTCGCGCGGCCGCCTCCGTTCGGCCCAGTCGATCGCGCCGCCGACGACGCCGTAGCCGTCGGCGTGTGCTGCGCGCACGTACTCCGACCAGTCGGCGGCCGGCTCGACATTCGGCGGCAGCACGGCGTTCGGCTCGCCTTCCCGAGGCCGCACCTCGAGGTCCTGCGCGAGCATCGGGCTGCCGAGCTCCGAGAACCACGCGCGCCGTTCGGCGACGAGGTCGAACGCGAGGCGATACCGGCCGGGCGGGATCGGGGCGCGTACGATCGCCGTCGCGAGGGCGCTTTCACCCGGTGCGAGGCGCGGCGCGGGCGTCCGGTCGCCGTCCCACACGATCGGGTTGTCGCGGTCGTCGAGCCAGTGGTAGGCGAGGTTGATGCTGTCGCCCCATGCGACCGAACCGGCGTTCTCGAGTTGCACCTGCACCTGCTCGCGCACGCCGGCCTGCGGCACCGGTGACGGCGGCGAACCCCAGCGCACGGCAAGCGGTCCCTTCGACATCGCGCGGCTAGCCTAGTAGTCACAGGCAACCTGGTTCGGGCTTAAACCAGGTTGCCGAGTTTCGCCCCGCCGCGGCAACCCGAAACTCATGAAACCAGGTTCACACCCCGAACCTGGTTCGAAGCGCGGAACCGGGTGTCGGATCCCTGAGACGTTGAGCGGGTCTCGCGCGCCGCGCCGTTACCCTCCACGTATGGAACCGCTTCTTGTCAGAGCCGCCCGGGGCGAGCCGGTCGAGCGGACACCCGTCTGGTTCATGCGGCAAGCGGGCCGCTCGCTGCCGGAGTACCGCGCGATCCGCGAGCGGCATTCGTTCTGGGAGGTCGCATCGACGCCCGAGCTCTGCGCCGAGGTGACGCTCCAGCCCGTGCGACGCCACGGTGTCGACGCCGCGGTGATGTTCGCCGACATCATGACGCCGGTGCTCGGCATGGGCCTCGACGTGCAGCTCGTCGAAGGCGTCGGGCCGGTGATCGAGACTCCGGTGCGCACGCTCGCCGACGTCGAGCGCCTTCGCCTGCCCGACCCGGACGAGGCATTCGCGCCCCTCCTCGAAGCGATCAGGATCGTCCGCGGCGAGCTCGCCGCCGAGCAGGCGGTCGTCGGCTTCTGCGGCGGGCCGTTCACGGTGGCGGGGTACCTCGTCGAAGGGAAGCCGTCCCGCGAGTTCGCACTCGTGAAGACGATGATGTACTCCGAGCCCGAGGTCTGGGCCGCGTTGATGGAGAAGCTCGCAGCCTGCTTCGGCGCATACGTCGCGGCGCAGGCGCGCGCGGGCGCGGATGTCGTGCAGTTGTTCGACTCCTGGGTGGGCGCGCTCTCGCCCTCCGACTACGAGGAGTACGTCGCACCGTGGTCGGCGAAGATCCTCGCGGCCGCAGGTGCCCCGACGATTCACTTCGGCACGGGCGCATCGACGCTGCTGCCTGCGATGACGCGAGCCGGCGGTGACGTGATCGGCCTCGACTGGCGGATCCGGCTCGACGACGGCTGGGCGATCGTCGGTGCCGACCGCGGCGTCCAGGGGAACCTCGACCCAGCCGTGCTGCTCGGGCCGTGGGAACGGGTGGCGTCTGCCGCCCGCGACGTGCTCGACCGCGCGGCCGGACGCCCCGGGCACATCTTCAACCTCGGCCACGGTGTGCTGCCGCGCACGGACCCGGACCAGGTCTCTCGACTCACCGAGCTGGTCCAGTCGGCGCCGGTGGCAGCCAGTGTCTGAGCTAGCCTCAGCATCGATGAGCGGCACCGCTGTCATCCTGATGGCGTACGGCTCGCCGGAGCGGATCGCAGACGTCCCCGCCTACTACGCCGACATTCGCGGCGGCAGGCCGATCGCGCCGGAGAACCTCGAGGATCTCGTCGCACGCTACCGCCGGCTCGGGATCGAAGACTCCAATCCGCTGAACGCCATCACGGAGTCGACGCGAGCCGCGCTCGAGCGCGAGCTCGGCGTCCCGGTCTTCACCGGCATGAAGCACTGGCAGCCGCGGATCTCCGAAGCCGTCGACGCAGCGCTCGCGGGCGGTGCTCGGGTGCTCGTCGGCCTCGTGCTCGCGCCGCACTACAGCCGACTCTCGATCGGCGGCTACCGGCGTCTCCTTGACGAAGCTGTCGACGGTCGCGCCGGAGTGTCGTTCGTCGAGAGCTGGTTCGACGACGCGGGCTTCGTCGCGTTCCTCGCCGGCCGCATCCGCGACACCGACGCGCACGTCGTCTTCACCGCGCACTCGCTGCCCGCGCGGATCCTTGACGAGGGTGATCCGTACCGCGACCAGCTACTCGAGACGGCGCGGCTCGTGGCGGACACGGCCGGGATCGAGGACTGGTCGTTCTCGTTCCAGAGCGAGTCACCGACGGGTGAGCCGTGGCTCGGCCCGGACATCCTCGACCATCTCGACGACCTGAGCGAGCGAGGGATCGAGGACGTGCTCGTGTGCCCGGTCGGCTTCGTCTCCGACCACCTGGAGATCCGGTGGGACATCGACACCGAGGCGCAGGAGCGTGCCGCCGAGCTCGGGTTGCGCCTGGAACGAATCGAGATGCCGAACGCCGACCCGGCGTTCGTGCGCGTACTCGCCGAGATCGTGCGCGGCGCCGTCACCGCGGTCGCAGCATGACCGACCCGGCCGCAGGCCGGATCGTCGTCGACCGCGTCTCGCGCGTGTTCCGGGTCTACCCGAAGGCGCAGCGGACTCTGAAGGATGTGTTCGTCTCGCGCGGCCGCACGGCGGCGCGTGAGGTGCAGGCGCTGCGTGACGTCTCCCTCGCGGTCGAGCCGGGCGGTGCAGTCGGCCTGGTCGGTCGCAACGGCTCCGGCAAGACGACGTTGCTCCGCCTCGTGTCCGGGATCATCAAGCCGACGTCGGGACGCGTCGAGGCAACGGGCCGCATCGCCTCGCTGCTCGAGCTCGGCGCCGGCTTCCATCCCGACTTCACCGGTCGCGAGAACGTGTACCTCAACGGCTCGATCCACGGCTTGTCGCGCGCCAAGGTGCGCGAGGTGATGGACGAGATCGTTGCGTTCGCCGAGCTCGAGAAGTTCATTGACCTGCCGGTGCGCACCTACTCGTCTGGGATGTACATGCGCCTCGGCTTCTCCGTCGCGGCGCACATCCAGTCGGACGTGTTGCTCCTCGACGAGGTCTTCGCCGTGGGTGACGAGCAGTTCCAGCGCAAGTGCTTCGGGAAGATCGCCGAGTTCAAGCGGCGCGGGGGCACGATCCTGTTCGTGTCACACGACGCGCAGGCCGTCGAGCGCCTCTGCGACCGGGCGGTGCTGCTTCGTCAGGGCGAGATCGCGTTCGACGGCTCGACGCGCGACGCGATCGCCGCCTATCGCCGGCTGCTCGCAGAGGATGCGAATCCCGAGGAGCTCGGCGCCGGCCTCCGTGAATGGGGCAGCGGCGAGGCGCGCATCGTCTCGGCGCAACTGCTCGACGACGACGGCGACGAGCGTGGTCAGTTCGCCGCGGGCGAGGCCGCGACGGTGCGGCTCGTCGTTGCCGCCGAGGCCTCCGTCGCGCCGCCGCGTGTCTCGGTCGAGTTGCGCGATGACGGCGGGCTCGTGCTCGGCACGGTTGCGCACGAGACGGCGCTGCTCGGCTGGAACGGCGGCGCGGGCGAGCGCGAGGTCCGGTTCCGTCTGGCGAGCCTTCCCCTCGCTGACGGGCATTTTCATCTGCGCCTTGCGCTGCTCGATGCAGCAGGTCACCCGCTGCACTCGCTCGATGATGCGGTGCGATTCTTCGTCTTCCCGTCGGGGGAGCAGACGGGCGCGGTGCTGCTCGACGGTGCCTGGTCGATGCAGGCGGCCGCCGGGCAGGAAAACGTCGAGGGCGCGCCAACTTCGCGGCTGTGAGCTCGCGCTCCTGTCCCGACTGGCCGATCTTGATGGAGCTCGCGCCTGAGCTGCAGTTCATGCACTACACCCTCGGCGAGGTGCAGCTGCCCACCGACGCCTTCGTCCAGCTCGAAGGCCTCTCACGCGACACGGTCGCGATCTGCTGCGACCTCGACTCACACGTCTACTACCCGGAGCACACCGAACCGCAGGTCGCCGCCGCACTCCGGGGCACGCACTGGACAGCGCTCGGCGAGCTCAGGGCGTCACAGGGCTGAGCTCCGCGAGGCTGCGTGTGTTCAGCACTGCAGCCGTCGTCGCCCAGCCCCGGCGGGCAGTCGCGACCGCAAGTTGCATGTTCTGCAGGCCCCGGACGGAATGTGCGTCGGTCGAGCAGGTGACGAGGACGCCGGCCCGAATCGCGTCGCGCACGAGCTCGGCGCTCAGATCGATTCGATCCGGCAAGCCGTTCGTCTCGACCGCTGTGCCCGTCTCTGCGCACGCCGCGAACACCGCCTCGAGGTCGACGGCGTTCGGCGGGCGGTGATTGATGATGCGGCCCTGCGGATGGCTGATCGAACGCACCGCGGGGTGATGCACTGCCGCAAGTGTTCGCTTGGTCAGCTGGTCGCGTGACTGCCGCTGGCCCGCATGCACCGATGCCTGGACCCAGTCGAGCTCCGCAAGGACATCGTCCGGCAGGTCGAGGGAGCCATCGGCCAGGATGTCGCACTCACTACCGCGCAGAACCCGGAACGGAGCCAGCTCCTCGTTCACGGCCGCGATCTCCTCGCCCTGACGACGGAGGTCGTCGGCGTCGAGGCCGGGCACGACGCGGACCGCACGCGTGTGGTCGCAGATCGCGATGTAGTCGTAGCCGAGCGCCAGCGCCGCCTCTGCCATCTCGAGGACGGTCGCCTTCCCGTCCGACCAGGTGGTGTGCACGTGCAGGTCGCCGCGAATGTCGGACTGCGCGACGAGTGCAGGCGCCTCGCCCGCAAACGGCTCCTCGCGCAACTCAGGCGGGAGATACGCAAGCCCAAGCGTTGCGTAGAGCGCAGCCTCGTCGGGAGCGTCCGGCAGCTCGCCGTGCACTGACTCGAGCGCGGCGACGTAGCGTTGCGTGCCCGTGGCGCGCAGGAGCTCCGTGCCGAACCGTTCGGGCGCCGCGACCACGAGCTCGACGGGAACGCCGTCGACCGTCACCCCAACCGCTGTGCGGTCGGAGCGGTCGACCACCGAGACGATCTCGGGCAGGGCCGCGAAGCGGTCGATGACGGCGGCCGGTTGCGCCGCCGGGACGACGACGGCGAGTCGCTCCGAGGAATCCTTGAAGCGGCGTGGATCGCCGGCAGGCTCGCCGCCGAGCGCCGCTGCGATGCTGCCGGTCAGCTCACGCGACCGGTTCAGCGGCAGGCCGCGCCGCGGCGCCGGCTGTGGCTGCTCGAGCGCGGTCCGGATCTTTGCGACGGTCGACGGGCCGATGCCGGGGACCTCCACGAGCCGTCCGTCCAGGGCCGCGGCGTGCAGCTCTGCCGCCGAGCGAATGCCGAGCGCCTGCCCGAGGGCCACCATGCGCTTCGGCGCGAGCCCGACG
>JBAQHS010000220.1:0-9355 GCA_049288455.1 Gaiellaceae bacterium | reverse complement strand
GTGATCCTGGTCGGCTCGTCGGGCGCGACGATCAGCGCCACCTTGCAGGAGGACGGCGCCGGTGACGACGACGCAGACGGCGGCGCAGCGCCACCCGATACCGGACGGATCGTGACGCTCGGCATCGCCGGGCAGACCTGCCTGGCATCGACCGATGCGACAGGCAACGCCTCGTGCACGATCTCGGCCGCGCAACTCCTCCTGATCGGGCTCGGTCCGCAGACCGTGTCGGCGAGCTTCGCCGGCGACACGCGGTACAAGCCGTCCTCGGCGACCGGGTCGGCGTTCGTGTTCGCCTTCCCGACGAAGGGGGCGTTCGTGCTCGGCGACCAGACAGCCGCCTCGGCCGGTTCCTCGACCGTGACCTGGTGGAGCGACGGCTGGAACCGCGTGAACCGCGTGAGCGGCGGACTCGCGCCCTCGAGCTTCAAGGGCTTCGCGAGCACCGTCGTGACGCTGCCGACCGGCGGGCTTCAGCCGTCGAGCTGCAGCGGGACGTGGACGACGACCGGCGGCAACAGCCCGCCGCCGACAAGCGGCGTCCCGAGCTACATGGGCGTGCTCGTCGCAAGCACGGTCACGAAGTCCGGCAACACGATCTCGGGCAACTTCGTCCACATCGTGGTCGTGCAGGTCAACCCCGGCTACGCACCGAGTCCGGCGAATACCGGCACCGGGACGATCGTGGCCACCTATTGCTAGATCCCCCACGGGGAGGGCGGCCTCAGCCGCCCTCCCCGGTCACTACCGTGTCCACCATGAAACGCACCCTCACTCTCACCGCCCTCGTCGCCGCGTCGGCCGCAGCGATCGGCGTTACCGGCGCCGTCACGTCGGCGACTCAGCCCTCGTTCAAGTTCGGCCGTGTCGGCGGCAACATCGAGCCATTCACGGTCACGATCGCGCGCGACGGATCGGTCGCCTCGACCGGCCCGGTTCAGCCGACCAGGCACCAGCTGACCGCTCGCACGCTCGCGCGGCTTGCCGCACTCGCCTCGAACGAGCATTTCTTTGCGCTACCGCAGCGCGTCAACTGCGCGGGGTCGCTGCCTGACTTCGCCTACCGGTCGCTGACCGTCAGCACATCGGCGACCCGGACACGAACGGTCCTCGTGCGCGGCGGCTGCCGGCCTGGTTACACCGCGCTGTATGCGGCACTCGCCGCGGCCGTCGGCGTTCGCGCCTGATTGGACTAAACGAAGGCTAGAGAGATGTCGACGCCGACCAATCCTGCTGCACCCGCCGTTCAGGGCGATCGTCTGCGGCTCGACTATCAACAGACGACCGACCTGATGCGGCAGATCACCGACGTGCGCTTCAAGCTGCTCGCGTTGGTCCCGACGCTCAGCGGCGCAGCCGTGGCAATCCTCGGACGGCCGAGCTCGGCGGGTGAGCTGCTTGCGGTCGGCCTGCTCGGGCTGGTCGCCACCGTCGGTGTCCTGCTCTACGAACTGCGCAACACGCAGCTCTACGACTACGGCCTCCAGCGCGCCCAGGAGCTCGAACGGAGGCTCGAACTGCCCTCCCTCGGCGACGGCTCGAGCGGCGGCTTGTTCTCGGAGCGACCCGACCGCTCGCTGCGTCTCCTTGGCTTTCTGCCGGTCGATCGTGACGCCGGCCTGATCCTCGTCTACAGCGCGGCGCTTGCAGGCTGGACGTATCTGTGCGCGTGGGGTGCCCTCCATGCCCTCGGTCTCGGGCACACGCGGCAGGCCGGCGGAGCAATCGGCGTCCTCGTCGGGCTCGTGCTGGTGATCGAGCTGACACGCGTCCGTGACGCGCCCAGCCGCTCCGAGTCCTAGACCGTCGCCCCTTCGCCGCGGGTCTCGGCGGGCGGGAGATCCGCAGGCCCGACACCCTCGAGCAGCGCCGCATCGGTGACGCCGAGCCAGCCCGGAATCGCATCGGGTAGGCGCGCCTCGAGCTCGAGCGCCTCGTCGCAACGATCGCGCAGGCGGAGGAAGCGAATGAGCGGGACGAGCGCCTCGACCTCGAGCAGCCGGAAGTCTGTGCCCTCGAGGAGCGACAGCGACTCGCGCAGCAGCGCCTCAGCTTCGACATCGTTGCCTTGCGCCGCGCGAACGAGCCCGAGCGTGCGTGTCGTCGACGCCGTCGAGGTGAGATCGTGGCCGCTGACGAGCGCGCGGGCCGCGAGTGCGTACCGCTCGGCCTCGTCGACGTGGCCAGTCTCGAGAAGCACCTCGGCGAGTGCTCGCTGCGCCTCGCACAGGTGGCCGTAGTCCTCGTTGGCGGTGAAGACCCTGACGGCGTGCCGGAACGAGCGCTCGGCGTGCTCCAGATCGCCGTCGACGAATGCAACCCAGCCACAGAGAACACCGAGCCACGCGGCCTCGCCGGCGACCCCTGCGTCGAGGTACAGCGCCTGCGCGTCCGCGAACGCTTCCGCCGCCTCGGTGAGGCGGCCCTGCATACGCCGGAGTGCGCCGAGCGCACGGCTTGCGCGCGCCCGCTCCAACACGCCCTCACCCGGTGGTTCGAGCTGGGTGAGGATCGCTTCGGCCCCGGGAAGGTCGAGCCGCAGCTCGAGCAGCCAGACGAGGTTGCCCATCGCGCGCGACCACAGATCGTGGCGGTCGGCACTCTGGGCGAGGGCGGCGGCCTCACGGATGTAGCCCTCGGCGCGGCGGAGGTCGCCCGGCCACCAGGCGGCGGCTGCAAGTCGTGCGAGCGTTTCGAACCGCGCGCTGATGTCGTCGGCGGGCAGCACCTCGTGTGCCGCACTCGCAAGCCGTTCGGACTCCTCCGGGTCGCCGTCGCGACTGAGCGCCACGGCCGCCAATGCATTCAGCGCGCGGCCCTCGAGCCGTCGCGAGCCGGCTTCGCGCGCCTTCGCGAGCACGAGCTCCATCTCCTCGGCAACGACGCCGAGCTCGCCCAGTTGCTCGGCCGCTTCTGCGGCCAGGTAGTGGCGGTCGAGCGTCGGTGCCAGCTCCAGCGCGCGTTGGTAGAGGCGGCGCGCATCGGCGAACGAGTCTCGACGGCAGGCGCGGTCGCCGGCGCTTTCGAGCACCTGCGCAGCCTCGTTTGCGAGCTCCTCAGGGACGCTCCCGTCGAGCTCGGTGAGGAGCGTCGATGCGCGGTCGAGGTGGAAGGCGCGAATCTCGACGAGCTCCTCGGACGCTCGCTCACGGAGCCAGTGCGCGAAGATCTGATGGTTCTCGGCGCGCGCTTCCTTCGTCATTGCGGCGTACGCGACGTCGTGGATCAGCAGGTGCTTGAACTGGTAGGCGCGGTCGCCGGAAATCGTCGAACGCTCCTCGGACGCGATCAGATCTCGCTTCACGAGCGAGTCGATCAGCATCGACACGTCGAGATCAGGTGCAAGGCGCTCGAGGGCGCCGAGCCAGAAGACGCGTCCGATCACGGCCGCGTGCTGCAGGAGCCGCTTCTGATCGGGCTCGAGCAGGTCGATGCGCGCCGCGATCAGAGCCTGGACTGTGTCGGGGATCCCATCAGGGACCACCCCGTCCGCGTGAGCTTCGAGCAGCATCAGTGCGGTCTCCTCGAGGAAGAGCGGGTTGCCTTCGGCTTTCTCGAGCAGCACGCCGCGCAGGTTCGAGAACGACATGTCGGCCGGGAGCAGCGCCTCGGAGAGCGTCCGGCTCTCGTCGGCCGAGAGTGCCGCCAGCTCGATTGCGGCCGCGCGCGGGTTGCCGCCGCTCCAGTTGGGACGCACGTCGAGCAGTTCCTGGCGCGCGACGCACACGATCAGCAACGGAGCAGTCTTGAGCGACTGCGCGAGATGCTCGATCACGTCGAGCACGCGCTCGTCGGCCCACTGGACATCCTCGAACACGAGCACGAGCGGCTGCACCGTTGCGAGCTGCTCGGCCCAGCGAAGCGCGGCCCATTTGATCTCATCACCGGCGGTGACGTTCTCGGCCGCACCCAGCAAACTGAGCGCGACGGAGAGCAGGTCGGCGACCGCGTCGCTCTCGCAGCAGAGACGGAGCTTCTCGAACGCCTCGGCTGCAGGGTCGTCGTCGGTGATGCCCGCCGATGCCTTCACCATCGACGCGATCGGCCAGTAGCCGACGCCTTCGCCGTAGGAGAGCGCGCGGCCGACGAGCACGGTCGCGCGCTCGACACCGTCGGTGAACTCCGTCACGAAGCGCGACTTGCCGACGCCCGCGTCGCCGAAGACGGTGACGAGGTGCGTGCGCCGTTCGCGAAGGCTGCGTTCGTAGACGTTGTGCAGCAGGTCGAGCTCTGTCTCGCGACCGACGAACGGGATCTGTGCGCGCCGCTGCCTGCCCTCGAGCACCGCGACTGCCTGCCATGACCACACGGGCTCACGCCCTCGCAACTCGACCGGCCCGCGGTCCTCGACCTCGACCTGCGCGACGGTCAGGCGGCGCGCAGCGGGGCCGACCACGATCGTCCCGGGCGCACCCGACTGTTGCAGCCGAGCGGCGATGTTCACGGCTTCGCCTGTTGCGAACGTCGAGTCGCCTTCGTCGACGAGCACCTCGCCGGACTCGATTCCGATGCGCGCCTCGAGCCCGAGTGAGTGCACCGCGTCCAGCACGGCGAACGCTGCCCGGACGGCACGCTCGGCGTCGTCCTCGTGCGCCTGCGGCACGCCGAACGCCGCCATTACGGCGTCGCCGACGAACTTCTCCACCTTCCCGCCATACTGCTCGATCGCATGCGCGGCCCCGTCGAAGTACTGGGTGACGCGGCGCCGGACGATCTCCGGGTCGCTCGTTGCGACGAGTCCCGTCGAATCGACGAGATCGACGAAAAGCACGGTTGCAAGCTTCCGTTCCACCCTCCAATTGTACGAGTCGGAGGGTGCCCCCCGCGCCTTGATTACAGGCGCTCGGTCGGGTTCGCTCGGCTAACGAGCGTTGATGTACTCGGTCAGATACTGGATCTGGACGCTCTGCTGCTTCGACGTGAACTTGACCACGTCGCCGATCGAGACGACCCCGACGATCTCCCCATGAACCGCCACCGGAAGGTGCCGGATCCGCTGCTCGGTCATCAGGCTCATGCACTCCTCGACGCTCGTTTCCGGCCCGACGACGATCAGCGGCGACGACATGATCTCGCTGACCGCGGTCTCGCGGTCGCCGCGTCCTTCGAGCGTCACGCGGCGTAGGTAATCGCGCTCGGTGACGATCCCGGTGATCCGGCCCTCGACCGAGACGAGCATCGCGCCGACGTTCGCCTCGATCATCTGCTTCGCCGCGTCGAGCACCGACGCGTCGGCGTCCACCGAGTAGATGTCGGCGCCCTTTGAGGCGAGGATCTCCGCGACTTTGCTCATGATTCGGAGGAGGAAGCCTTACAGATTCCGGCCGCCAGTCAAGCCCGATTTTCCTGGCCCGTGCGAGGCGGCCCGACACCTTGCCGTTTGACGGGCCGCTTTGCGGCTGTCACCGTGTCGCCCGATGGCGATCCCGACCGAGCCGATCGGCAGCATCCCACGGCCGCCCGAGCTCCTGGCGGGCATGCAGAAGGCTGCGGCGGGCGAGATCTCCGACGCCGAGTTGGACGTGCTGTACGACGAAGCACTCCGTAGCACGATTGCGGAGCTCGAAGCGACCGGCTCGCCGGTGATCAGCGACGGCGAGCAGCGCAAGCCGAGCTTCGCGACCTATCCGGTCGCAGGCCTCGAAACGCTCGCCGCCGGCGGTGTCGTCATTCCCTTTGCGGATGGCCACACGCGCGAGCTCCCGGTTCTGACCGCCGGGCCGTTCCGCTACCGAACGCACGCCGCGTCGTACCTGGTCGCCGCGCAGGAGGTGGCGACGCGACCGCTCAAACAGGCGGTCATCTCCGCGTCGGCGCTCAGCCTGCTCTATCCGGCCGACGGCATCGACGGCTATTCGCGGGATGAGTTCCTCGCGGACCTCGTCGACGAGGCGGTGGCCGACATCCGCGGGTGCCTCGACGCCGGCGCTTACAACGTCCAGATCGACTTCACCGAGGCGCGGCTGTCGCTCAAGCTCGACCCCTCGGGAGGATTGCTCCGCAGCTTCGTCGACTTGAACAACCGCGTGCTCGACCGGTTCTCCGACGACGAGCAAAGCAGTCGCATCGGGGTTCATAGCTGTCCCGGCGGCGATCACGACTCGACGCACAGCGCCGATGTCGACTACGCGGCGCTGCTGCCGCAGCTGTTCGACCTCCACGCCGGGGCGTTCTATCTCGAGCTCGCCGGCGAAGCCGACCCGAAGGCGGTACTCGAAGCGGTGGCCGAGAACCTGCGGCCCGGTCAGCGGGTGTTCGTGGGCGTCACGGATCCGATCAACCCCGATGTCGAGACGCCGGAGCAGGTTTGCGACCGCATCCTGCTCGCCGCGAAGCACATCCCCGTTGCGCAGCTCGGCACGACCGACGACTGCGGCTTCTCACCGTTTGCCGACGACGGTTCGACCGGGCGCGAGACGGCGTTCGCGAAGATTCGGGCGCGTGTTCAGGGCACACAGCTCGCCGCCGAACGCCTCGGCGCCTGACCGTGCCGCCTGCGTATGCTTGCCCGCATGGACGCTGACGAGGCGAAGCGCCTGCTGCAGGCGGAGCGCGAGCGGATCGAACGCTCGCTCAGCGGTGTCGCGCTCGAAGACGACGGTGAGCCGGCAGACGAGTTCGATCCGGCGAACCAGGGAGCCGATCTCTACCAGGACGAGTTCGACTCGAGTGTCGAAGAGGATCTCCGAGATCAGCTCGCTGCGCTCGAGCGAGCCGAGGCGCGGCTTGCCGCCGGCACGTATGGGCTCTCGGTGGAGAGCGGCGAGCCGATCCCCGACGACCGGCTCAGAATCGTCCCGACGGCCGAGTTGACCGTGGACGAAGAGCGCGCGCGCGACTGACGCTAGAGGCCGGTTCTAGCCGAGCTCGGCGACGAGGTCGGCGATCGAGTCGACGATCCGCGAGGGCCGGAACGGGAATCGCTCCGCCTCGTCGCGCTGCGTCGAGCCGGTGAGGACGAGCACGGTGTGCATGCCGGCCTCGAGCCCCGAGACGACGTCGGTCTCCATGCGGTCGCCGACCATCGCTGAGCTCTCGGAGTGCGCGTCGATCGCGTTCAGCGCCGAGCGCATCATCAACGGGTTCGGCTTGCCGACGAAGTACGGCTCGACGCCGGTCGCCCGGCTGATCAGTGCCGCCACGGCGCCGGTCGCGGGCAACGGCCCGTCGGGCGTCGGCCCGGTCGGGTCGGGATTCGTCGCGATGAAGCGCGCACCCGAGGCGATCAGCCTGATCGCTTGCGAGATGCGCTCGAAGCTGTACGTGCGCGTCTCGCCGAGCACCACATAGTCGGGATCGCGCTCGGTGAGCGTGTAGCCGGACGCATGGAGGGCCGTCGTGAGCCCGGCCTCGCCGATCACGAACGCCGTCCCGCCGGGACGCTGGCTCTCGAGGAAGTCGGCGGTCGCGAGCGCCGACGTCCAGATCGACTCCTCGGGCACCTCGAGGCCGTTTGCCGCGAGCCGGGCCGCGAGGTCGCGGCGGGTGTAGATCGAGTTGTTCGTCAGGACGAGAAACGGCCGGTCGAGCTGGCGCAGCCGGGTGATGAACTCTGCCGCGCCCGGGATCGGATGCTCCTCGCGCACGAGCACCCCGTCCATGTCCATCAGCCACGACTTGATCTCGCGATGCTTCGTCACGGGCGCCATCTTCTCACCGAAGCGGGATCAGTGTTTTCCACGTAGTTGAGTACGTAGCGCCCGCTGATGCGCCCAGGCGCGCGAGCGGCGAGCCTGCTGACGAGCCGCATTCCGTGGCTGGAACCGCCTGACGGAAGGAAGTCATGGCAACGATCGAGAGGGTTGCGACCTACGCCACTCCGGGAGAGACCGACAGTCCCGTCGAGTTGAAGTCGCGCTACGAGAACTTCATCGGTGGCCAGTGGGTCGCGCCGGTGAACGGTGAGTACTCCGAGAACGTGAGCCCGGCGACGGGTGAGTCGTTCACGACGGTGCCGCGCTCGAGCGCCGAGGACGTCGAGCTCGCGCTGGACGCCGCGCACGCCGCGAAGGACGCCTGGGCGGACGCCTCGGCGACCGAACGCTCACGTGTCCTGAACAAGGTGGCGGATGTGATCGAGGAGAACGTCGAGCTGCTGGCGATCGCCGAGAGTTGGGAGAACGGCAAGCCCGTGCGCGAGACACTCGCTGCGGACATCCCCCTCGCTGCCGACCACTTTCGCTACTTCGCGTCGGTGATCCGCGGTGAAGAGGGCTCGATCTCGGAGATCGACAAGAAGACGATCGCCTACCACTTCCACGAGCCACTCGGAGTGGTCGGGCAGATCATTCCGTTCAACTTCCCGCTCCTCATGGCGGCGTGGAAGCTGGCGCCCGCCCTTGCGGCGGGGAACACCGTCGTGCTGAAGCCGGCGAGCCCCACCCCGTGGTCGATTCTCAAGCTGATGGAACTGCTGGAGGACGTGCTCCCGACGGGTGTGATCAACGTCGTCAACGGTCCCGGAGCGGAGATCGGCAAAGCGCTCGCGACGAGCAAGCGCATCGCGAAGGTCGCGTTCACCGGCGAGACGGTGACGGGACGGCTGATCATGAAATACGCCGCCGAGAACCTGATCCCCTCGACGACCGAGCTCGGAGGCAAGTCGCCGAACATCTTCTTCGCCGACGTCATGGCGCACGACGATGCGTTTCTCGACAAGGCGATCGAAGGCCTCGTCCTGTATGCGTTCAACAAGGGTGAAGTCTGCACGGCCCCCTCTCGGGCATTGATCGAAGAGTCGATCTATGACGAGTTCATGGGCCGCTGCCTCGAGCGGATCGCCGCGATCCGGCAAGGTCACCCGCTCGACATCGAGACGCAGATCGGACCGCAGGTCTCCGCCGCGCAGCTCGAGAAGATCGCGAGCTACGTCGAGATCGGCAAGCAGGAAGGTGCCGAGCTACTGATCGGCGGCGAGCGTGCTCACCTTGGAGGCGAGCTCGAGAACGGTTACTACTTCGAGCCGACCGTCTTCAAGGGCACGAACGACATGCGGATCTTCCAGGAGGAGATCTTCGGCCCGGTGCTGTCAGTCACGACGTTCCGCAACGAGGCCGAGGCGCTCGAGATCGCCAACGACACCATGTACGGGCTCGGTGCAGGCGTCTGGACGCGCGACACCGGCAAGGCGTTCCGCATGGGCCGTGGCATCAAGGCCGGACGCGTGTGGACGAACTGCTACCACCTCTATCCGGCCGGCGCAGCCTTCGGCGGCTACAAGGGCTCCGGGGTGGGTCGCGAGAACCACAAGATGATGCTCGACCACTACACGCAGACCAAGTGCGTGCTCGTCTCCTACGACGAGAATCCGCTGGGGTTCTTCTAGGAGATTGATCGTCGGGGAGCTGCCCACCGG
>JBAQHS010000219.1:0-9112 GCA_049288455.1 Gaiellaceae bacterium | reverse complement strand
TCCGCGCCTGCGAACGCCGCGGCGTAGGTGAATCGACTGCAGGATCCCGATCGCAAGGAAGTTCGTGATCATCGACGAGCCGCCGACCGAGACGAACGGCAGCGGAATGCCGGTGATCGGCGCCACCCCCATCGTCATCGCGCTGTTCACGAACACCTGGAAGAGGAACATAAACGCGATGCCGCCGGCGACGATGGCGCAATAGAGATCCCGCGCACCGGCGACGATCTTCAACGCCCGCCAGACGACGAGCAGGTAGAGCAGCAGGAGAATCGCAGCGCCGAAGAACCCACGCTCCTCGGCCAGCGAGGCAAACGCGAAGTCGGTCGCATGCTCGGGCAAGTAGTTCAGCCTGGTTTGCGTCGCGCCGAGAACGCCGCGCCCACGCAGGCCGCCGGCACCGACCGCGGTGATCGACTGCCGCAGGTTGTACGTCGCGCCGCGCGGATCGTTGTCGGGATGCGTGAAGCCGACAAGGCGGTCGGTCTGGTACGGCTTGAGGACGTTCAGACCGGCGGCCGGGAGCAGCCACAGAACCGCGAGCGCCCCGAGCACAGCGGCGGCGCCGAGGATGCCGAAATGCAGCCAGCGGATCCCGGCGATGAACAGCACCGCGGCAAGTGCAGCGGTATAGACGAGCGCCGTGCCGATGTCGGGCTGGATGAACACGAGGATGATCGGCGGTAGCCCGTAGGCGAGGGCCGCGAGCGCGGTGCGCGGGCTCGCCATGAAGCGCGAGCGCTCGGCGAGGAAGCCGGCGAGCGCAAGCACGAACAACACCTTCCCGAACTCGGACGGCTGGAACGTGAAGAAGCCGACGTCGATCCAACGTTTCGAGCCGCGCGTCGCCGCTCCCATCACGAGCACGAGCAGCATCAGGCCGAGCGTCCCGAAGTAGATCGGCCGCCAGAGCATCCGGAAGCGGTCGGGATCGACGAGCAGCACCGCCAGGAAGAGGATCGAGCCGACGAACGCGTAGAGGCCCTGGCGGGACACCGCCGACCCACCCGGATCGTGGCGCGTGATGCCGTCGATCGCCGACAGGCCATACGCGACCACCGAGACGAGCGCGAGGATGAGCAGCCAGTCGAGCCGGCGGAGCACCCCACCGAGCCCGACCGCCTCGGACTGGCGATGCGAGCGCAGGCCACGTGCGCGGGTGTTGACAGCCTCGATCGCCATCAGTCGCTCGCGTGCACCGTTGTCGTTGCCGTCTTACGGAAGTACTGCTCGAACACCTTCAGCGCGGCAGGTGCCGCCGCCGTGCCGCCATGGCCGCCGTTCTCGATCACAGCGCAGACGACGATCGTGGGAGCGTTGAACGGCCCGTACCCGCACCACCACGACTGCGTCAGGTTGAGCGGGCGCGGATAGCCCGGCAGGCTGACGTTCTTCTCGGCGCTCCCGGTCTTGCCGGCGATGTCGACGGGGAAGTTGCCGAAGACGCCCGACGACGTGCCGAACGAAGCGTGCGTTGCCTCCTCGAGGCCCTGCTGGACGTAGCGCAGCGCCGTCGGGTCGACGCCCGCGGGCGTTGCAGGCTGCGCGCCGAAGCGACGGAGGATGCGCGCCGGCCTGCCGTCGTTGCCGGTCAGCTCGACATCCTCTGCGAGATGGGGGGTCACGAGCTTGCCGCCGTTCGCGATCAGCGCGTAGAGCCGCGTCATCTGCAGCGGCGTGACGAGCACCTGGCCCTGCCCGATCGCGAGCTGGATCGAGTAGCCCGGCTTCCACGTGCGGTCGATCACGCCGAACCCCTGGCTCGCCGGATGGTGGGTGCGCAGCCACTCGGGCGTCGGGATGAGGCCGGCGACCTCGGGGCTCGCGTCGATCCCCGTCTTCTCACCCAGGCCGAAACGGTTGGCCCACGCCTGCAGCGGATGCCCGCGATCCGGCGGCAGCACATAGAAACGCCGTCCGAGCTCGTAGAAATACGTGTCGCACGACTGCGCGAGCGCCGTCTCGAGATTCATCCCGGTGTCGATCAGCGGCGTCCAGTTGTGGAACACCGACTTGTACGCCTTGAAGTCGGGAGTGCACGGGATCGACTCGTACGGGTGCATCAGGCCTTCCTGCATCGCCGCAAGCGCCGTCACCGGCTTGAACGTCGAGCCCGGCGGGTACGCCGCGTCGATCGCGCGGTTGATGCCGGGGTAGTTCGCTGCCGCAGCCGCTTTCGGATCGAGCACCGGCGCGAGCTTCTTCGCGTCCTTGCGGCCGACGTAGATCGACGGCTGATAGGTCGGATACGACGCCATCGCGAGCACGGCACCGTCTCGTGGATCAAGCGCGACGATCGAGCCGCCGTTCGCGTGCTGCCCTTCGATCCCGCTGACGCTTGCGAGGTGCACGCCGTAGCGCAGCGCCTGCTCGGCCGCGCGCTGCAGCTTGATGTTGATCGTCAGCCGCAGTGCCTGGCCGGGCGTGAACTGCGTCACGGTGACGGCGCTCCCCTTCGGCCGGCCGCGTGAGTCGACCGTCAGTTGCGCCTTGCCGTCCTTGCCGCGCAGGTAGGAGTCGTATGTCGACTCGACGCCCGCCTGACCGATCGCATCGGTCGGCGCGTAGCCCTTCGGCTTCAGCTGCTTGTACTCCGAGGGCGAGATCTGCCCGACATACCCGAGCTCCTGCGCGGCGAGCGAGCGGTACGGGTACTTGCGCAGATAGCTCTCCTGGAGGCGAACGCCCGGGAAGTCGCGGCCGCGCTCCTTCAGATAGTGGATCTGGTCATCGTGAAGGCCGTTCTGCACGACGATCGGCGTAAGCGGGTCCTGGCCGTGGCGCCGCAGCTGGGTGAGCATGTCGCCGACCGAGACGCCGGTGACGAGGGAGAGTGCGCGGAGCTCCTTGCGCTCGGCCGGCCAGTTCTTCGGCAGGTCGGCAGGCCACAGCTCGACGCGTGTGCCGGGGACGTTCGTGACGAGCAGACGCCCGTAGCGGTCGAGGACGGGGCCACGCGGCGCCTCGACGCGGATCGTGCGCACGCGGTTGTCGTTGGCCTGCGCGAGGTAGCGGTCGCCCGACAGGACCTGCAGCGCCCAGAGCCGCAGGAAGAGCAGCGCGAACACGCCGAGCGCCAGGAACGCGAGGACGGCGACACGGAGCGCAAGCTGCGGGGTCAGCCGGTACGGCTCGGACGTGCGCGGATCGCCGGGCAGGAACCGGCCCGGCGTGCTCGACCCTGCGCTAGCCAAGGAGCCGCACCTCACGGACGCGGTCGCCAAGCTCGAGCGGCGGGAAGAGGCGGCGCACGAGCGCGTACACGGGCAGAGTCAGCAGCAGGTTGACGAGCAGGCCGAGCGGCAGCCCGTGTGCGACAAGCCCGGCGGGCGCGGGCTCACCGAGGAGGAACTGCAGCGCCACCTGGCCGAACGCGAAGAGTGCAGTGACGACCGCAACGGACACGAACGGTGCGTGGAAGCGGTCGCGCGCGGTCGTCTCACCGTAGCGCCCGATCCAGAAGCCGGCGATCGTCAGGA
This sequence comes from Gaiellaceae bacterium, assembly GCA_049288455.1. Classification (GTDB taxonomy): domain Bacteria; phylum Actinomycetota; class Thermoleophilia; order Gaiellales; family Gaiellaceae; genus PALSA-600. The sequence goes on along the minus strand of JBAQHS010000219.1, from coordinate 5,633 downwards.
GCAGCGAGGTGACGCCGAGCGTGCCGAGCGTCGCGATGTCGAGCAGCAGCCCGATCCCGAACCCGGCGACCGCGCCGAAGACCGACCCGCGCAGGAGGGCCAGCGAGAGCAGTGCGACGAGCACGATGCTCGCGGTGCGAAAGGCGCTGTACTCCGTCAGGACCGCGAGCTGCAGCAGCGCCACGACGAACAGGAGGAATGCGGCCTTCGCGCCGTCCATCAGCCCTTGGGAACCAGGACGATCACCGATTGCAGCGACGAGAAGTCGACGAGCGGCTCGACCTGGATGTTCTTGAACGGATTCACGTCGTTGTTCGAGGCACTCGACACCGTTCCGATCGGGATGCCGCGCGGGAACATCGACGGCAGCGTGCTCTTGCCGAGCGTGCCTGCAGTGATCACGGTGTCACCGACGCCGACGTACGCACTCTTCGAAACGCTGTCGAGCACGAGCACGTCACTGCCGCCGCCACCGCGGGTGATGTCGCCGACGGCGGCCGGGTAGGTGAGATCGGTCGCGGTCACTGCGCTCTGACCGTCGGTCAGCAACGTCACGCGCGCGGAGCTCGGTGTGGCGCGGTCGATCGTGCCGACGAGGCCGCCTGTCGACGGGTCGACGACGACGTTGCCAGCGGCGACGTGCTGGTTCGTTCCCGTCGCGACCGTGACACTCTGGTCGATCGGGCTCTGCTGATGCGTGAGCACTGCCGCACCGACCTTCGTGAAGTCACGGATCGACGGCGGCCCGTGATAGTTGAGCTGCGCCTTCAGCTGCACGTTCTCCTGGACCGCCGACTCGTCCTGGATCACCTGCTGGCGCAGGTCCTCGACCTGACGCCGCAGCTTCTTGTTCTGGTTCTTTGCGTCGATCAGCCCGTGCGTCCAGCCCACGGCGTCGCGGAACGGCCGCGACACGCGGTCCGCGGCGACCTCGAAGGGCCGCAGGATGCCGGCGACGGTGCCCTGCGCTCCGTCGAGTGCGCTCGAGCGGAACGAGACCGTGATCAGCACGAGGGAGAGCAGCACGAGGCCGCCCACGATGATCCGGCGCTTGAGGGCGCTGGAACGATTCGAGGGATAGCCGGAGGCGGCGGTGCGCTGGACAGACGAGCCCAGGACCGCGAAGCGGACGGTCCGGTTGCGAGGCACTCGCGCAAGCGTAGCGTTCATGGCGACCGGGGCGGTAAATCGGCCGCCGCCCCGATCGCCGATGAGCTACCCCTCGAAGTGTGCGGTGTAGTGGCCGAGCACCTCGTCCCAGCCGCTCGCGTACCCGGCCGACTCCGCCCCACCGCCGTCGGGATACGTCTCCCAGCCGGCGTGGATGAGCTCGACCCGCGTGCCGGCCCCCTCCGGTTCGAAGTGGAGGCGAAGCTCCGTAGCCGGCTTGTCGGCGCTCACGCGCCACCGCATCGTGAAACCGTTCGGCGGGTCGAATTCGACGATGTCGGCCCATTCGAGCCGCTTTCCGTCGACAATCTCGGCCGCCGTCCCACCCACGCGCCAGTCGATCGTGCCCTCGCCGTTCGCGAGCGAATGCGTCTTCATCGGCCACCAGTCGTGCCAGCCCACCGTGAAGGCGTCGAAGGCCCGTTCGACCGGCACCTCCACATGCACCGCCTTGCGAATCGTCAGATCGTCGGCGTCGACCATCATCCGTTCCCTTCCTTCCTCTCGGCCGCCTCCTTGTAGGCGTCGAGGGCCTGTGACCAGAACTGCTCGAAGTAGGCGCGCAACTCCGCGAGCCCGCTCGGGGAGAGCTCGTAGATCCGCTTCGTGCCCTCGCGCCGCTCGGCAACGAGGCCCGCCTCCCTCAAGACCCGCAGGTGCTGCGACACCGCCGGGCGGCTGACCGGCAGCCCGGCGGCAACGTCACCGACCGACCGCGGCCCAGCCTGCAGGCGCTCGAAGACCGCCCGCCTGGTCGGATCGCCGAGCGCGTCCATGACCTGTCCGTAAGCCATAGCTTACGTAAGCGTAGACTTACATTAAGCCGGTGTCAAGCTGACTTCGCCCGCGTCGATCTGAGCGACATCGCGCTTGCGGATCGTGAGCGCGAGCACGAGCGCCGCGGCTGCGACCATCGCGGCACCGACGGCGAAGGCGACGTGGAAGCCGCTCGTGAACTCAGCCGGATGCAACGCCACCGAGGCGGTCTGGTGGTGCAGGAGATGCGTCGTGCGGGCCGTCGCGAGTGTCGACAGCACTGCCAGCCCGAGTGCGCCGCCAACCTGCTGCGACGTGTTGAAGAGGCCCGATGCGAGGCCGGCATCCTCCGCCTGCACGTTCGTCGTCGCGAGCAACGTGCACGGGACGAACGTCATGCCCATTCCGATCGAGACCACGACGATCGTCGGAAGCAGATCCATCAGGTAGGTGCCGTGCGTCGGGAGGCGCGCGAAGTAGAGCAACCCGGCCGTTCCCATCGTGATGCCGATGTACGTCACCGCGCGGATGCCGATCCGTGAGATCAGCGCCTGCGAGGCACCGGCACCGACGATGATCCCGAGCGTGAACGGCACGAATGCGAGCCCGGCCTTCAACGGCCCGTAGCCGAGGACCTGCTGCTGGTAGAGCGACGCGAAGTAGAACATCGCGAAGAGACCCGAGGCCACGAGGAGCATCGCAGCGTTGCTGCCGCTCAGCGAGCGCATGCGGAAGATCCCCAGCCGGATGAGCGGCGCGCGCGACCGGCGCTCGACGGCGACGAAGGCCGCCAGCAGGATCACCGCGAGGAGGAAGAGGCCGAGCGTCTTCGCCGAGCCCCAGCCGTAGGTCTGTGCCTTCACGATCGCGTACACGAGCACGAGCAGCCCGCCGGTGACGGTCACGGCTCCCGCCGCGTCGTATGTCTCGGGCCGCTCCTCGGCGCGCGAGTTCGGCACGAAGCGCAGCGAGAGCAGTGCGGCGGCGACGCCGATCGGCAGGTTGACGAAGAAGACCCAGCGCCAGGTCAGGTATTCGGTGAGGAAACCGCCGATCACGAGGCCCGCGGCTGCACCGCCCGCGGCGATCGCGCTCCAGACACCGAGTGCCTTCGTGCGCTCCCGTCCTTCGGCAAAGGTGGTCGTGACGATCGAGAGCGCCGCGGGGGAGACGAGCGCGCCACCGAGACCTTGCAACGCGCGGCCGGCGATCAGCACGTTCGCAGAAGTCGCCACGCCGTTCACGAGCGACGCGCAGGTGAAGACGATCACCCCGGCGATGAAGAGACGCTGCCGCCCGAGGAGATCCGAGGCCCGGCCACCGAGCAGCAGGAAGCCGCCGAACATCAGCGTGTAACCGTTGACGATCCACTGCAGGCTCGTCGGCGAGAAGTGCAGGCCCTTCTGGATCGACGGCAGCGCGACGTTCACGATCGTCGCGTCGAGCACGACCATGAACTGCGCAATGCAAACGAGGACGAGGACGAGCCAGCGGTTCGGTGCCGGGCGCATCCGCGAGACGCTACCGGTGGACCATGTGCACACGGAGCAATCCCCACTCGCTGGGCACCCGCGTATGCAACTCGAAGCCCAGCTTCGCCATCACGTTCTGGGACGCGACGTTCGGGTCGGTCGTGATCGACACGAGCCGCTCATACCCAAGCTCGCCGAAGCCCCAGTCGACGCTCGCGCGCCCGGCTTCGGTCGCGATCCCTCGCCCCCACCACGCGGGGTCGAGTGCCCAGCCGACCTCGGGGTCGGCCGCCCACATGCGGTGGTATTGGGGCCCGACGCGGCCGATCAGCTCGCCGGTCTCCCTCCAGACCACACCCAGGAGCCCGAAGCCGTGCTCGGCCCAGTGGCGCTCCCAGCGGTCGAACGCCTCGTCGCTCTGCGCGCGCGTCTGCACGCCGGCGAGGTAGCGCGTGAAGGCCGCATCGGCATTCCAGCACGCGACGGTGTCTCGATCTGCTTCGGTGAACCGTCGCAGCGTGAGACGCCCCGTCTCGATCACAAGGTCAAAGTCGCCGTTGTCAGAGTCGCCACCGGCCGGAATCCCACCGACTCGTTGATGTGGCGCATAGCAGCATTCTCTTCGGCGTTCATCGTCGTGACGAGGTCGACTTCGGGATGGTCGGCACGCAACCGCCTCAGCGACTCGAGCTTCACGGCACGGGCGAGCCCCTTGCCACGGTGCGCCGCGACCGTCCCGGTGTCGTCGGTGAACGCGATGGTCGAGCCGCTCGAGACACGCAGCTCGGTGAACGCGCCGATCTCGCCCGACTCGTTCATCGCGATCGACACACGCATCTCACGGGCTCGCTCGATCAACGAGTCCTCAGAGGCACGGACCCGCTCCGCGCTCGCGGTCGGATACTCGATCTCGTCGGAACCCGGCGCGTCGTCCATCGCCGCGCGGGCGCGGACGAAGGCGGCGAGGTGCTCGTCCGGGACACGCGTCAGCCAGGTGCGTACGACCCAGCCCGCGGGCGGCGATGTCTCTTGGAGCTCGGCGTCGTGGAGGTGAAGCAGCGAACGAACCTCGCGTTGCCCCGGCAACGCGCCGGAGCGCCGAGCAAATGCAGCGCCCGCAGGCGTCGCGTGATGTCCGTGGAGTTCCTGGACGCCACGTTCAGCAGCACGCGTACGGAGGGCGTCGAGCAGGACAGAGCCGAGACCCATGCGGCGCCGCTCCGGATGCACGAAAAGGTGCACGAACGCGGCCTTCGGGCCATGGATGTAGAGACTTGCGAAGCCGCCATCGCCGAGCCAGTTGAACGTCTCGTGCGTGACCGGCTGGTAGCGAAAGAATGCAAGCGCCTCGGTCGCGCTGCGTCCCGGCTCACCGGGGGCGAACTCGGGCCGGCACGCCTGCTCGATCTCGTGGAACGTCAGCAGGACCGCATCGGGAGCAGTCCTCGCGTCGATCTCCTCGACGCTCACGGGTTAGTAGCGGCGGCCGTTCCGCGAGCGAGCGCGGGCGCGAGAGCTGCGATGAATGGCGTCGAACTCCTCGAGGCTGCGACCGGAACCGACTGCCACGCAGGTGAGCGGCGACTCGGCGAGATGCACCGGCATGTGCGTCTCGTGCCGCAGGCGCTCGTCGAGACCCTGGAGGAGCGCGCCGCCACCGGCGAGCACGATGCCTCGGTCCATGATGTCGGCGGCGAGCTCGGGCGGCGTCTTGTCGAGCGTCGACTTGATCGCGTCGATGATCTGGTTGACGGGCTCCTCGAGCGCGTGCCGTACTTCCTCGCTCGAGAGGATGACGGTCTTCGGCAGGCCGCTGAGCATGTCGCGACCACGCACCTCCGCCTGCACCTCTTCCTTCATCGCGTGTGCGGAGCCAACCTCGAGCTTGATCTCCTCGGCCGTCTGCTGCCCGATCAGCAGCTTGTACTCGCGCTTGACGTAGTTGATGATCGCCTCGTCGAGCTCGTCGCCGCCGACGCGGATCGACTGCGAGACGACGATCCCGCCGAGCGAGATCACCGCGACCTCGCTCGTGCCGCCGCCGATGTCGACGACCATCGAGCCGGTCGGCTCGCCGACGGGCAGCCCGGCGCCGATCGCGGCCGCCATCGGCTCCTCGATCAGGTACGCCTGCCGCGCGCCGGCCGACAGGCACGCCTCCTCGACCGCGCGCTTCTCGACGCCCGTGACCCCGGAGGGCACGCACACGACGACCCTCGGGTGCGCCCACCGGTT
>JBAQHS010000218.1:0-5495 GCA_049288455.1 Gaiellaceae bacterium | reverse complement strand
CCGCGACGGCGGTGACGCTCGGCAACATCGGCGACCTGATCAAGGCGGTCACACAGCTGTACGGCAACAAACGAATCTGGATCACCGAGTACGGCTACCAGACGAACCCCCCCGACAAGCTCTTCGGTGTGTCCTACGCGAAACAGGCCGCGTATCTGACGCAGGCGTTCGGCATCGCGCGCAAGAATCCGCGGATCGACATGATGCTCTGGTTCCTGCTCCGTGATGAGCCGACGCTCTCTGGGTGGCAGTCCGGACTGCTCACCGCGGCGGGCAAGAAGAAGCCGGCGTTCGCGGCGTTCCAGCGCCTCCGGCCCTAGATGTCCTAGAGGCTAGTTTCCTGTCGTGGGAGTAACCTGCCCGCCGATGGCCGATCAGCTCGCGAACTGGCCCGGCGCGGAGCGTCGAGACCCGCCGCAAAGCTCGCCGACGTGGGTTGTGCGGCATGCGCTCGCGGCATGGCTCCGCGCCCAGGCGAGCGACCTCGAGCGGCTTGACGGCGTTCGTGTGCTCGACGTCGGTTGCGGTGTCAAGCCGTACTTCCCGTTCTTCGCCGATGCGGCTTCGGCCTACATCGGCGTCGATGTCGTCGAGAACCCCGCCGCCGAACTGCTTGGGCCGGTCGAGGCATTGCCGGTGGCTGACGCGAGCTTCGATGTCGTTCTCTGCACGCAGGTGCTCGAGCATTGCGACGACCCGGCGCAGGCGGTGCGTGAGCTGCGACGTGTGACGGCGCCCGGCGGGCGTGTCCTCGCCTCGACACACGGCGTGCAGGTCTACCACCCGTCGCCTGTCGACTACTGGCGCTGGACGCATGAAGGATTGCGCCGTCTGTTCGAGCAGAACGCCGTCTGGTCAGAGCTCTCGATCGAGCCCGCCGCGGGAACCGCTTCAGGACTCGCCATGCTCCTCGGGACGTTCGTGGAGATCGGGCTGCGCCGCACGGTCTTCGCGCGCCCGCCGGTCTGGCTGTTGAACCGGATCGGTGCGGCGCTGGATGCACGAAGCGCGGCTTTGCGGAGCCCGATACCTGGATCGCTGATTCCGAACTTCCACATCGTCGCGACTGCCTGATGCGCCTGCTGCGCCGGAACGCCCTCGGCGTCTATGCGGTGTACGCCGCCGCGATCGTCTCCGGCCTTGTCGTGACTCCGATCGTCATTCACTCGATCGGAACACCCGCGTTCGGCGTCTGGTCGTTCATCGGGTCGGTGACGATCTATCTTTCTGTGCTCGACTTCGGCGTCGCGCCGTCGATCGTGCGCTTCGCCGCCGAGGCGCACGGGCGGCGCTCGACGAACGACTTGAACGAAATCGCCTCGACGGGCCTCGTCATGTACGCCGTGATCGGGGCGCTGACGCTACCGATCGGCCTCGCTCTCGCCTGGATCGTGCCGCTTGCGGTCAGCGCCCCGCACAACCTTGTGTGGGACGCGCGCATCACGACGCTCCTCATCGTCATCTCGCTTGCGCTGCGCTTTCCTCTCGGCCTCTTCAACAACCTGCTCGTCGCACGGCAGCGATGGGATCTCCAGAATCTTGCGAATTTCCTTTCCACGGTTCTGTATGCGCTGTTCGTCGTCCTGCTCGTTCCCCGCTGGGGCGGGCTCGTTCTCCTGGGCGCGTTGACGCTTGGAGCCACCCTCCTGCGGCTTGTCCTGCCGCTCGCGTGGCTGCGACGGGAGCTCCCGGAGTTGCGGATCAGCCGGCGGTTCGTCACGCGCGCGCGGGTGCGCGTGCTGGCGACCTTCAGCTCGTCGAACTTCCTCGTCCACATCGCGCAGAAGATCGTCTTCTCGACCGACGTGATCGTCGTCAGCATCGTGCTCGGTGCCGCGTCGTCAGGTGTCTACTCGGTACCGGCAAAGCTGTTCGCGCTGGTGTTCGGGATCGGCACCGCCGTAACCTCGCTGATGTTCCCTGCCTTCGCGGAGCTCGAGGGCGCGGGCGACGTCGAACGGCAGCGGCGGCTGCTGTTTGTGGGACTTCGTGCTGGGACGGCGCTGATGCTCCTGCTGGCGTTGCCGTTGCTCCTGATTCCCGACCTGCTCATCCACGGCTGGATCGGCGGCGGCTTCCACGACAGCTACGCCGTGATGGCGATTCTCGCCGGCGTCCTGCTCATCCACCAGCCGATCTACGTCCTCACGCAGTTCGTGATCGCACTCGGTCGCCAGCGATCGATCGCGATCGTCTCGATCGTCACGACGGTCGCGAACCTCGGGCTGTCGTTTCTGCTCGCCTGGATCTGGGGCATCTGGGGCGTCGCTCTCTCGACGCTCGTCACCGACGTCATCGCCCTCGCGTGGATCATCCCGCGGATTGCGGCACCGGCGGCAGCCTCCGCGCCCCAGGCGCTCTTGCGAGCGATCGTCCGCCCGGTCGCGCCGGCGGTTGCTGCGGCGGCGGTCGTGCTCGTCGGGATCGCACGGCTGTGGGAGCCACGGACGCTCGTTGCGCTCGCACCACTCGGCGCGCTCTGGGTCGTCGTCGGCGCGGCGGCGATGTGGCGCTACGGCCTTGCCGCTCGGGAGCGGGCGCAGTTCGCCACGGAGTTCGGCCCCGCTCGGCCCGCAGATCTCGCCGACTCGCTGTAGCGCGTCAGCCGACCGGCAGGAAGCGGTCGAGAACCTCGTCTGCGAAGCGCCGGGCGAGGATGTCCCAGTCGAGCTCCTTGCCGGCGCGCCGGGCGGCTGCTGCCAGCTCCGCACGCGCGGGCTCGTCTGCGAGCAGATGCACGACCGTTTCGACGAATGACTTTGCATCGGGCACGAGCACTCCGGCGCCGGTTTCGCGGAGATTCGCCGTCACCTCGTAGTCGTAGGACACGGTCGGGACTCCGAGGCCGATCAGCTCCGACACTTTGGCGGCACGCACTCCCTGGTCGGCGGTGCGCGCGTACGGCGCGAGGTCGAAGGAAGCCGCTGTCGCAAGCGCGACCGGTCGCGGGAGCCGACCGAGCAGCTGGACATCGACGCGGCCTTGTAGGCGTGCTCGCAACCTGTCGCTCGGGCCGCCGACGAGCCAGAGACGGGCCTTCGGCTGACGGACGCGTATCGCCTCCCAGAGCTCGAGCAAGTGGTCGACGTTGTAGAGCGGATTGTCCGCGTCGCGGTCGCCCGCAGTCAGAAGATGGGCCGCCATCCACCCGAGCACGATCTCGCCGGGCTGCTTCCGCGCAGCCGCCTCCCGCCGCAGGTCAGGCGTCGCGGCCTCGAGATTGACGCCCTGTGGGATGACCACCCATGGCTTCTCGACTCCGAGGGTCTCGTAGCGACGCGCAGCGCTTTCCGCAGTGACGACGTACCCGCGCAGGCTGGGTTGGGACAGGAGCTCGATTTCGCGCGGCGTGAAGAACGGGTCGTCGGCATCCATCACCGCTGCGTTCGGCCAGCGCGCGAGCTGGTCGAAGTCGAGCGTGAGGAGGTTCCGGTAGCGCCGGCTTGCCCGACCCAGGAGCGCGCGGTGAAGCAGGCCCTTCGACGCGACGAAGGCGCGGAAGCCGAGACCGCGGCGGATGCGGGCGTCGGGCAGTCGCAGCAGGCACGCGTCAAGACGATCGAGCCGGGGCAGCAATTCGGCGTAGCGGGGGTTGTTGTGGCCGCGAAACCAGATTGAGAGCAGTGCGACACGATCCGACGACGGGGTTCCGTACGCGAGGTCTCGTAACGAGACTTCCCTCACGGTGCGACGCCCTCGTAGACCGCGATCGTCCGGTCGGTCATGCGTGCGACCGAGAAGTCATTCCGCACGCGTTCCCTTCCTGCCTCACCCAGAACGCGCCGCCGCTCTGGATCACCCAGCAGTTCGGTCAATGCTGCTGCGACCGCCACGTCGTCGCCGGGAGCCACCAGCGCGCCTGTCATCCCGTCGACGACGATCTCCGGGATGGCGCTGACCCGCGTTGCGACCACGGGCAGGCCGGCGAGCATTGCCTCGAGCAGCACGATGCCAAAGCCTTCCCAGAGCGATGTATGCGCGAAGATGTCGGCGCGAGCGAGCCAGGCTGACGGCTCAACGCGCCCAGGGATGAGCACTGCGTCATGCAGGCCGAGCTGGCGTGCCAGATCTTTGGTCGATGCCTCGAGGGTGCCCCAACCGAGGATCGCGAGCCGTGCGTCGGGAATCGCTGCGTGCACGCGCGCGAACGAACGGAGAAGGGTCGCGTGATCCTTCTGCTCGATCAGGCGTCCGATCGCGAGCACGAGTGGAGCACCGGGTGAGATTCGCGCGTCCTCTGGAGTGAGCTCGGACGGCGCTGACGGAAGCACATCCAGTCCGTAGCGGATCGTCACGAGCTTTCGCTCGGGCAGACCGGCGCGTACGTGGAATTCACGCACAGCATCCGAGATCGCGATGATCGCGCCCGCATTGGCGCTGAATGCGCGGTCGACGTACTTGAACGGCCCCAGGAGGTACCGGTCGTCGTTGTGGCGGGTGGAGACGAGCGGGATTCCGAACATGCGTGCCGCAACCGACCCGTAGATGTCGGCATGGACCATGTGCGTGTGGAGGAGGTCGGGCCGCTCGGAGCGGACGACCGAGGCCACCGACGCGGCCAGCCGCGGTGAGATGTCGAAGCCGCAGTTCACGCGATGCACCGGAACGCCTTGTGCCTCGAGCCTGCGATGCAGCCGGTCGGAGTCGCCGCCGGCGTCGAGCGACAGCAACTGCGCATCGATCCCCCGCTCGCGCAAGGCCGGCAGGAGAGTGAGCAGGTGCTGCTCGGCGCCGCCGATTCCCTTGACCTTCGTCATGTGCAGCACCTTCATGAGGCGAGGATCCGCCGGTAGAGCCGTTCGACGTCGTCGACCATGCGCTCGGACGAAAACCGCTCGCGCATCCGGCGCGCTCCCTCGGCACCCATCCGCGCCCGAAGCTCGGGGTCGTCACGAAGTCGTCGCACGTGATCTGCGAGCGCGTCGACGTCCCCCACCTCGGTCACGAAACCCGTTTCCCCATCGTCGACGACGGTGTTGGTGCCACCGGCCGACGTTGCCACGACCGGTACGCCTGCCGACAGCGCTTCGATCGCGACCACGGGCGTGCCTTCGTTGAGCGATGTCAGGAGGAAGATGTCGAACGCGGCGTACCACGACCGCATGTCACGGGTATAGCCGAGAAACGCCACTCGTCCGGCGACGCCGAGGTCACGTGCCAGACGTTCGACGTCGGCGTGCAGTTCGCCGTCGCCCACGATGATCAGCCTTGCGTCGTCGACCTGCGCGAGCACGCGGATCAGATCGTGCGGACGTTTGATCTCGGTCAGTCGCCCTGCCCAGCCGATCACGAACGAATCGCTGAGCCCGGTCAGCGATCGATGTGCCGTGCGCGTCTCGCTCGAGGCGTCGACGCGTTCGACGGGATTGAAGCCGTAGGGGATCACTTCGAACTTCTCGCGCGGCGCAACCCGGAGCTCCACGAGATCGTCGCGCACCTCGTTGCTGACGGCGATGAGCATGTCGGTCGCGTACGCGAGTGCGCGCTCGACCAAC
>JBAQHS010000217.1:0-30264 GCA_049288455.1 Gaiellaceae bacterium | reverse complement strand
GCCGAGCACGAGCGCGAGGGTGCTCACGCGCGCGCGGGCGCGAGGCGTGTGACGAGCCGCCGCTGCTCGCGGGCGTCGGGCCAGAGCGCGACGGCGGATCCGAGGAGGAAGACGATGCCGGCGACCCAGATGAGGTTCACGAGCGGCTTCACGAGCACCTTGACGTACACAACACCGGTTTTCGTGTTGACGTCGTCGGCGATCACATACAGGTCCTCGCCGCGCAGCCAGTCGGTCTTGATGCCGACCTCACGCGAGGGCTCCGGAGGGTTTCGGTACTGGTTGTCGCCCGACATCACGGTGCCGCTCCAGCGGCCGGTCACGTCGAGCACCGCGCGCGTCTCGTACGCATTCGGGTTGTACGGATGGACGATTCGCTTGTAGGTGAGCGTGTAGCCGGCGAGCTTCATGCTCTGTCCCGGAACAAGGCGCTGCTCGCGCGAGCTTCCGTATGCGCTCGAGCCGGCGATGCCGATCGCGAGCAGCACGATCGCTGCGTGCACGATGTAGCCGCCGTAGCGACGGCGGTTCCGCGAGATCAGCTTGGTCAGCGATCCGGTTGCACGAGTGCCACGCACGACCTCGACGACGATCGTCGCGAGCACGAACGCCGAGAACGTGTAGGCGATGAGCCCGGGTGTCGAGGATCCGGCGCCCGCTGCGAGGAGGAGCAGGCCCGCGATCGCCGCGGTGGCGATCGGCCAGCCGAGGGTGCGGACGAGTTGGCGCGCGCTTGCCTTGCGCCACGCGATCAACGGCCCGATTCCCATCAGCAGCAGGAGTGGCAGGCCAAAGCTGCGCAGGAAGAAGTCGTAGTACGGGCGGCCAATCGTCCGCGACTCACCTTTCACGAGCTCGGTGATGATCGGGAACATCACGCCCCAGAGCACCGTCAGGCAGAGCGCGACAAGCAGCAGGTTGTTGTAGAGAAATGCTGCCTCGCGCGACAGCGCAGACTCGAGCTTCGTGCGCGCCTTCAGCAGCGGCAGCCGCCAAAGGATCAACGCAACGGAGAACAGCGACGAGATGACGACGAACGCGAGGAACCACGAGCCGATGGGGCTCTTGGCGAACGAATGGATGGAGTTCACGACGCCCGAGCGCGTCAGGAACGTGCCGAAGATCGAGAGCTCGAACGCGAGCGCGACGAGCACCATGTTCCAGACCTTCAGCATGCCCTTGCGTTCCTGGATCATCACCGAGTGGAGGAACGCTGTCGCCGCGAGCCACGGCATCAGGGCGGCGTTCTCGACGGGATCCCAGGCGTAGTAGCCACCCCAGCCGACCTCGACGTAGGCCCAGTGCGCACCGAGGAGCTGGCCGAATCCGAGGAACGTCCAGGCGACGAGGGTCCACCGCCGGGTCGCGACGATCCACCGCTCGTCGGTCCGCCCCGAGAGCATCGCGCCGGCTGCGAACGCGAACGGAATCGAAAGGCCGACGTAGCCGAGGTACAGCATCGGCGGATGCGCGACCATGTAGGGGTTCTGGAGGCTCGGGGTCAGGCCGGCGCCGTCGACCGGCGCGGTCTGTGTGTCGAACGGGCTCGCGACCGCGACGAGCATGAAGGCAAAGAAGGTCGCGATGCCACCGAGCACGGGTACGACCCACGCGACCAGATCTCGGAGGAGCCGTCGGTTGACCGCGACGGCGAGCGCGCCGTAGCCCGTCAGCACGAGCAGCCACAGCAGGAGCGATCCCTCCTGGCCACCCCAGAAGGCGCTGAGTGCATACGCCGTCGGCAGAGTTCGGTTCGTATGCGACGCGACGTAGACGAACGAGAAGTCGTGACGCACGAGCGCGATCGCGAGAACGGCGGCAGCGATCAGCGTCGACCCGAACGCAGTGAGAAGCGCATTGCGCGCGGACGTCGCGAGTCGACGGCGGTTCTGCACGGCGGCAACGGCGCCGGCAACGAGCGCGTAGAGCGACAGCCCGAGACTGATCACGAGCGCCGCGCGGCCGAGCTCAGCCATCGAGCCTCAGGACGCGGACGGCTTGGCCGTGTACTTCGAGGGGCACTTCGTGAGGATGTCGTTCGCCATCAGGCGACCCGCGCCGTAGGTCCCCCCGACGACGACACTGCGCCCGACTTTGAACAGTGGCGGTGGCGACTGGCCGCGGTAGACGACCTGGACCACGCCGCTTCGTCCCGAGATGTTCTTCAAGCCGAAGCGTAGGCCGCGTGCGCTGTGGGAGTCGCCGGTGACCGGGCCGACAACCGCACCGACGATCGACAGGTCGCCGTGGTGCGCCGCGATCTGGCTCGGCGTCAGCGTCGGGGTCGAGTGACCGTCGACCGCGGTATAGAGCAGGAACACGGCGAGAACGCCCGCCACAGCGAGGGCGACGATCAGCCGCGCGGGACTGCGCGTAGACACGGCGAAAGTCTAGCCGTGGTTCGGCGTCGGCACGGTTAGGCGTCGGCGGGTGTCGGCTGCGGCCGGCGAGCGGGAACGCGGTAGCCGTGATCAGCACAAAGTGCGCCCGGTGCATCCTCGGTCAGCGCATCGCAGTAGCCCTTGCCGTACGCGGCCCGCATAAACGCGGCAACGACATCGAGCGACCATTCGGAGATGCCCGCGGCCTCCCGCCAGAGGTCGGCGAGGCGCAGGTCGATGTCGAGTTCGAGCAGATCGATCCGGGACGGGCGGTTGGGCATGCCGCGAAGAGTAAAAAGCGCGTCGGACGGACCGCCGTTTTGCGTATCGATCAGCACGATCTGGCGACCTGGAACCCCTGCGCAAGGTACGGGCATCCGCGAAACTGCACCAATCGAGACGCCCGGCTCCTCACTCCCGCGACACCTGCACTTCGGACCTGCTCGCGTTCCCGCGCGTGAATCACCCGACGCTGCGGTCGAGGCGCTCCTCGCGCACGGGTTCTCGGCCTGCGAGATCGACTTCGAAGGCCGGTTCTGGATGGACTACGAGTTCGCCGAACGGTTCGGCGCGCTGTGCCGGAAACACGACATCGCGCTGTCGGTTCACGCGCCGATCGCAGGGTTCATGGGGCACGCCGAACGAGGGAAGAAGCTGAACATGGCGGTGGGCATGCTCGACCACTCGGCTGGGATCGCGAAGAGCGCCGGGGCCGAGATCGTCGTCTTCCACCCCGGCTTTCTGCTCGGTCGTACACGTGAGGATGCACTCGATGCGGTCGTCGAGCAGCTCGGCGAGCTGCGCGAGCGGCTCGAAGGCAAGGACCGCGCTGTGCCGTTCGGCATCGAGGTGATGGGGCGCGTGCGGGAGCTCGGCTCGATCGACGACGTCTGCGAGATCGCGTCGCGCCTGCACTGGGTGCGCCCGGTGATCGACTTCGCCCACATGCACGCAACCTCGGACGGCGCGTTCACGAGCAGCGAGCCGTTTGCCCAGGCGCTCGCAAAGGCAGACGCGGTGATCGAGCCCGGCGCACCGTTCCACATCCACTTCTCTGACATTCAGTTCGCGAACCGCAACGAGACGAAGCACCTGCCCTACGGCGAAGGCACGCTCCGAGCCGAGCCGATGCGCGACGCGCTCGCCGGCTTCGATCGCCCGGTGACGGTCATCTCGGAGTCGCCCGATGAAGCCTCGACCCGCGAGATCCAGCTGATTCTCGGCGCCTAAAACTTGACCCGGCTCGGACGCGCAGGGGATACTGATATCGACAGGAATACCAAACAGGGGGAACGATGAAGCGACTCTCCTTCGCGCTGCCGTTTGTGGCGGCGCTCCTTGTGCTGCTCGCGCCCGGGGCGGCGCGGGCCGACAGCGGTGGCTGTCTCGCCCACCATCCGATCTATGTCGAGGACTCGTTCGAGCCGCAATACACGCAGGGCTGTACCGGGCACGACGAGCCTGAGCTCGATCCGCTCTCGAATCTCGCCGGATCTGGCCGCGAGCTCACGTGGACCGCGGTCTTGCCGACCGACGGCTCCTATGGCGTCGACGCGACCGGCCCGACGTTCTGGTTCGGTGGCACGGTCACCGACCCGAAGAGCTTCCTCGGCCAGGCGTTCGTCGAGCTGCAGTTCTATCCCAATGCGTATGTGACCAACTGCAACCCGAACGGTGGCTTCATCATCAAGTACGTGAAGAACGACTACACCGTGTGCTCGCCGGTGTGGAGTGTCGTCAAGAAGTCGGAGCCGGCGGCGTTCAACGCCATGCTCTCGCCGCCGCTGTCGACGCAGCCGCTCGTCATGCACGCCGGTGACACGATCAAGGTGCACTGGTTCACGACTGCGGACGCCGACGGCTACCACGTCACGGTCACCGACGTGACCACCGGCGGGCAGGGAACGATCGTCCTCAATTCGAAGAGCGATGGGCCGTTGATGCCGGCGTTCGACAAGCAGCAGCTTGGAAACGCGCTCGGCTGGGGCATCGTCGACGACGCACCGAACTCCTTCGTGTGGGAGATCGGCCACACCTCCCCCTTCACGAGCCCGGCGTCGCAGTTCTGCCTGCCGGGACAAGCGATCTGCCAGAGCTATAACGCGCCCGCGTGGGCGGGAACGAGCCCGGTGCAGATCAAGTCGGTGACGTTCGCAAACGGCTCGCAGGCGAAGCAGTGGTCCGTCGTCAGTGACTATGGCGGCAAGGACGAGATCAATCAGAACTGCGGGGCAGCGAGTTACGGCACGCCGTTCTGCATCTATCCCTGGTACTCGCTCGGGACGAGCGGCTTCCACTACGGAGTCGACTACACCGACAACGTGAACGACTACGGCCAAGCCGACCAGTTCCAGCAGACGACCAAGTGCGGCGGCCCCTTCGGCGCCAATTCGACGTACTGCTCGACCATCCTCAAATAGGCGGTCAAGCGCCGGGCGCGGCTCGTTGCCGCGCCCGGCGTTTCCCTCGGAGGCTCGTGTCTTAGAGGCCGAGCGACGATCGCGGGATCGTCCCGAGGACCTGCTGCTGGTACATGACACGCGAGCCGTCGTCACCCTTGACGCTCGACGGATAGTGCGTCGAGACGCTCAGCGTGTAGACGTTGCCATCGGAGATCGCGAGACCGAAGTAGTCCCCGATGAACCCGCCGCCCTTCGGGCAAGGGTCGGTATGGGCGGCACACGGCAACTGGCTGAGTCCATCGACAGCCTGCCCCGGCTGGTCGGGGTCCCAGCTGTACGTGGAGCCGCGGACGTTCGGCCCAGAGGGAACCGCGCCCGCTCCGCTGTCGACATAGGCCTGCACCGACACGTCGATGCAGGTATTCGTCGCGCCACGGTGCTGCGACAGGATCGACGAATCCTTCGGGCAGGCCGCACGCCTGTCGTAGAACGCGACCGCGACCGCGCCTCCGCTCCCCGCGGCGATCGAAGGCTGGAACTGGTCGGTTGTCCCGGTCGCCGCGTCGTCGTTCACGAGTGTCGGACTGCTCCATGTCGCTCCACCGTCGATCGTCTGGGTGAAGTAGACGTCGGATGTGCCGGCGGCCGGGTCCCAGTTCTCATAGGTGAGGTACGCGTGGCCGGGATACGTCGGGCTCGCGGTGAAGCTCTCGATGATGCCGTCGCGGAAGAGCGTGTTTGCGAACGAGCCGTTCGGATTCTCGACCGGCGTTGCGGCTTTCACGAACGGCGCCCATGTGACCCCGTCGTCCTTCGACCAGGTGACATAGACGGAGCCGACGCGGTTCTTGTTCGTCGTGTCGTAGCCGCTGACAAAAGCCGCGTAGACGGTGCCGTCGGACCCAACAGACGGGTAGATGTACGTGTTCGCAGGTGTCGTCGCCGACGGTGACGTCAGTTGGACGGCCTTCGAGAACGTCTGGCCGCGATCACGCGAGACAGCGACCATGATCTTCGACGGGCCGGAGCCGTTGAAGATCGTCCACATCGCATAGACGTGGTCGGCGTTCACATTGCCGACGATGTGGTTGACGGCGATCCACTGCTTGTCTTCCACATGCCCGAACGTGACCGAGTTCTGATTCGGCGACGCCTCCAAGTCTTGGCCACCGTTGCCCTTCATCCAGTGGCGGCCGAGGTCGTCGGTGTACGAGACGTCGATGGCGCTGTTCGGGTGCAGCCCGCCGGCCCAGTACGCATTGAACGGGAGCATCGTCTGGTACGCGCGCCCCTTCGTGTCGAAGTCGACGTTCGGGTCGGTGGAGTTCGTCCAGCTCGGCGGCATCGCCTGCGTTCCGACGGTCGTGCACTCGTAGCCCTGCACCTGGTTCGTCGCGGCGAGGCTCGACGCCTGAATGGTGTAGGAGCCGACGTAGAAGTTGTAGAACGTCGAGTACTTCGAGGTGAAGAACTTCGACGTGCCGATGATCGATTCGGTGCCTGGCTGCACGGCGAGCCACGATTCCGAATGATTCGAGTTGAACTGTTGGACGCCGCAGGTACCGGGCACCGGCTTGCTCGCGCCCGGCGGGTCCGGATAGCCGCCTCCCGCCACCTGCGGGCTGACAACGGTGTTCGTGGTACCTGCCGGCACAGCCCAGCCGGCCGCTGTCGCCGACGAGGCCGCGATAAGCGCAAGCACGAGCGTCGCGCCAATGATCAATTTCCTCATCCGATTCCCCCCTGCTGAGAGTTGGCTCCTGGGTGAGCGTCACTCGCCCCCGGGCACCTTTACATAGCATCGTCGGCGTGCTCGATCCGAAGGCGTTCAAGGCATACGACGTGCGGGGCCTCTACCCGACTGAGCTCGACGAGGCCGGCGCGTATGCGATCGGCCGCGCGTACGTGGAGGAGTTCGGCAGCACCCGGGTCGCAGTCGGGCGTGACATGCGGCTCTCGAGCCCCTCGATGGCCGACGCGGTGCGCGAAGGTGCAGCCGACGGCGGCGCCGACGTGCTGGATCTGGGGATGGTCGGCACCGAGATGCTGTATTTCGCGGTTGGCGAGCTCGAGCTCGACGGTGGCATCGCCGTGACGGCGTCGCACAATCCCAAGGAGTACACCGGTATGAAGATCGTGCGACGGGGAGCGCTGCCCGTCGGGGGCGAGTCGGGACTCCTCGACGTACGCGACCGGGCGATCGCCGCGGAGTGGCGCGACGCTCGTCGCGGGCAGATCCGCGAGGAGGACATCTGGACGCCGTTTGTCGACCGGGTCCTCTCGTTTGTCGACGTCGATGCGCTTCGGCCGCTGCGTGTTGTCATCGACGCCGCGAATGGCATGGCGGGCGCGATGCTTCCGCCTGTGCTCGACCGGCTGCCGATGCTCGAGGTCGTTCGCTGTTACTTCGAGCCGGATGGGTCGTTCCCGAACCATGAGCCGAATCCGCTGCTGCCGGAGAATCGCGAGTTCATCATCAACAAGACGACCTCCGAAGGCGCTGATTTCGGCGTTGCGTACGACGGTGATGCCGACCGGTGCTTCTTCGTCGACGATGCGGGCGGGTTCGTGCCGGGCGATTTCACGACGGCGTTGTTCGCCGAGTCGATTCTCGCGAAGGAGCCGGGCGGCAAGGTGATCTACGACGTACGTGCATCGTGGGCCGTGCCGGAGGCGATCGAACGGGCGGGCGGCATCGCGCTCATCAATCGCGTCGGGCACGCGTACATCAAGCAGCGCATGCGCGAGGAGGGCGCGGTGTTCGCAGGCGAGGTGTCAGCTCACTACTACTTCCGCGACTTCACGCAGGCCGACTCGGGAGTCGTGCCGTTTCTGCTCATGTGCGATTTGATCTCGCGACGCGGCAAGCTGAGCGCGCTGCTCACGTCGCTACGCAGCCGCTACTTCATCACCGGTGAGATCAACACGCCGGTCGCGGACGTTCCGTCGAAGCTGGCGGAGCTCGAGGCACGGTTCGGTGCGTCCGGCCGGATCTCCCACCTCGACGGCCTCTCGGTTGAGTTCGATGACTGGCACTTCAACGTCCGCCCGTCGAACACCGAGCCGCTGCTGCGCCTCAACCTCGAAGCCCGCTCCGAAGCGGAGATGAACGCCCGGCTTGACGAGGTGCTGGGTGTGATCCGCGCGTAAGCGGTCACTCGCCCGTAACGGTGCCTGGCACCGGCCATGGCGGAGAAAGACCGGCGTCGACGAACTGCCCGAAAAGGACAGCCGCGCGCCCGGGTTTGCGGCTGAACAGTTCAAGCAGCCCGCCCACGTCCAGGCACGAGGAGGGAAGCGCGAGGCCGACCGTCGAACGCATGCTGCTCCACCGCCAGTGCCGCGGATCGCGGACGATGCCGGCCCGCACGGGGTTCAGGAGCACGTAGCGGCACGACTCGAGGAGGTATTCCTCGGTCTCGATCAGATGGCTCTTGAACCGTTGACCGAAGAGGTGGTCGGAGCGGTTGTTCTGCCAGTTGGAGGTCTGAGCGAAGCGGCCGTTCAGGTCGCGCATGCCGTCCGACAGGCCGCCGTCCCCGATCTGGAGAACACCGTGGTAGTGGTTTCGCATCAAGCAGTATGCAAGAACACGCCACCCTTGGCGCCGGGACGAGCGCTCGAGCTCGCTGACAAAGAGCCTCCCGCTCCAGTTTCCGAAATAGATGTCGCGCTGATTGTTCCCTCGGGTGTGAACGTGGTAATACCCGTCGGGAATCTCGATCCGTGGCGCTCTGCCCATGTCGCAAAGGGAAGCAACAGGATCGCGGCGCCGCCAGTGTCCGTCGCTCAATTGGCGCAAAGTTGTTGCAGTCCCACAACGGTGCCTGGCACCGGACGCGGCGGGTTGGAGCATGCCCTTCCGGAGAGTCGCCGGGCACCCGGTTAGGATCGGCGGATGATCGAGCTTGGGCACCTCACGCGGCGTAAGGAGCCGTTCGGCTACGCGGCGTATGCGCGCGTCGGGTTCTCGGACACCGACGCGCAGGGCGTCGTCTACTACGGCCGCTACATGCCCTACTTCGACCTCGCCCGCACGGAGTTCCACCGCCATCTTGGCCGCGGGTACTTCGGCACCGCCGATCTCGCGATGCGCGCCACGACCGTCGAGTACCACGCCGGCGCGCGGTTCGACGACCTGCTCGAGGTCTTCGTGCGCGTCGAGCGAATCGGCCGCACGAGCATCACGTACGACCACGCTGCGTACCGCGTCACGGACGACACCGAAGACGTCCTGATGGCGACCGCGAAGGCCACGCTCGTGTGCATCGACCTCGCCGAGCGCCGGTCGGTGCCGGTGCCCGACGCGTTCCGCGAGCGGATCGCAGCCTTCGAAGAAACGCACGCCTGACCCTCGGCGCGAGCGGAAAATGACTTGGGCGCTCCGTCCGCCCGAACCCTCTCCCAGGTCCGAGCGGACGTCGCAGCCCGTTCCTCTCCCCCCGTACTCGTTGTAGGAGAGCGGACGGGCCTGCGCTATCCCTTGATTGAGGTACCCCGCTCGTTCCCGCCTCGATCACTCGATCGAGGGATCACTTGCACCTCGGTCCGGTACGGGAACGGGAACGGCTCGGGCAGGCCGTCGGCCACCGCCCGAACCCGAGCGAGCAGCTCCTCTCGCTCCGGCGCAGACATCGTCGCCACGAACGACGTCGAGGCAACGCGGTCGGCGAGATCGGCGGCTGTGAACCATTGCTCGAAGCGGAAGATCCGTTCTTCGGGCGGGCCGAAGAGCAGCGACTGCTCGAGCGCTTCGCGCCACGAGCCGGACGGGTAGTCGTCGACGCCCTTCCGCACCGATCTGAGCAGCGCGTCCACTCCGGCCTGCACGCTGTTTTCGAGATCGCGCATGTTCCAGACGAGCACGAGGTACCCGTCCGGCCGAAGCACACGGTGAATCTCCGGCAGCGCTCGCTCGTGGTCGAACCAGTGAAACGCCTGCGCGACGACGACCACGTCAGCCTCACTGTCGGCCAGCGGCAGGCTCTCGGCCGTTCCCTCGAGCGCCTCGACCCCGGGGATGACCTCGAGGAGCTTCGCACGCATCTCTGGCACCGGTTCGACTGCGATCACGCGTGCACCGGTCGCCGGCAGAAGCCGCGTCAGCTTCCCGGTGCCGGCCCCGACGTCGACGATGGTCCGCCCCGGCCCGAGCCCGGTCCGCTCGGCGAGCCACTCGACCGCCTCGACCGGGTACGACGGACGCGCACGCTCATAGACCTCCGCCCCGGCGCCGAAGCCGGCCGCCGCGACCGGATGGACGTCCGTCACGACCCGCGGGTCATGACGGAGTGACGCGGTACGCGTCGAACACGGCTTCGAGGTTACGCAGCGCCGTGAGGAGCGTCCGCAAGCTCTTCAGGTCGCCGACCTCGGCCGTGTACCAGTTCTTTGCGAGCTGGTCTTCGACCATGCCTCCGTAGCTGACGATGTTCGCGCCGTGCTCGGCAAAGGTCCGGGCGACATCCTCCAGCAGCCGCGGCCGATCCCACGAGTCGACCGCAATCTGCACCCGGAAGCTCTTCGCCGAGACAGCGCCATCCCACGAAACCGGCGTGAACCTTTCGGGGCTGCGCCTGAGCGCCTTCACGTTCGGGCAGTCGTCACGGTGGATCGTGATGCCCCTCCCGAGCGAGATGTACCCGACGATCTGGTCGCCCGGCACGGGCGTACAGCACTTCGCGAGCCGGATCAGCACGTCGCTGACGCCTTGCACGACGACGCCCATCTCGGTGCCGGAAACGGTCTCGCGCGCCTTCGGCGCCTTGACGACCGGCGCCTCCTCGGCCACCTGCTCCGTCTTCAGCCGCTGCACGACCTTGTTCACGATCGAGCCGGGCTGGAGCTTGCCGGAGCCGAGTGCGAGGTAGAAGTCCTCGGCCTTCTTGAACCCCGTCTCGCGAATCACCTGCGCAAGCGTCGACGAGCCGCGCAGCTTGGCGTACGGCAGATTCTGAGCCTTCAGCGCGTGCTCGAGCGCCTCGCGCCCTTTCTGCTCGGCGTCCTCGCGCGTCTCGCGCGAGAACCACTGGCGGATCTTGTTCCGCGCGCGTGAGCTCTTCGCGAGCGACATCCAGTCGCGCGAGGGCCCGCGCCCCTGCTTCGACGTGAGGATCTCGACGAAGTCACCGTTCTGAAGCTTGTAGTGGAGCGGCACGATGCGGCCGTTGATCTTGGCTCCGACCGTGCGGTGCCCGACGTCCGTGTGCACCGCATAGGCGAAGTCGATCGGCGTCGAGCCGGCCGGCAGCGTCTTTACCTGGCCCTTGGGCGTGAAGACATGCACCTCTTCCTCGAAGAGGTCGGTGCGGAACGTCTTCATGAACTCGCGCGGGTCGGCCTCGTCCGCTGTCCCCTCGTCCATCAACTGCTTCACCCAAGCGACCCACTCGGCGTCCTTGTCCTTCTTGCCGCGCTTGTAGAGCCAGTGCGCGGCGACGCCGAACTCGGCGGTCTCGTGCATCTCACGCGTACGGACCTGAATTTCGAGCGGCCGTCCCTGCGGGCCGATCACTGTCGTGTGCAACGCCTGGTACGCGTTGAACTTCGGCATCGCGATGAAGTCCTTGAAACGGCCGGGCATCGGCTTCCAGAGCGAGTGGATCAAGCCGAGCGCGCCGTAACAGTCACGCGTTCCCTCGTCCCCGCTGCGCTCAACGATCACGCGCATCGCGGTGAGGTCGTAGATCTCGTTGAACTCGCGGCCCTTCTTCACCATCTTGTCGTAGATCGAATAGAAATGCTTTGCGCGGCCGGAGATCTCCGCGGGGATGTCGACCTTGTCGAGTTCCTTCTGCAACACCATCGCGGCCTCGCGCACGTGCTCCTCACGATCGGTGCGCCGCTCAGCGACCATCTGCTTGATCTCTTCGTACTTGCGCGGATGCAGCGTCTGGAAGGAGAGGTCCTCGAGCTCCCACTTGATCGCGTGGATTCCGAGCCGGTGTGCGAGCGGCGCGTAGACCTCGAGCGTCTCCCGGGCCTTCTGCAGCTGCTTCTGCTTGCCGAGGTACTCGATCGTGCGCAGGTTGTGCATCCGGTCGGCGAGCTTGATCAGGATGACGCGTAGGTCCTCGGCCATCGCGACGATCAGCTTGCGGTAGTTCTCGGCCTCCGCATGCTCGCGGCTTTGGAACTGGACACGGGTCAGCTTCGTCACGCCCTGGACGAGCGTTGCGATCTCGTCGCCGAACTCCGCTCGCAACTCCTCGATGTCGGTGCCCGTGTCCTCCACGACGTCATGCAGCAGCGCCGCCGCGAGCGTCGGCTCGTCCAGCTGCAGCCCGGCAAGGATCTTCGCCGCGCCCCAGGGGTGGTAGATGAACTCCTGGCCCGACTGGCGGACCTGCCCCGCATGCGCCTGCGCGGCGTAGTCGAACGCCCGGGTGAGGAGCTCTCGATCGGCGTCCGGCTTATAGGCCTCGACGTCCGCAAGCAGCTCCTCGACGAGATCCTGATGCCGCTCGAGGACTGTCACTGCGTTCCAGTGTACCCCGCCCATTTTGCGGCTTATCCCCCGTTTGGAGCGAATCTCTTTAGAAGGAAACGGCGTTCTACCGATGAACCAGAGGAGCCCATGTTCGCGCGGCGCAGAGAGACGAAGAAGCTGATTCGCATCGCCCGGATGCTGCGGGAGCTCGATGCTGCGGCCGCCCGCCAGGCTCCGCCACGCCGGCGCTCGAGCCGCGCCGCGATTGTCAGGGCGTAGAGCGCCCGGCTAGCTCGACGCTGCGGGAACGAGCTCGACGAACCGCGGATCCTCGCGCAGCGCATCGAGATCTGTGTCACCGCGAGCAAGGTCGGTGAGGCCCGGGCGCAGCTCGAGGGCGGCCCGGAGGTGCTCGACGGCCGAGTCGGTCTCGCCGAGACGCGCTTCGGCGCACGCCAGGTTGTAGGTGAGGGCTCCGCGATCCTCGAAGCGCCCGAGCGCGTCGGTGATCATCGCCTTCGCCTGCTCGATCTTGTCCTGCTGGAAGAGCTGGAACACGTCGATGTTCACTTCGAACGCGCCCGGCGTGTACGCCACCCCCGCTTTGCCTCCGACCACGACGACCGTCGTGTCGTCCTCGAGCGCAATCGCCGTGCGCTTCGACTCTGGGTCGCCCACGAAGACCGCCGTACCTGTCGGCGCGTCGAGATCCTCATCGTCGACGGTGAAACGCGCGGAGCCGGCGAGGACGATGTACAGCTCCTCCTGGCCGCTGCCCGACTCGGTGTGCTCACCGACGATCGTCTCTCCCTCGGCACGCGTCCATGCGTTGACGCCGAACGACTGCACGTCGAGCTCGCGGCGGATGGGCGACCAGCCGTTCGGCCCCTTGATCGAGACGATGTCGATGCTCTTCGTCATGCCGCGATCCTACGGGACCGGTCTCGTTGTCGAGGCGAGCGTTCGAGATGTCGAATCAAGCCGCCGCGGCGAGTGCGGGCGTCCCGTCGAGCAGCGCGCGAAACGTCGGCGACTCGAGCAAGCTCCGCTTCGCGCCGTCCTGGAGCTCGAGCTCGCCGAAGATCGTGCGGGCTTCCGGGGTCCAGGCTGGCTCACCGGCCTTCCACTGTGCCGCGAGCCAGTCGCGCAGTTCCTCGAACGATGCGGCAGCGTCGAAGACGCGCCGCACGACAAGCTGCGGCGAGACGACGCCGTTCCACCGGTTCTCCTGAAGGCGGAACGCGAGGTCGAACCGGCCGCCGGCGTGCAGGCTCTCGAGCTGCCCGCCCATGCCGAAGGCAATCGCGGCCCCTGCGTCGCGACCGCGATGTCGCACGCGGAACCGCAGATGCTTGCCGTCACCAACCGTGGAGAGGTCGGCGAGCTCGCAGCCGTCGACGAGCAACAGCACCCCGGGGTTCCCGAGCCCGAACGGCGCGAGTGCGCCGAGCTCTGCGCAAAGGTCGAGCCCCAGCTTGGCGCCGGGCACGATCGCGTCGACCCGCGTGACCGGACGGAGGTCGTCCTCGCTGAGCACCGAATCCGCATGCGCCGCGAACGCGGCCGCGAAGGTCTCCACACGCGCCGCGTCGATGGTCAACCCTGCCGCCGCGCGATGGCCGCCGAACCGCTCGAGATGCGAGGCGCACGCACCAAGCCCCCCGTGGAGGTCGAAGGCTGGGATCGAGCGCCCGGAGCCTTTCCACTCCCCGTCCGTGCCCGCGATCAGCACGCACGGCCGGCCGTACCGCTCGACGAGACGCGACGCGACGATGCCGATCACGCCTTCATGCCAGCCGTCACCCGCAACGACATAGCCGCGGCGCCGGCGGCGTGAGTCCGGCCACGACTCGATCTGATCGATCGCGTCACGCAGGATTCGCTCCTCCACTCCCTGCCGCTCGCGATTGAGCGACTCGAGCTCCTCAGCGAGCTTCTTTGCCTCCTCGCCGTCCTCGGTGAGGAGCAGCGCGAGGGCGGCTTCGGGACGGCAGAGGCGGCCCGACGCGTTGATGCGCGGCGCGAGACGGAAGCCCACCGCTGACTCGTCGACGGCCGCCGGGTCGACCCCGGCGACCCGCATGAGAGCGCGCAGCCCGACCTTCTGCGTCTGGGCCAGGCGACGCAGGCCAGCGAGTGCGAGCGCGCGATTCTCGTCGATCAGCGGAACGACGTCCGCGATCGTTGCGAGAGCGACGATGTCGAGGTGGCGGTCGAGGAACGGATGTCCTGCTCCGAGGAGCGCCTCGGCCAGCTTCCAGACGACGCCGGTGCCGCACAACCCCGTGAACGGGTAGTCGCCCTTCAGTGGCGCGACGACCGGGCACGCAGGAAACTCCTCGGCGGGCCGGTGATGGTCGGTGACGACGACTTCGAGGCCGAGCGCACGCGCGTGCTCGACCTCGGCAACCGCGGTGATGCCGCAGTCGACCGTGACGACGAGCTCGAAGCCCTCGCCGGCGAGCCGGGTCAGCGTGTCGGCATTCAGGCCGTAGCCCTCCTCGAACCGCGACGGCAGATGCCACGCAACATCGGCACCCAATTCGCGCAGCAGCAGCACCGCGAGCGCGGTCGCGCAGATCCCATCGGCGTCATAGTCCCCGTGGACGCAGATGCGGGCGCCTGCGGCGACGGCCGCGTGGATCACCTGGACGGCCTCGCGCATGTCTCCGAGCCCGAACGGGTCGTGCCCCGGGAGCGCCCCAGCGAGGAACCGCCGCGCATCCTCCGGCTCGCCGTAGCCCCGCCGGACGAGCACGGAAGCGGTCACCTCGTCGACGTCGAGCGCCTCTGCGAGCGAGCGCACGGCGGCATGTGTGCACGGTGCGAGCTCCCAGGTTCCACGAGTCATCGGGCTAGCAACGTACGGCCGCCGTCGGACGGCGCAGTTCGCATTTCCTCCCTAAAGTGCTTGAATTAGCGCCCCGATGCTGAGGACCGTCGCCGCCTTCGTGCTTGCTGCCGGTCTCGCCTGCGCCGCCGCGCCCGCGTCCCAGCCGACGAGTGTGATCCCGGTGGGTGTCTCGGTTTCGGGCGTTCGCGTGGGCAGCCTCAGCGCCGAGCCCGCTCGGGCGCGAATCGAGGCGGCGTTCAACCGCCAGATGACCGTCGAGTTCCACGGCACGTCGACCTCCGTCTCGCCCGCCGCACTGGGCGCGACGCTGAACGTCGAGGCCGCTGTCTCCTCGGCCCTCGCTGCGACGCCGAGCAGCCGGATCGTGCTTCCCGTCCGCTACTCATCGGTGCGCGTCGCGAAGCTCGTCGACTCGCTCGCGCGCCGCTACGACCGGCCGGCGATCGACGCAAAGGTGATCGGCGCGACGTCTGCAGGCCCGATCTTCACGCCTGCGAGAACGGGGCTCGCTGTCAGGGTGCCGACGATGCGCGCTGCGGTCGGTCGGCTCCTCCGCAGTGGCGACCGTCGGCCGCTCGTTCTCCGAACTCGCTCCGTTCACCCGAAGCGATTGCCGGCCACCTTCGGCGCGGTGATCGTCGTCACGCGCGGCGCGAACACCTTGCGGCTCTACGAGGGCCGCAAGCTCGTGCGCACGTTCCCGGTCGCGACCGGGCAAGCGATCTACCCCACGCCCGCGGGTGTCTGGAGCATCGCCAACAAGCAGCGCGATCCGTGGTGGTATCCGCCGACCTACGACGAGTGGGCCAAGGGCCTGAAGCCGGTCCCGCCCGGCCCCGGCAATCCACTCGGCACGCGCTGGATGGGCTTGACCGCGCCGGGAGTCGGCATTCACGGCACCGACGCCGACACGTCGATCGGCTACAGCGCCTCGCACGGCTGCGTCCGGATGCACGTCCCGGACGCCGAGTGGCTGTTCGAGCACGTCTCCGTCGGCACGCCCGTCGTCATTCTCTAGCTGATTTCTTTACCCCTCGCGCGGCAGCGTCACGCCCAGCCAGGTCAGCACCGCGATCACGACACCGAGCGCGACCAGGCCGCCGATCACGATCCGAGGATGCCCGGATTCGCGCACCGACGTCGCGAACGCCCGTCCGAGCAGGATCATGACGGCGCCGACGAGACCGGCTCCGATCACGAATACCGGCAGCAAGATGACGAGGCGCTCGGTGCGCGAGGCCGCAGCGAGAAGGTTCATTACCATGAGATCGTGCCTGACTCGCAGCCAACACCGGACGCGAACTACAGCTCCGGCAACGATTACGTCGTCGAATTCCTCGGCTACCGGTTCTCGTTCGGCGAGGCCGACTTCGAGGGCCGGGTCGTCGCAGCCGCCGTGAAGCTCGGCGTCGTCGAGAGCCCGGAGCTCGACGAGGACGAGACCGCAGACCTCGTCGCGCTCGCAGCGCAGGGCGTGATCGACGAGCCGGCTTCCCGGCTCGGCGGATATCTCGTCCGGCACTGGGAGCGAGTCTCGCTCGTCGGCGGCGAGTCGCTCGTGTACTGGTTGCGCAAGCTGATCTTCCGCGGCGCCTGGCTCGACCACCAGGTGAAACGCGGCGCGCTCGAGGTCGTCTGGGACGAGGACGACGCCGAGTTCGCCTACCAGCATCCGGGTGGCGGCGGCCGTCCGCTGCTCGAGCTCGCCCCGGTCCCCTCGTGGCACGAGCTCCAGTTCAAGCACCCCTAACCTCTGCTCGTCGTGCCGCCGCAGCAGCCGCAGCAGGCTGCGCGTACCTTGCGGCGCTGCTTGCGCTCGACCATGACGCGAGCTATCCGCAACAGCTCGCGCTCGGCGTCGTCACGTGCGTCGTGCTGCTCGCCGCGCTCACGCGCGTCGCACCCGAGCGCCGCGCGCAGGCTCTCGGTGTTGTCGCATTCGCGACGATCGGCGAGGCGGTGGGCTCGCTGCTCTGGGGTGTCTACCGGTACCGCCTGCACAACCTGCCCCTCTTCGTGCCGCCGGCCCACGGCATCGTGTACCTGAGCGGGCTCGCCCTCGCGGCGGCCACGCAGCGACACACCCGCGCGCTCGTCGCGCTTGCCGCGACCACGGCGGCGACCTGGGGCGTCCTCGGGCTCACCGTGCTCCCCCGCCGCGACGTGGCGGGAGCGATCGGCGTGCCCCTTCTGCTCCTCTTTCTCTGGAGGTCGCGCTACCGGGCGATCTACGCGGGTGTGTTCCTCGTCGTCGCCTCGCTCGAGCTCTACGGCACGGCGATCGGGACGTGGCGCTGGTCGCGGCACCTACCGGGGCTCGGAATGCCGGATGGCAACCCGCCGAGCGGGGTCGCGTCGGGTTACGTGTGGTTCGACGTGATGGCGCTGCTGACGGCGCCGGTGATCCTGAAGGTCATTCGGCGACGTCGAGCTTCCCGAACGCCGCGTGAAGGCGAGCCGCCTCTTCCGAGCACCACTCCAGCGTGAGCGCAACGCCGAGCTGAGCCGACGCCACCTCCGAGAGGCGTAGCCCCAGCCGCCGGCAGAGGAGCGTGAAGCCGCGCGGCGCGGCATCGGTGTGCGCGAGGAAGATGACGCCACGCGCGATGCCGGTCAGTTCCAGCAGGTAGTACGACCGCACGCCATGGTCGACGTCCAGCGGTGCGGGCAGCGGCACCATGCTCGCGTCCTGAACGCAATACGGAAAGCGCCCTTCGTCCATGACGCTTCGCAGCGCGGCGACGATGGACTCGCGCGGCGCCTCCAGTGTCCAGCCGCGGTCGACCAGCTCGAGTCGATCCCTGTCGGCGAGATAGACGGCCGCGACCTCACACGAGAGTGCCTCTGCAGCGCCGAGGGCGAGCGCGCGCATCGTCTCGGGCGCCGCCGACACGTCGATCGCCGCGAGCGCACGAACGGCCTCCAGCTCCTCGAGCTCGTCGGCGAGGCGCTTCGCCGGCGACACCGACTCGACCGCGTCGGCCGCGAGCATTCCGGCAGCCTTGAGCGCATCGTCGCCCGCCGCCGCAAGCTCGTCGCGCTCGCAGCCGAACACAACCACGACATCGTTCGAGACCGGGACGAACGCCGCTGCACGCGCGTAGTACGGCCCAAACACGAGCTCCTTGCCGCCGTGGGTCAGGCGCACGGGCTCGCGGGTCGCGAGCGCCTGGCCGAGCGATGCCTCATCCTCGGCGTCGACTTCGATCAGGCCGGCCCAGCCCGCCCCACGCCCGCTGCCGCCGAAGTGGACGAACCGGTTGCCGGTGACGCGGCGCAGGACGAACAGATCAGCGGCGCCGACCGACGCAGCCGCAGCATCCGCGCGCGGGGCCGACGTCGACATTCCGCCCATTATCGCCGACTTCCGGGGGGCGAACGCACCCGCTAGAAGAGGGTCGAGGTCGCCGGGAGGGCGCCCAAATGGGCGCGGCCGAGATCGGTGACCATGCGGCCACGCGGCGTCCGTTGCAGGAAGCCGAGCTGCAGGAGGAAGGGCTCATAGACGTCTTCGATCGTCTCCTGCTCCTCGCCGAGGGCAACCGCGAGCGTCGAGAGCCCGACCGGTCCCCCGCCGAACTTCGAGACGACGCAACGCAGGAGCTCGCGGTCGAAGCGCTCGAGCCCGACTGAATCGACCTCGAGCAGCTCGAGCGCTTCCTCGGCGATCGCCGTGGTCACGACGCCTGCGTGCCGAACCTCGGCGACGTCGCGCACGCGGCGCAGGATGCGGTTCGCGATCCGTGGCGTGCCGCGCGAACGGCCGGCGACGAGCTCGGCAGCGTCCTCGTCGATCTCGACGGCCAGGATCTGCGCCGAGCGACGGACGATCGTCGCGAGCTCGGTCGCGTCGTAGAGGTCGAGCCGAAAGGTGAGCCCGAAGCGGTCGCGCAGCGGCGTCGTCAGGAGGCCCGTACGCGTCGTCGCCCCGATCAGGGTGAACGGCGGCAGGTCGAGCGTGAGTGTTCGTGCAGCCGGCCCCTGGCCGACGATGATGTCGAGGCGGAAGTCTTCGAGCGCCGGGTAGAGGATCTCCTCCGCGGCGCGGTTGAGACGGTGGATCTCGTCGACGAAGAGGACGTCGCGCGGCTCGAGCGTCGTCAGGATCGCCGCGATGTCCCCTTTGCGCTCGAGTGCCGGCCCCGCGACCTGACGGATACCGACGCCGAGCTCGTTGCGAACGATCTGGGCGAGCGAGGTCTTGCCGAGGCCAGGCGGGCCTGCGAAGAGGACGTGGTCGAGCGCCTCACCGCGTGCCTTCGCCGCCTCGAGTGCAATCGCAAGCTGTTCCTTGACGCGCTCCTGGCCGACGAAGTCCGACAGCGTGCGCGGGCGAAGCGAGCGCTCGAGCTCTTCCTCGGCGTCGGCGAGCACTGGAGCAAGAAACTGGGTCATGCCGCTTGCCTCAGCGCGTGGCGCACTTGCTCCTCGACAGAAAGCTCGGGATCGATCTCAGCGAGAACCCGTTCCGCATCGAGCAGCGACCAGCCGAGCTCGACGAGCGCGTCGCGCGCTGTGAGATCGCCTCCGCGCACCGGCGCGACGTCGAGCACCGTGAGCTTCTCCTTGAGCTCGAGCACGACGCGCTGCGCAGTCTTCAGCCCGACGCCGGGGATCGCCTGGAACCGCTTCACGTCGTCGAGCGCGATCGCGCGGCGAAGCTCGGCCGGTGTCGAGCCCGAGATGATGGCGAGCGCGACCTTCGGCCCGACGCCCGAGACGCCGAGCAGCAGTTCGAACACCTCACGCTCGTCGGCCGTGCCGAAGCCGTAGAGCTGCAGCGCATCCTCGCGCACGACGGTGTGGATCTCGATCGTGATCTCGCCGTCGCCAAGACGGGTGACCGAGGGGGCCGCGTTGACGAGGTAACCGACACCGTTCACGTCGAAGATGAGACCACTCGAGGTGCGACCCGCGATGCGGCCGCGCAGGCGCGCGATCATGAGTGCTCCGTTCCGGAAGTTCCGTGATTGGCCTGGCGAGCGAAAAGCAAGCCGGGCAAGGACGCAGGGAGCCCCGATAGCGGTGTTCTATCGGGGCGATTGAGGACGCGGCACGGCGCCGCTTTGCAGCCGCCAGGGCGCGCGAGACTTTCGGTACGGGGCACTACCCCACGGCTTTCAGCAGCGGTGGTGCGAGCGCGTGGCAGATCGCGACCGCAAGCGCGTCGGCGGCGTGGTTCGGATGCGGCACCTCAGCGAGCGCGAGGATCGCCTTCACCATCTTCCCCACCTGCTCCTTGTCGGCGCGGCCGTAGCCGCAGACAGCCTGTTTGACACGGGCCGGTGCGTATTCGGCGCAGGCGAGACCGGCGGACGACGCGGCGACGAGCACGGCTCCGCGCGCTTGCCCGACGGAGAGCGCGATGCGGGCGTCTGCGCCGACGAACGATTCCTCCAGGGCGACGGCATCCGGGGCGTGCAGGCCGATCAGCTCCTGGACGCCCTCGAAGATCGTGAGCAGCCGAGCCTCCGGACGCTCCCGCGGCGAGGTGCGCCACCACCCGTGGCAGATGGCCGTGATGCGTCCGCCGTCGACATGAACAATCCCGTACCCGCATGCAGCCGTCCCTGGGTCGATGCCGAGAACTCTCACGACGACACGTTAGGCACCGAACCGGACGTCTCCTGCCGGGGTCAGATGGCCAGGCCGACCTTCGCCCGGGCCTGCCGGAGCCGGGGGATCGGCGCCCGGAGCGCAAGAACTGCGATGCCTCCGACAGCCGCGCCGAGCAGTGCCCCGGCGAGCACGTCGGTGGGGTAATGCACGCCGTCGTAGACCCGGGAGAACCCGATCAGGGCCGCGAGCGCGAAAAACGCGGGCCAGAGACGCGGCACGACCGCGGTCAGCAGCACTGCACCCGCAAAGGCGGTTGCAGCATGTCCGGCCGGGAACGAGCTCGAGTGAACGACGTACAGCGGGTGGATCTGCGGGTGCGCGGCGAACGGCCTCGTCCGGCTTGTCAGATCCTTGACGCCGAAAGCGAGCGCATCGGCGGCGAAGGTCGTGATCGCCGTCAGGACAGCGAGGGCAATCGTGCGCCAGAGCCCGATCCTGCGGAGGAAGCCGGTCACGAGCGCGAGGAAGATCCAGACGGCGCCGAGCTTCTCGATCGTGCCGAGCCAGACCATCGGGTCGTTCAGGGCGGAGATGCGATGCGTCGCCACCCAGATCGCGATGCTCGTGTCCATCTACCCGTTGGTCGAGACATCCCGCAGCCTGGCGTCGACCAGGCAGTAGATGCCGTAGGCGATCAGGCCGGCCGCAGTGAGGCCGAGCAGCCACGGGCCGTACGAGGCCTGCGCGAGCTTCTGCAGCGCGCCATCCAGGCCGATCGCGTCCTTCGGCTTGTAGTCGACCGCAGCCTTCGTGAGGAACACCCCGATCAGGCCGAACACGACGAACCGCGCGGTATGCCCGAGCACCCCGGCCCGGCCGCCCCACTTCCTCACGGTCGGCGACAGGCGGCCGACGCGCCACTTGTCCTCGAACTTGCGCGCAAGGCCGCGGTAGAGGTTCCAGAACCCGACGCCGATGACGACGATCCCCGCTGCACCGACGAGATAGCGGCCACCGGGCCAACCGAAGACCATCGCGGTCGAATGGTGCGCCTTGGCGGTCTGCGACTGGCCGCCGCCCGAGCCGGAGAGGATGCGAACGGTCGAGTAGGTCAACCCCGCGTAGATGAGGCCGCGCCCGATGTAGCCGGTGCGTTTCAACCAGACCTTGGCGGCGCCTTCGTCTCCCTCGGCGCGCTCAGCGAACGCCTGAACGAAGCGCCACAGCGCATACGCAGCGAAACCGAACGCGAGCGCGATCAGCGCGACCTTGCCGAACGACTGCTGCGCGAGCTGCTTCAGCGCACCCTGACGACTCGTGGCCTGGCCTCCGTCGCCGAGTGCAAGCTTGACTGCGAGGGCGCCGACGAGGCCGAACGAGAGGCCCTTTGCCACGAGCCCGGTTCGCGCCAGGACCGCGTACCAGCCGTGGCCCGAGTCCGCCTTCTGCCGCGCCTTGTCTCCCGGCCGTTCCAGGGCCGCGGCCCCGCGCTCAAATGCCGACATACGTCATACCTCCGTCGCTCGCTTGCTCCCGTCCTGCGAGATAAACGGCGCCGGCGGCGCCGGAGATACGGCGTCGAGGCGATCTAGCCTGCGACCGCCTCCAGCACCTGCTCGGGGATGTCGAAGTTCGCGTAGACGTCCTGCACGTCGTCGTTGTCCTCGAGCGCATCGATCAGGCGCATCACCTGCCGGGCCTTCGCCTCGTCCTCGACGGCGACCGTCACCTTCGGGACCAGCTGGAGCTCGGCCGATTCGATCTGCATCCCGGCTGCCTCGATCGCCGAGCGAACAGCCGAGAGCGCTTCAGGCGCCGAGGTGACCTGGAAGACGTCCCCGTCGGGCTCAACGTCGTCCGCCCCGCCGTCGGCAGCGACGAGCAGCAACTCCTCTTCGTCGACGCCGTCGGCCGGCACGACGACGACGCCGCGCCGCTCGAACTGCCAGGCGACGGCTCCGGTCGCACCGAGGTTGCCGCCGTTCTTCGCGAACATGTGGCGCACGTCGGCGGCCGTCCGGTTCTTGTTGTCGGTGAGCGCCTCGACGATCACCGCGACGCCCTCTGGGCCGTAACCCTCGTAGACGATCGTCTCGAACGCATCGGCATCCGCATCCGCGCCCGAGCCCTTGGCGATCGCGCGGTCGATGTTGTCCTTCGGCATCGAGTACGACTTCGCCTTCTCGATTGCGTTCTGGAGCGAAAGGTTGTTCGCAGGGTCGCCGCCGCCCTCCTTTGCCGCGACGATGATCGCGCGCGAGAGCTTCGAGAAGAGCTTGCCGCGCTTTGCGTCGGCAGCGCCCTTCTTGTGCTTGATCGACGACCACTTGCTATGCCCTGACACCCTGCTCCTCCCTCACGATTTCCAGAAACTGCTCGTGCAGCCGCGTATCGTCGGTCAACTCGGGATGGAACGCCGCGACGAGGAAGCGCCCCTCGCGTGCGAGTACCGGCCGGCCGTCGACCTCGGCGAGCACATCGACGTTCGGGCCGACCTCTTCGACCCATGGCGCACGGATGAACACAGCCCGAACTGGGGTTTCGAGCCCCACGACGTCGAGATCCGTCTCGAACGAAGCGAGTTGTCGGCCGAACGCATTGCGCCGCACCGAGAGATCGATGAGATCGAGATGGTTGCGGTCGAGGACGATCATCCCCGCGCACGTCCCGAAGACGGGCCGGTCGAAGCTGCGAAGCGCGTCGTCGAGCCCGTACAGGCCCATCAGCCGCATGAACGTCGTCGATTCACCACCGGGAATCACCAGGCCGTCGAGCGCCGCGAGCCCATCCGGCTTCCGGATCTCCACCGCAGTGGCGCCGAGCCCGCGCAGCATCTGCACGTGCTCGCGAAAGTTCCCCTGCAGCGCAAGAACGCCGATCCGAAGCGGCTTCATAGGCCGAATGGTATCGGCGGAACAGGGTCTGCGAATGTTTCTGGATCAGGCCCGACCGGGTAGAACGACCCCCATGATCCGCCGACTTTCGATCGGGCTCGCCGTCGGGCTCGCGCTCCTTGCGGCGGGAGCGGCATTCGCCGGGGGAACCGCAAGGGTCACGGTCCCCTCCCGCTCGCCGTTCACGGTCCACGGAACGAGCTTCCACCGGGGCGAGCACGTGCTCGTCGCCGTCACGACGACCCCGGGTGGCCGCGCGACGAGACGAGTTCAGGCCGGGTCCGCAGGCGGGTTCACCGTCAGGTTCCCGAGCGTGCAACTCGTCTCGTGCCAGGGGTACATCGTGCAGGCCACCGGTTCCACGGGCTCACACGCGGTGATCAGGGTTCGGCCGCCCGAGTGCGCAGCGCCGGTCACGCCCTGACGTAGCCGCCGTCGACACGCAGGGCTCGCCCCTCACGCACGAGCCGCTCGAGATGGGCAAGCGATTCCGCCGTCGCGAAGCGGCGAAGCGTCGGCGACAACTCGCGCTCGAAGAGCTCGAGCGAGACGTCGTACGCGGAGAGCGGCCGGCCGTCGAGAGCAGCTGCCGCCCCCTGCAGACGCTCGCGGTGATGCTCGATGATCTGTCTCGCCCGGCCGGCCGGGTCCTCGACCACGTCCTTGTGACCGGCGTACGCGACGTGCGGATCGAGCTCGATGATCCGCTCGAGCGTCTCCAGGTAGTCACCGAGCGGATCGGGGCGCGAGTCCGGATAGAGGCCGATCGCCGGCGTGATCCCGAGCAGGATCGTGTCGCCCGCGATCATCACTCCGTCGCGCAGCAACACGATGTGGCCGTCGGCGTGACCACGCAGCACCTCCACGCGCCAACCGTCGATCTCGTCGCCGCCGGTGACGAGCTGCGGGTCGCGCACCCAGTGCACGGCATCCAACAGGCGGCCGGACTCGCGCATCAGTCCCTCCACCTCGTGCTCGGGGATGCCGTGCGAGACCCAGTAGTCGCGAAACCGCTGCGGATCGCGCTCACCCCACGCGCTCACGCACTGGGCGTAGTCCTCGCGGCCCTGGAAGACCGGCACGCCGGTCAAGTCCGCGATGTCACGGGCACCGCCGACGTGATCCGGATGCATGTGCGTGATCACGATCCGCTGCAACGGGCCGTCGAGCGCGTCGAGCACGGGCAGCCACCGCTCCTCTGGATCGCGGGTCCCGAGCCCGGTGTCGACGAGCGTCCAGCCACCACCCGACGCAGGCAGGAGATAGCAATGGACATGGTCGAGGCCGAACGGGAGGCCGAAGGTCACGCGACGGATCCCGTTTGCCAAGTCGAGCATCTCTGAGAAGCTACCGCCCTGGATGACGGCACTGCTGGAGCTCACTGACGTCTCCGCGCGCTACGGCCAGGTGCAGGTGCTCCACGGGATCTCGCTCGAGGTCGGGGACGGCGAGGTCGTGGCGTTGCTCGGCGCCAACGGCGCCGGCAAGACGACAACCCTTCGCGCTGTCTCCGGCACCGTGCGCCGCGGCGGCGAGATCGTCTTCCGTGGCAAGCGACTGCGGGTCGGCCCCGAGGCGGTCGCGCGCGCAGGCATCGCGCACGTACCCGAAGGGCGCGGCATCTTCGCCGAGCTGACCGTCTGGGAGAACCTGCGCATGGGCGCCTACCTTCGCCGTGGCCGGCCCGACTTCGGAGCGGTGCTCGCCTACTTCCCGTGGCTTGAGTCGCGCCGCAACCAGCAGGCCGGGACGCTTTCCGGCGGCGAGCAGCAGATGCTCGCACTAGCGCGTGCATTCCTATTGCGACCGAAGCTGCTGATGCTCGACGAGCCGTCGCTCGGCCTCGCGCCGCTCGTGACACGCGAGGTGTTCCGCGTCGTCGCGGATCTCAACGCAAAGGAGGGCCTCGCCGTCCTCGTCGTCGAGCAGAACGCGGCAATCGCGTTGCAGGCAGCAAGCCGCGCCTACGTGCTCGAAACAGGCGCGGTTGCAGTTGCGGGCAGCTCCGAGTCCCTCAAGGCCAACGACGCCGTACGCTCCGCCTACCTCGGGTTCTGATGCAGCAGTTCTTCCAACAGCTGATCTCTGGCCTCTCCGACGGTGCGATCTTTGGCTCGCTCGCACTGGCGCTCGTCCTTATCTACAAGGCGACCGAGGTGATCAACTTCGCGCAGGGCGAGCTCGCGATGTTCACGACGTACATCTCGTGGGCGCTGATCACTCACCACGGCTTCTCGTTCTGGGAGGCGTTCTTCGCGACGCTGGCAATCGCCTTCGTGATCGGCGTGAGCCTGCAGCGCGTCGTCATCCGGCCGCTCGAGAAGGCAAGCGTCCTGACAGTGGTGATGGCCACGATCGCGCTGCTCGTCATCCTGAACGGCCTGGCTGCCTGGATCTGGTCGCCGCAGCTGCAGTTTTATCCGAGTCCGTTCCCGACCTCGTCCTGGGTGGTCGGCGGTGTCCACATCTCGAAGCAGGACGTGGGGACTCTCGGCGTCGTGATCGGGTGCGTCGTCGTCCTCTGGCTCTTCTTCCGCTTTACGAAACTCGGCCTTGCGATGCGCGCCGGCGCGGTGAACCCGGCGGCGGCGCGGCTGCTCGGTGTGCGGACGACGTGGCTGCTCGCACTCGGCTGGGGCTTCGCCGCGGTGCTCGGCGCCGTGAGCGGGATGATGGTGGCGCCGAGCATCTTCCTGACGCCGAACATGATGCAAGCCGTGCTGATCTACGCCTTCGCGGCAGCGGTGCTCGGCGGGCTCGAAAGCCCCGTCGGAGCCGTGATCGGCGGCCTTGCCCTCGGCGTTCTGCTCGACATGCTCGGCACCTATGTGCATCCGATCACGCCCGAGCTGAGATTGCCCGTCGCACTCGGCATCCTCCTCGTGGTCCTCCTGGTGCGGCCTGCCGGGCTGTTCGGCCGCGTGGTCGTGAGGCGCGTATGAAGAGTCGTCCCGTCGGCCCCGCTGGCCTCGTGCTCCTCCTGATCTCGGTCGTCGTGACGCCGTTTCTGTCGACGCACTACCGCACGTTCCAGTTCTCGTTCGTCGCGATCTATCTCATCGCCCTCCTCGGGCTCAACATCCTCACCGGCTTCACCGGGCAGATCTCGCTCGGCCACGGGGCGTTCATGGGGATCGGCGCCTACACGACGACGTTGCTCGTCGTCGACCACGGCTGGCGCGACCTCTGGACGCTGCCCGTCGCCGGCATCGTCGCCGGCATTGCGGGCATCGCCTTCGGCCTGCCCGCGACACGTTTCGCAGGCCCCTACCTCGCCCTCGCGACGTTCGCGATCCCGCTCTCGTTCATCGGCCTCCTGAAGCGCTTCCCGCACTTCACCGGCGGCAACCTCGGCAAGGGGCTACCACCGCTTCACTCCGAGCTCGGGCTGAACATCAATCCGTCGGTCTGGTTGTACCTGGTGTCGTGGATCGTCGCGCTCGCGATGCTCGCACTCGCCTACCTAATCGTCCACGGACGGCTCGGACGATCGTTCAGAGCCGTCCGCGACAGCGAGATCGCCGCAACAGCGAACGGCGTGTCGACGGCGGCGATCAAGACGCTCGCCTTCGGGATCTCCGCCTTCTTCTGCGGGATCGCGGGCGGGCTCTTTGCGATGGGCGTGAGCTACGTGAATCCCGACACATTCCCGATCGACCTCTCGATCCTGCTGCTCGTCG
Source organism: Gaiellaceae bacterium (assembly GCA_049288455.1). Taxonomy (GTDB): domain Bacteria; phylum Actinomycetota; class Thermoleophilia; order Gaiellales; family Gaiellaceae; genus PALSA-600. The sequence goes on along the minus strand of JBAQHS010000217.1, from coordinate 3,065 downwards.
GCGTCGTCCTCGGTGGCGCGGGCTCGATCGGCGGCATGGTCTTCGGCGCGCTCTTCGTCGAGTTCATCCGCATCACCTGGGGCCCGGCAATCCTCGACCTCGTTTCGAGCGTCCACCACATCAACACACGCGCGCCCGGCTCCCCACTCGTCGTCTACGGGGTGGTGCTCCTCCTCGTCCTCTACGTGGCTCCTGCCGGCGTGGCCGGCCTCGCCGCCCGTCTCCTGGGAGGCACGTCAGCTGTTGCGGCCTGGTTGAGGCCGCGACGACCACCCTCCACCGGCGCGTCGACAGGCCCCTAACGACGCCTTCTCTTTGGCGTCTCACACTCGTATAGTCACCGACTAGGACACACCCCCCAGTCACTCCCGCAAAGGAGAGGACGCATGAAGAGAACGTTCCTGCTGATCGTCGTGGCGCTCGCTGCCTCGTCCGCCGTCGTCATGACGGCCGGTGCGACGTCGTCGGCGACGCCGGGCGTTACGGCGAAGTCCATTCTGCTCGAGGGAACGTACCCCTTGAGCGGGCCGGCGTCGGGCTACGCCCCCATCCCCGCAGGCATGGGCGCGTACTTCTCGTACGTGAATGCGCAAGGCGGCGTAAACGGCCGCAAGATCAACTGGAAATATTCCGACGACGGCTACAACCCTGCGAACACGGTTCAGCTGACGCATCAGTTCGTCGAGCAGGATCACGCATTCGCGATCGTGGGTGGCCTCGGTACCGAGCCGCAGACCGCTGTGCGGCAATACCTGAACGACAACAAGGTGCCGCAGCTCTTCGTCGCAACTGGCGCGACGACGTTCGACCGCGACTGGTCGACGTACCCGTGGACGATCGGCTGGCAGCCCGACTACGAGGCCGAGGGCGCGATCTACGGCAAGTACATCGCCAAGAACCTGCCGAACGCGAAGATCGGCGTCCTCTACCAGAACGACGACTATGGCAACGACTACCTGCGGGGGCTGAATGCCGGTCTCACGCAGCAGCACCAGACGCAGATCGTCGCCACCGCCCCGTATGACCTGAGCAGCACGGCCCCCGCAGCGCAAGTCGTGAAGCTGAAGGCCTCCGGTGCAGACACGTTCGTGATCTTCGCGACGCCGACGCCGACGATTCAGGCGTACGTCGTGGCGACGAAGGTCGGCTGGACACCGGCGCACGTGATCACCAACTCGGTGTCTGCGACGGACGCGTTCCTGACGATCGCGACGAAGAGCGGCTCGTCGATCACGAACGGGACGATCACGGTCAACTATCTGCTCGACCCGTCGAACCCGATCTACAACAAGGCCGCGGGCATGAAGCTCTACCGGCAGATCATGGCCAAGTACGACCCGAAGGGGAATGCGAACGACGCGCTGAACCTCTACGGCGTCGCCAAGGCCTGGACGACGGTGAAGGTGCTTCAGGCAGCAGGGAAGAACCTGACGCGCGCGGGACTGATGAAGGCCGCGCGAAACATGAACTACTCATCCGCGTTGAAGAACGCGAACCCGTTCGCCCTGCCCGGCGTGAAGGTGTTCACGAAGGGCGGTTACCAGTACCCGATCTCGCAGGTGACGTTGGTGCAGTACCAGAACAACGTCTTCCAGCCGGTCGGCAAGCTGATCAACGGCCGCGGCGCCTGAGCTCGCGACCAACCGCATACGAAAAGGGCCGGCGCGCGCCGGCCCTTTTCTTTGCGGCAAGATGGGCGCATGCCAGAAGCTGTGATCGTCTCAACGGCACGCACGCCGATCGGCCGCGCCGCGAAGGGCTCGCTCGTCGATGCGCGGCCCGATGACCTGTGCGCATTCGCGATTCGCACCGCGCTCGAGCGCGTGCCGGAGCTGTCGCACGACGAGATCGTCGACGTCATCGTCGGCTGCGGGTTCCCGGAGGCCAGGCAGGGAATGAATCTCGGCCGGCGCGTCGCGCTCCTCGCGGGACTGCCGGCGTCGGTGCCGGGGCTGACCGTGAACCGGTTCTGCGCTTCGAGCCTGCAGTCGATTCGCATGGCCTTCCACGCGATCCGCGCAGGTGAAGGCGAGGCGTTCGTCGCCGCCGGCGTCGAGTCGATCAGCCAGGTGAGCGGCTATCCGAAGTCGGAGGAGGAGATCCACCCCGCGCTCTTCGGCGACAACGCGCCGATCGCGAACGTCTACATCCCGATGGGGCTGACCGCCGAGAACGTCGCCGAGCAATGGGATGTCTCGCGGGAGGACATGGATCGCTTCGCGCAGCAATCGCAGGAGCGCGCCGTCGCCGCGCAGGAGTCTGGATTCTTCGACCGCGAGGTGACCCCGTACGAGGGCGTCGCGCGTGACGACGGGCCGCGGGCATCGTCGACGTACGAGAAGCTGGCGTCCCTTGAGCCGGTGTTCAAGCCGGGTGGCAAGGTGACGGCGGGTAACTCGTGCCCACTGAACGACGGCGCGGCTGCCGTCGTCGTCATGTCCGCCGGCCGTGCCAGTGAGCTCGAGCTTCAGCCGCGGGCCCGCATCATCGCGTCGAGCGTTTCGGGTATCGCGCCCGAGATCATGGGCGTCGGCCCGATCGAGGCGGTGCGCAAGGTGCTCGCCCACGCGAACATGACGATCGACGACGTCGACGTGATGGAGTTGAACGAGGCGTTCGCCGCGCAGGTGCTTCCCGTCTGCCGCGAGCTCGGAGTCGATCCGTGGAGCGACAAGCTGAACCCGCACGGCGGCGCGATCGCGCTCGGGCACCCGTACGGCATGACCGGCGCACGGATCATGAACACGCTGCTGAACGACCTCGAGACGATGGACCGGACGATCGGCCTCGAGACGATGTGCGTCGGCGGCGGCCAGGGCATGGCAATGCTCGTCGAGCGCCTGAACTGACCTGGGCGCGCTCGCGCTCGTCCTCGCGCTCGGCTCCTCACTCGTCTGGGGCACGGCCGACTTCGCCGGCGGGTCGCTGACCAAGCGGCTGCCGGCGTTCGGCGTGACGGTCGTCTCGCAGGGCGCGGGGTTTGTCGCGCTGCTCAAGCTCGTGGAGGAACCGCCGCCGCACCTGAAGTTCGTGTTCGCCACGACGGAGCCGGAGAAGGTCATCCC
>JBAQHS010000216.1:0-3698 GCA_049288455.1 Gaiellaceae bacterium | reverse complement strand
CTGCTGGCCGGCGTGATCGCCGGCTTGCGCCGGGCGCCACTCCCCTTCGACGGCTCGATGCCCCCGCTCGGGCTCGGCGTGACGGGCTCGACCCGGCCGGCGGCCGTCGCGCACGCCGTCGCTGCTCAGCTCAGCGCCCATCCGGTGCTGCTCCTCGAGGCACTCATCCTCGCCGCCGCTGCGGCGTCGCTCCCCCACGTCCGGCGCCGCGGCCCGTGGCCCGCTGCCATCTTCGGTGCTGTACTGCTCGCAGCAACAGCACTTGCGGCTCCTGCGGCGGCCGTCTTACCGCTGATTGCGGCAGCCTGGGTGACGGCCGCCGCCCTTGCCTTCGAACCGCGTCTTTAGACTTGCCGCAGCCGGGGAACACCCTGGTCGCATATGGCCGTCCTCCGGAACATCGAATCGAAGCTCGAGTCGCTCTTCGAGGGCGTCTTCGGCCGCGCGTTCCGCACGAACGTCCAGCCCGTCGAGCTCGCCCGCAAATTGATCAAGGAGATGGACGACCACCGGAACGTCTCGGTCTCGCGGGTCTATGTCCCCAACGAGTACACGATCTTTCTCTCACCGGGCGACCGCCAGCAGTTCTCGAGCTACGAGGCGCAGTTGAAGGACGAGCTGCAGGAGTACCTCGCCGAGCACGCCCGTCGTGAGAGCTATGCGCTTCTCTCATCGCCTCGGGTCGAGCTCGACACCGACGACGACCTCGACGTCGGCGTCTTCGGCATCGCGACGCGGATGGTGCAGACCGGCAAGGCGGAGGCCGACGCCCCCAAGAGCCAGGTCGAGCCTGGCGCGACAATGGTCTACAAGCCCGGCGCCGCGGTGTTGCAGCCGACCGAGGCGGCCTCGGCGATCGAGCTCGGCCTGGAGCGCGAGATCGCCGTGCTGACGTGGGGTGGCGAGCGCCATGAGGTCACCGCACGGCGGGCGGTGCTCGGCCGCTCGAAGGACGCCGACCTGCAACTCGCCGACCCGAACGCCTCGCGTCGCCACGCGGAGCTTCGGCAGGAGGGGGCGACCTACTGGCTGATCGACCTCGATTCGACGAACGGCATCGAGGTGAAAGGCAAACGGGTGAAGCGGGTGAAGCTCGAGGACGGTATGCGCTTCACGATCGGCTCGACCGAGATCGCCTTCACGCGGGAGACGCAGTAATGGCGCTTGCCTCGGCGCAGGTCGAGACCACGCTCGTCGTCCTGAAGATCGCCTTCCTCGTCCTCCTCTATCTGTTCATCTGGCGGATCGTGCGCTCGGCAGCGCGCGACCTACGCCTCCCGCAGGAGTCGATGATCCTCGCGCCGCAGCAGGCGGCCGCGGCGGGCCTGCTGCCGCAGCCGGTTGCGCGCGAGCTCGGCAGGCTCGTCGTGCTCACAAGCCCGGTACTCGCCGACGGCGAGACCTTCACGCTCGACTCGCACTCGCTGACGGTCGGACGCGGATCGAACAACGACGTGGCGCTCGCAGCCGACGAGTATGCGTCGACCCGCCACGCGCGCTTTGAGCCTCGCCGTGACGGCGTCTGGATCGAGGACATCGGCTCGACCAACGGGACCTTCGTGAACGGGATCAGGCTGACACGCGACCGTAAGCTGATCGCAGGCGACGTCGTGCGGATCGGCGAGACGGATCTGAGGTTCGAGCCGTGAAGCTCGGCCGCCACGCGAGCCGCACCGATCCGGGTCGCAAGCGCCGGCACAACGAGGACTCGTTCGTCGTGCAGCCCCCGCTCTTCGCCATCGCCGACGGCATGGGCGGCGCGCAGGCGGGCGAGATCGCCTCGGCGCTCGCCGCAGGCGCGCTCAGCGAGTCGAACGCAAACGGCGGCGGCGAGTCCCGCGTGACGGAGTTGATCCAGGAGGCAAACCGGCGGGTGCACGAGCGCGCGTCGACCGATCCCTCGACGAGCGGCATGGGAACGACCATGACGGTGGCGTTGATCGAGGGCGACGGCACGATCACCTTCGGCCACGTCGGCGACTCGCGCGCGTACCGGTTGCGCGGCGGCCGGCTCGAGCAGATCACCGACGACCATTCCCTCGTCGCCGAGCTGGTTCGCCGAGGCGAGCTTTCGGCGCAGGAGGCCGAGGTGCATCCACAACGCTCGGTGATCACTCGTGCGCTCGGTACCGATCCGGACGTCGACGTCGACGCGTTCACGGTCCGGCCGCAGGTCGGCGACCTGTACCTCCTTTGCTCGGACGGCCTCTCGGACATGGTCGCCGCCGAGGCGATCGAGGAGATCCTGCGCGAGTACCGCGGCGACCTCGACACGGCGGCGCGCGCGCTGATCCGCGCGGCGAACAACGGCGGCGGCGACGACAACATCACGGCGGTGCTGTTCGAGATCGTCGAAGGGGACTCGGTGCCGCCCGGCGAGCCCGACGAGCGCACCCGCGAGCTCCCGACGATGCCACACGACGAGGAAGAGACGCTGCACCCCGAGGACGGCATCTCGCCCCCCGAGCCTCTGCCTGCGCCGCCGGAGGAAGGCGCGGCTCCGCCTGAAGCAGCGCCGGAAGCCGACGCGGGCACGGAGGCCGCAGCGGTGGACGCGATGGGCACCGAGCCCACCGAGCCGCCGCCCTCCGCGGTCGACACGATGGTCGTGCCGGCGGCCGAGATCCAGTCCGCGATCGCCGACGAGGCCGACAGAGACGCGGCGACTGCCGGGATCGGCCGGCGCCTGCTGGCGTTGCTCGTCATCGCGGTGCTCGTCGCCGTGATCGTCGTGCTCGTCTGGTGGGGGCTCGCCCGCTGAAGAATAGAAACAGAGAGCTTCTCTACCTCGGCGTGGTCGGTGTGCTCACCGGCATCGGCTTCGCGTCGGTCTACATCGCACGCCAGTCGGTGGTCAGCTGGGGCTCGCTCGGCTACGCGCTCTTCTTCCTCGCGCTGTACCTCGCGGCCCACATCGTCGCGCGGATGACCGTGCCGAATGCCGACCCGTATCTCTTGCCAATGGCAGGGCTCCTGACGGCGGTCGGCGTCACCGAGATCTATCGGCTCGGTCCGAGCGACGCGTTCAAGCAGGGCCTCTGGATCGTCATCGGCGTCGCGCTCTTCGCGCTGACGCTCTTCAAGCTCCGGCGCGATTACCGCGTGCTCGAGCAGGTCAAGTACCTCTTCGGGATCACCGCGATCGTGCTGCTCTTCCTGCCGCGCCTGCCCGGCATCGGCACGACGGTCAACGGCGCGCGCCTCTGGATTCACGTCGGCAACTACAACTTCCAGCCGGGTGAGCTCGCGAAGATCTGCCTGATCGTGTTCCTCGCCGCATATCTCCGCGAGAAGCGCGAGGTGCTCGCGCAGGGACGGCTCAAGGAGGTCGGCCCGCTGCTCGTGATCTGGGGCGGCACGATGCTCGTGCTCGCGTCGTCGAACGACCTCGGCTCCGGGCTCCTGTACTTCGGGATCTTCCTCGCGATGCTCTACATCGCGACCGCCCGGCTCTCGTTCATGGTCGCCGGGATCGCGCTCTTCGCCGTCGGTGGCGTCGCCGCCTACGAGAAGATCCCGCATGTCCACGAGCGCGTGACGATCTGGCTGCATCCATGGACGACCCAGAAGGTGTTCTGCCCGTCGACCGGCGGGCTCGCATTGCGCCAGGACTGCGAGAGCTATCAGCTCGTGAAGTCGCTCTACTCGATCGGGAACGGCGGCTTCGGCGGCGCCGGCCTTGGCAAGGGGACCTTCTC
>JBAQHS010000215.1:0-19729 GCA_049288455.1 Gaiellaceae bacterium | reverse complement strand
CCGCCTGGGACGCCCGCGCGGGTGCAGCGGAGCGGCGGTTCGCGGCGCTCGCGGCGGCGAACGTCGCACGGCCGGGCCAGGCGCTGATCGTCTCCGACGACCGCTCGCGCTCGTTCCTCGCGCCGCTGCCGCTGACGCTGCTGCCGCTCGAGCAGTCGCGCTACGCGGAGCTGGAAGAGCTTGGGGTTCGCACGATCGGACAGCTTGCCGGGCTGCCGGGCGGCGCCGTCTCCGAACGGTTGGGGCCGGACGGACGGCGCGCCTGGGGCCTGGCAGGGGGTTATGACAGCACCGGAGAGCACGACGGAAAGGTGATGCCGCGTAAGCCGGCCGTCGCCTTGCACGAGACGCTCGAGTTCCCGGAAGCAGTCGGCAACGAGCTGACGCTCCGGCGAGGGCTCGCAGTGCTGCTCGACCGTCTGCTCGCCCGACCGGAACGCGCGGGGCGGCCGCCGAGGAAAGTCGCGGTATGGGCGCGGCTCGTCGGCGGTGCCTCGTGGCGCCGGACGGTCACCCTGCGTGAGCCGACGGCCGACCCGGCCCGGCTGCGCGCGGCGCTCTCGGGGAAGCTCGCCGAACTGCCGGCGCCGGCGCTGAAGCTGAGGCTCGAGTTCTCGCAGCTCGCCGAGCACACCGGTGAGCAGCTGGAGCTCGTCGCCGCAGAGGGCGCAGCGCTCCAGGGACGGCTTCAGGAAGGCCTGCGCCAGGTACGGGCAGCCGTCGGCGCAGGCGGGGTCTCGACGGTCGTGGAGGTCGCACCGTGGTCACGCATCCCGGAAGCGCGCGCACTGCTCGTTCCGCGCGACGACTGAACTCGCCGCGGCCTGCGCTCGTCGAGGCGCACGCCGACGGCCAGCCACGCCGTCTGAACCGGCAGGAGGTCGCCGTCGTCCGCGAGGAATGGCGCGTCGTCGACCGCTGGTGGACGGAGGAGCCGGTCACGCGCCGCTACTTCGACGTCGTGCTCGAGAGCGGAGAGAACACCGTCGTCTACTACGACGGCGACGGCGGCTCGTGGTTCACGCAGCGCGCTTGAGCTCGGCACGGCTATGAGCTTCGCCTCACGCGACGCCTTCCCGGCACGCGGCGGCGTGGGGGACGATCGCGCGCCACTGCCGCCTCGGGTCGAGCCGCAGGTCGAAGGGCGCGCGCCGTACGTCGAGCTGCACTCGCATTCGGCCTACTCGTTCCTCGACGGCGCCTCGCTGCCCGAGGAGCTCGCGGCGCGCGCGGCCGAGCTCGGCTACGACGCACTTGCGCTCACCGACCATGATGGCGTCTACGGCTCGCTCGAGTTCGCGCATGCGGCCAAGCACTTCGGCGTGCGCCCGATCACCGGCGCCGAGGTCACGCTCGAAGTAGGCGTAGGCTCGACGGAGCCGCAAAAAACGTACTCGCATGTGACGCTGTTGTGCGAGACGCAACAGGGCTACTCGAACCTGTGCCGCATCCTCACCGAGGCGCACGCAGGTACGCGGCTGCCGGGCCGCGAGCGCGACCTCCTGCCCGTGCAGACGACGATCGAGGTGCTCGCCGAGCACGCGGAGGGCCTCGTCGTCCTCTCCGGCTGCGCGCGGCAGGGGCTCGGGGTGACCGACGCGGCCGCAGCCACTCGCCTCGCTCAGGCCTTCCGAGGTGCGTTCTACGTCGAGCTGCAACGTCCCTACGAGCGCGGAGACACGCGACGGAACGCGCAGCTCGTCGAGCTCGCCGAGCGGCTGCGCGTGCCTACCGTCGCGACGGGTGATGTGCACGCTCATCACCGTCGGCGCGCGCACTTGCAGGACGCGCTCGTCGCGATCCGATCTCGAGCTTCGCTCGACGGCTGCGAGCGCGAGCGGCGCGGCAACCACACCTCGGTGCTCGCAAGCCCAGCGGAAATGCTCGAGCGGCTGCCACGTGACGCGGCGCTCCGCACGCGGGAGGTCGCCGAGCGCTGCGAGTTCGACCTCACACAGGAGCTCGGCTACCGCTACCCCGACTTCTCCGACGGCGTCGATCCTGCCGACGTGCAGCTGCATGCGATCTGCGACCACGCATTCGCCGAGCGGTACGCGAACGCGAACGGCCACAAGCGCCGCGCGCGCGAGCGGCTCGACGACGAGCTCGCCCTGATTGCCAGGCTCGGTCTCTCCGGGTTCTTCCTGCTCCACTGGGAAGTGCTCGAGCTCGCCCGCGAGTGTGCGCTCGAAGTGCGTGGGCCTGGTAGCCCGCGGCACGCCCTCCCGCCGGGTCGCGGCCGCGGCTCGAGTGTCGGCTCGATCGTCTGCTACCTGACGGGCCTCTCGCATGTCGACCCCGTCAAGGCGGGCCTCTCGCTCGGCCGCTTCATCAACGACGAGATGGTCGCCGTCCCCGACATCGACCTCGACTTCCCACGCGAGATCCGCGAGAAGCTGATCGTCCGCGTCACCGAGCGCTACGGGCGCGAGCACGCCGCGCTCGTCGCGAGCTTCTCCACCTACCGCTCGCGTGGCGCGATCCGCGATGTCGGCAAGGCCCTCGGCCTGCCGTTCGCCGAGCTCGAGCGGCTCGCGCGCGTCACGGACGGCTGGGACTCGACGCGCGTCGGTGACGAGCTCGCCGGTGTACCCGGCTCGCACACCGGGCCGCGCTGGGACGCCTTCCGCGAGCTGACGCGCGAGATCTCCGGCTTGCCCCGCCACATCAGCCAGCACCCCGGCGGCATGGTCATCTCCACCCGTCCCCTGATCGACCTCGTGCCCGTGCAGCCTGCGGCGATGGCTGGGCGGCAGATCTGCCAGTGGGACAAGGACAGCTGCGGAGACGCCGGGTTCCTGAAGATCGACCTGCTCGGCCTCGGCATGCTCTCTGCCGTCGAAGACGCGATCGATCGGATCGCGCGCCTGCGCGGCGAGACGATCGACCTCTCACGCATCTCGCTCACCGACAAAGCCGTCTACGCCGAGATCCAGCAGGCGGACACCGTCGGTGTCTTCCAGATCGAGAGCCGCGCGCAGATGCAGAGCCTGCTCCAGACCCGGCCCGAGAACCTCGACGACCTCACGGTGCAGGTCGCGCTTGTCCGACCCGGGCCGATCCAGGGCAAGGCGGTACATCCGTACATCAAGCACCGACAGGCGAAGCGCGAGGATCCGAGCTTCGAGCCGCCCGTCGAGCATGAGTCGCTTCGCGAGGCATTGCGCGACACGCTCGGCGTCGTTGTCTTCCAGGACCAGGTGCTCGACGTCGCGATGGCGGCAGCCGGCTTCTCGATCGGCGAGGCCGAAGGGCTTCGCCGCGCGATGAGCCGTAAGCGCAGCGAGGAGGCGATCGAGGCGTTTCGGCCACGGTTCGTCGACGGCTGCCGCGGAAACGAGATCGACGAGCAGACGGCGAACACGATCTACGACAAGCTCGTCGGCTTCGCGGGCTTCGGCTTTCCGAAGTCGCATGCTGCTGCGTTCGCGCTGCTCGCCTACCAGTCGGCCTGGCTGCGGCGCTACTACCCGGCCGAGTTCCTGTGCGCGCTGATGAACGCGCAGCCGATGGGCTTCTATCCGCCCTCGTCGCTCGTGCGCGACGCTCAACGCCGCGGGGTAGAGGTGCGGCCGCCGCACGTCAACCGCTCACAGGCGCAATGCTCGATCGAAGAGGGCGCCGTCCGGGTGGGGCTCGGATACGTGCAGTCGGTCGGCGAAGAAGACGCGAAGGCGTTCGAGGCGCTGCAGCCGTACACCGACCTCGGCGATCTTGCACGACGCGCCGCGGTGAAGGCCGACGCGCTCGAGGCGCTCGTCGCGGCCGGCGCCTGCGACGAGTGGGGGCCGCGGCGGCAGTTGCTCTGGCGGCTCGGCGTCACGTCCCGCGGCCACTCGGTACGGGGCGGGAACCGCCAGCTCGCCCTGCCGCTCGAGCCGACCGCCGAGATCCCCGACCTGCCTGCGCAGACACCATGGGAGGAGATGCTCGCGGACTACAAGCACACGTCGCTCTCGGTCGGTGTTCACCCGCTCGAGCTGCTGCGGCCGCACCTGCCTCCCGGGGTGGCGACAAGCGCGGAGCTGCCCGAGACCCCCGACGGCACGCTGATCCAGGTGGCGGGCATGGCGATCGCACGCCAGCGGCCGTCGACCGCAAACGGTGTCGTCTTCATGCTGCTCGAGGACGAGCACGGCCAGGCGAACCTGATCTTGCCGCCGCAGGTCTACGAAGCAAACCGGGCGGTCGTTCGCGGCGAGCCGTTGCTGCTCGCGCGTGGTCGTCTCGAGCGCAAAGGCCGCAACGTGAACCTGCTCGTCAGCGAGGTCGTCTCACTCGGCCCGCTCGCGCGCAAGGCTGCAAGCGAGGCCGAAGTCGCGCGGGCGCTCCCGCGCGCACACCACTTCGGCCACCGCTGACGTACGTCTGGGCGGTTCGAAACTCGGCAACCTGGTTGAAGACCAAACCAGGTTGCGGGCGGGTTGGGGTGGTCAACCTGGTTTCGCTCTTTGAACCAGGTTGATGAGTTTCGGGCCGCTTCAGCGCCTGGTGCGCTGGTGTCCCGGGCCGTCGTGATGCGAGAGGTTGTACGCCGAGTTGACGAGCCCGACGTGCGTGAACGCCTGCGGGAAGTTACCGAGCAAGCGCTTCGCGACCGGGTCGTACTCCTCTGACATCAGCCCGAGGTCGTTCCGGATCGCGAGCAGCTTCTCGAACAGCTCGCGTGCTTCGTCGTCGCGCTCTTGCATCAGCAGCGCGTCGACGAGCCAGAACGAACACGGGAGGAAGACACCTTCGCCGCCCGGCAGACCGTCGACGACGTTGCGCTCCTCGGCCTTGTAGCGCTCGACGAATCCGTCGCGCGTCAGGTCCCGCTTGATCGCGTCGATCGTGCCGACGACGCGCGGATCGTCGGCCGGCAGAAAGCCGACAAGGGGGATGAGAAGCGTCGACGCGTCCAGATCGTCGGACCCGTAGGCCTGGGTGAACGACCCGAGTTCGACGTTGAACGCCTCACGGCAGACCTCCTCGTGGACCTCGGCGCGCAGCTGCCGCCACCGGTCGAGAGGCCCGCGTAGATCCCAGCGCTCCACCGACTGCACCGCACGGTCGAACGCGACCCACGCGAGCACCTTCGAATGCGTGAAGTGACGGCGCGGCCCGCGAACCTCCCAGATGCCCTCGTCCGGCCGGTCCCACGCACCTTCGAGGAACTCCATGATGGTGCGTTGCAGCGACCAAGCATGGTCGTCGGCATCGAGGCCGTGCACGCGCGCCTGATGAAGTACGTCCATCACCTCGCCGTACACGTCAAGCTGAAACTGCGCATGCGCTGCGTTGCCGATGCGCACGGGCTTCGACCCCGCGTAACCGGGGAGCCAGTCGAGCTCGAACTCTGCGATGCGCCGTTGGCCACCGACGCCGTAGAGGATCTGCGCGTTCGCCGGATCGCCGGCCACCGCGCGCAGCAGCCATTCGCGCCAGGCGCGCGCCTCGTCGATGTAGCCCGCGTTCATCAGAGCGAAGAGCGAGAACGTCGCGTCGCGGAGCCAGCAGTACCGGTAGTCCCAGTTGCGCACGCCGCCGATGAGCTCCGGCAGCGACGTGGTCGGCGCGGCGATGATCCCGCCGGTCGGCAGGTACGTGAGTGCCTTGAGGACGACGAGCGAGGTCCTCACAGCACTGCCGTAAGCGCCTTCGTAGGTGCAGCCGCTCATCCAGTCGCGCCAGAACGCCTCTGTATCGGCGAGCGCGCGCTCCGCGTTCACCGCCTCGGGGAGATCATGGTGCGACGGGAACCAGGTCAGGACGAACGGGACGCGGTCGCCCGCACGCACCGTGAACTCGGCGGTATGCGTCATCCCTTCGGGCTCGAGGTCGATCGGTGTGCGGAGCGCCAGTCCATCGGGGCCGGCGACTGCGAGGAGCGTGGCGTCGTCGAGACGGCGCACCCACGGCACGACCGAGCCGTAATCGAACCGGATCACGAGCTCCGTCCGCATCTGCACATGGCCCTCGAGGCCCTCGACGATCCGGACGATGTCAGGCCTCGTCTCACGCGGTGGCATGAAGTCGATCACGCGCACCTTTCCGGTCGGCGTCTGCCACTCGGTCTCGAGGATCAGCGTGTCGTCGCGATAACACCACGAAGTCGCACGGGTCGCGCCGCCCGGCGCGAGGACCCAGCGACCGTGCTCCCGTCCGCCCAGGATCGCGCCGAAGCACGAGCTCGAGTCAAAGCGCGGAAACGGCAGCCAGTCGATCGATCCATGACGTCCGACGAGCGCCGCGGTCTGCAGGTCGCCGAGCAGGGCGTAGTCCTCGATGCGCTCGGCCATCAGCGATTCTCGATCTCGAGCGCGTACGCCGGCAGACGCTTTCTGACCGCGCGATCGAAGTCGGCGCGATAGCGGTCTGCATCGCTCTCGGTGAGCGACTGTGCGAAGTGGTCACGCAGGTCGGCGAGGATCTCCGTGCCGGTCTCGACTGCATCGAGGTAGTCGCCGTACAGCTCTTCGGCCTCGTCGCGTCCTGCAGCCGAGTAGAGCCGGAACCGTTCGTTCGCTTCCTCGATCACGTCGTCATGATCTCGCACGAACAGGTCGAGCTGCCGATCGATCACGTCGCGGAACGGCGAGCGGCCGAACCTCATTGCAGCTCCTCGTAGAGAGCAAGGTGCGCAGCCGCGGACGCCGCCCAGGTCAGCTCGCGGCGCGCCGCATCCGCACCGGCGCGGGCCGCGGTAAGCGCTTCGGCGTTACCGAGCAGGTCGGCGACAGCGCTTTGCATTCCCTCGACATCGCCGGCGGGCACGACGCGACCGGCGCCGAAGCGGCGGATTGGCTCGCCGAGGCCGGCGACGTCGTACACGACCGCGGGGACACCCGCGCCGAGTGCCTGCAGCAGGGCTCCCGACTGGTCGAGCTCTGCGCGGTAGGGAAAGACGGCGACGGTGGTCTCCGAGAGCGCACGATCGAGTTCGGCCTGCGAGAGGTAGCCGAGCCGCCAGTCCACGCGCTGGGCGCTTCGCAGCCCGTCGAGTGGCATTGCCGGATCACCGGCAACAATCAGCCGTACGTCCGGCAACCGGCGGGTCACCTCGATCGCGTCGGGCAGGCCCTTGTAATCGCGGATCACACCGAGCGCGAGCAGCGTGTGACCGTCGTCGGCACGAGTCGCCGAGCTCGGGTAGACGGGATGGGGAATCACGCGCGCGGCGACGCCGAGCTCGGCCAGCGACTGCGCCCCCCGCTCGGTGTGGACGACAACCCGGTCGAAGCGTTCGAGCAGCCGCTGCCACAGGCCTCGACGCGTGGCGGTGCGCCGGGGCAGCAGGTCGTGTGCTGTGAAGACCGACGGGGCGCGGAAACGGAGGTGCACGTCGGCTTGCGGCAGCGCAAGCCATTGCACGTGCACGACGTCCGGCCGTGCCCGCGCGAGTGACGCCAGCACCCCGGCATGCTCGACGGCCTTCAGCGGCAGCCGCAGGCGCGAACGCTTGAACATGCGGGAGGACAATGGATAGAAACGCTCCGTCCGGCGGTAGCCGTCCGGGGGCGGGAGCTCGCCGAAGCGAAAATGCGACGTCGCCAGCTCCACGTCGGCACCCGCGGCGGCGAGTGCGCGGGCGAGCTCGTGGTCATACCACGGGGTGAACGCAGGCGGATCGGCGAGCAGGACGCGCACGGAAGTAGCTTAGGCGTGTGCTCGTCCGGAGCTGGAACCTCTTTCACGGGAACACGGTGCCTCCGCAGCGGCGGGCATTCCTGCACGAGATGATCCGCCTGGCGACCGCCGATGCTCCTGACGTGGTCTGTTTCCAGGAGGTGCCCGCCTGGGCGCTCGGCGAGCTGGCGATCGGCGATCTCGCCGCGCGCCCGGTGCTCGGCCCCATACCGATCACGGCACGGATCGGCCGCACGCTCACCGAGGTGAACCACGGCGTTCTTCGCTCTGCGTTCTCGGGGCAGGGAAACGCGATCCAGCTGTCGTCCCGCCTGCGGGTGATCGAGCACCGTGTCCTCACGCTCAACCCACGACGCTTTCGCAATGCAACGAGCCGCGAGCTCGAGCTCGGCGCGATCGCCCGTCTCGCCTGGGCGAAGGAGCGCCGCATCGTGCAGGCGGTGCGTGTCGCGACCCCCGAGGGGCGCACATTCCTCATCGCCAACATGCACTGCACGAGCTACCCGCCCGACGAGCGGCTACCTGACGCCGAGCTATTGCGCGCCGCCTGGTTTGCGTCGTCGTTCGCAGAGCCAGACGACGTGCAGATCCTCGCCGGAGACTTCAACGTCTCGGCTGCCCGCTCGCGCACGCTCCGCGATCTGACCGGGCCGGAGTGGGGGTTCTCGGCAGCAGGCCCCGGCATCGACCACATCCTCGTCCGGGGTGCCGACGCAACGGCGGTGCGGCGGTGGCCGGATGCGCAACGTGCGCGTGGCGAACGGCTTTTGTCGGATCATGCGCCGGTGGAGCTCGAGATCGCAGAACCGGCGTGACCGTCGACTGGCCCGCTGTGCGCGCCCGCTTCCCGGTGCTCGAGCGCCACGCATATCTGAACGCCGGAACGTTCGGCCCGCTCGCGCGCGCGACGGCGGAGGCAGCCGGACGTCTCCGCGCCTGGGAGCTCGAGCACGGGCGGGGCGGCCGAGCGTACTTCGACGAGATGCTCGCGACGCGTGCGCGGGTGCGCGAGCTCCTTGCCGGCCAGATCCGCGTTCCGGCGTCGAACGTCGCGTTGACCGAGTCGACGACGCAGGGTGTGCACGTCGTCGTCCTGGGCTTCGGTCTGCAGCCGGGCGATGCGGTCGTCACGACCGATGCGGAGCACTTCGGGCTAACCGGCCCGCTGCTCGCCGCGGGCGTCGAGTTGCAGATCGCGAAGGTTCGCGGCGTGCGCGCCGACGACATCTTTGACCTGATCCGCGATCAGGTCACGCCACGGACGCGGCTGATCGCGACCTCGGCCGTCTCGTGGATCGACGGCACGATCTTTCCCTGGCGCGAGCTCCGCGATGCAACGGGATTGCCGGTGCTGGTCGACGGCGCCCAGTCGGTCGGGGCTGTCGACGTCGATGCTGCGGCCGCGGACTTCTACACGGTGAGCGCGCAGAAGTGGCTCTGCGGCCCGGACGCGACCGGTGCGCTGTACGTGCGCGACCCCGAGCGCCTGCGTCCGCGGCTCGTCGCCTATCCGTCGGCTGAGGCATACGACATCGGCGCGGGCACCTGGGAGCCGAAGGCGGGCGCGGCGCGCTTCGATCCGATCTTCACTCCGGCGTCGTCACTCGTCGGTCTCGAGGCGGCGCTGAGCGATCTGCCTGAAGGCCGGTTTGCGCGAGCGCGGGCGCTCACCGAACGTTGCCGTTCGCTGCTCGCGGCGGCCGGGCACGAGGTCGTGACGCAGGCCGGGCAGGGAACGCTCGTCACGTTTCGCGCTCGCGCGAATGCCGCCGAAATAGCCGTGGGTCTCTACGAGCGCGGTGTCGTCATTCGTGACCTACCGGCGAGTGATCTGCTGCGCGCCTCGGTCGGCTGGTGGAACGACGAGAGCGACCTCGAGCGGCTCGTCGCTGCTCTCGACGAGGTGTAGCTAAGCGGCTTCGGTGCGGAGGCCGAGCTCGCCGGCGATCGGCTGCAACGCCTCGATGACATTCATGATGTGCTCGTCGAGCGGGAGCTCGAGCAGCTCGGCGCCTTCGTAGACGTCGTCGCGCGAGACGCCGGCGGCGAACGACGGCTGCTTCAGCTTCTTCTTCACCGACTTCGCCTCGAGCCCCTCGAGGCCGGTCGGGCGAACGAGCCCGCACGCGTGCACGAACCCCGACAGCTCGTCGCAGGCAAAGAGCGACTTCTTCAGTGGGGTATCGCGCGTGGGGTCGAGGTGGTTCGCGTGCGAGAGCACTGCCTCGATCACGACCTCCGGATATCCGTGCTCCCGGAGGATCGGCGCCCCATCTTGCGGGTGCTTGTCGAGGGTGGGATGGATCTCATAGTCGAAGTCATGGAGGAGCGCCGCGACGCGCCAAAGCTCTTCGTCCTCGCCGTACCGGCGCGCATACGACGCGGTCGAAGCTTCCACCGCGAGTGCATGTCGAAGCAGCGCTTCGCTCTTCGTGTACTGCGTGAGCGTTTCCCAGGCTTGTTGACGGGTCGGATTCAAGGCCTCGCTAGCATAGTGCGCTCCCGTGACCTCGACGACCGTCAGACACGCGTTGGACTCGTTCGTGATCGAGGGCGGCAGGCCGCTTTCCGGTCGGGTTCGCGCCTCCGGCAACAAGAACGGCGCGTTGCCGATTCTCGCAGCCTGTCTGCTGACCGAGGAGCAGGTGACCCTCGAGAACGTGCCGCGCATCCGCGACGTCGACACGATGCTCGGGCTGCTCTCGAATCTCGGCGCCGACGCCGAGTGGACGGGGCCGAACGCCGTACGCGTCCGCGCGCAGAACATCACCCACGAGATCGACGAGGAGCTAGCGAGCCGCATCCGCGCGTCCTTCCTGCTCGCCGGCCCGCTGCTCGGGCGCCTCGGGCGCGCCAACGTTCCGCCGCCGGGCGGCGACATCATCGGTCGCCGCCGCCTCGACCCGCACATCCACGCGTTCGCCGAGCTCGGCGCGGCGTTTGAGTACCGCGATCGCTACGAGCTGTCCGGTGCACTCGCGGGCGCGCACATCCATCTCGACGAGGCGTCGGTCATGGCGACCGAGAACGCGGTGATGGCGGCGACGCTCGCGCCCGGGAAGACGATGATCTCGAACGCGGCGTCGGAGCCACACGTCCAGGATCTCTGTCGCTTTCTCGGCTCGCTGGGCGCGAAGATCGACGGCATCGGCTCGAACGTGCTGCACGTCACCGGCGTCGAAGGACTGACGGGCGGCAGCTACTCGATCGGCCCCGAGCACATCGAAGTCGGCAGCTTCATCGGCATGGCAGCGGTGACGGGTGGCGATATCACGATCGAAGGCATCGCACCCGACGACCTCTGGCCGGTCCTGCCCGTGTTGCGGCGGCTGGGCATCGAAGTCGAGCTCGGCGACGACTGGGTTCGCGTCCCGCCCGAGCAGCAACTTGCGGTCGTCGACGATCTGGGCGGCGCGATCCCGAAGATCGAGGACGGCCCGTGGCCCGCGTTTCCCGCCGACCTCACCTCGATCGCGGTCGTCGTCGCGACCCAGTCGAAGGGGACGATCCTGGTGTTCGAGAAGATGTTCGAGAGCCGTCTCTTCTTCGTCGACAAGCTCGTGTCGATGGGCGCGCGGATCATTCTGTGTGACCCACACCGTGTGGTCGTCACGGGGCCGTCACCGCTCTACGGCCAGCGCATGTCGAGCCCTGACATCCGCGCCGGAATGGCAATGGTGATCGCGGCTCTCTGTGCCGAGGGAACCTCGGTGATCGGCGACGCGTACCAGATCGACAAGGGCTACGAACGGATCGACGAGCGCCTGCGCGCGCTCGGCGCGAGCATCGAACGTATCGAGCAATAACGCCGTTACCGCCCCGCGCGAACCGGGCCGGGCGGCAGCATCACCTGCGGCGGCACCGGGTCGGCGGCGTGCGCGACGGCCGCTGCGATGTCGACGGTGCCGAACGCACGGTCGTCGCTCCATGCCCCATGGCCCGAGGACGAGCCTTCGATCACCGCGGCAACGCCGGCGGGGCTCAGCAGCGGATTCGCCGCCCACACGATCGCGGCGGCGCCGGCAACCTCGGGCGCCGCATACGACGTTCCGCTGCCGAGGGCGTAGCTGCCGATCCACCCCGGAGTGGCAACGGGCGAGAAGAGACCGCCCGGTAGCGCGCCCCCAGCGAGTGCGCCGAGCACGTTCACGCCGGGTGCGAGCACGTCGACGTACGAGCCGGTGGTCGAGAACCGCGCACGACCGCCGTCGGTGCCGGAGGCGCCGACGACGAGGCCGCGGCGCCCGACGAGCGCCGCGGGATAGATGATCGGGTTGCCCTGCAGCGCGGCATTGCCGGCCGATGCGACGAGCAGAACGTCGTGCGCGACCGCGTAGTCGATCGCATGGCATTCGATGATCGAGGTTCTCGTGCCGCCGAGGCTGAGGTTGATGATCCGTGCGCCGTGGTCGACCGCCCAGACGATCGCATTCGCCTCGTCGAGGTCACTGAAGTTCGCGCCACTGCGGTTCGCCTGCACGATCATCAGTTGCGCGTCGCCGCCGAACCCGGCGGCCAGCGAGGCAACGAACGTCCCGTGTCCGACCTTGTCCTGTACGAAGGAGTTGCCTGCGACGACGTTGTAGGTGACCGGGCCCTTGCCTGCGATGGTCGGCGCCGAGACGTCCGCGCCGGTGTCGATGACGGCGATCGTGAAGTCGCCGGCGGCCTGCCGCGCGGAGGCCGGGACGAGATCGGCGTGCATCGCCGCCCACTGCCATTGGAGCGCCGCGGCGCCCTGGGCGTCGGCCAGGATCGGCCCGCCGGCCAGCGATCGAGCGACCACCGTCTGCACGAACCGAATCCCGGGCCGCGCGCGCAGGGCGAGCACCTCCCGCCGGCCGCTTACTTGAACCTCGGCAGCGTGCAAGGCGGGCACACGTTGAACGACGTGGAGACCGTGCAGCGCTGCAGGGGTGGCGTAGCCCACCGACACAAGCCGGCTGCCGAACGCCGCCGGCGAGCACATTCCTGCAACCGCCGCTGCCACCGCCAAGACGCAGACCACCCGCACCCTCATCAGCCCAACCTCCCACAGCCCACGTTAGGGGTGCGCCGCCGGCGCGGCATAGGCCGTTCGGCCCATCGTTACAAGTCACCTTCGCGCACCGGGTACGCTCAGCCGCCATGAGCGAGACCCAAACAGGCGTCCGTCTGGCCCTGGCCGAGACGGGATCCGCGAACGTGGCGACCGGCCTGCCGGTGCTGGATCACCTCGTCTTCGAGCTCGTGCGAACCGCCCGGTTCAAGCTGTCACTCGAGGTCGCGCCGGGCAGCGCCGACGCCGCGGCGGCCGCAGCAGGCAAGGCGCTCGGAAGCGCCATTCTCGAGCGGTTGAGCGCGCCCGGGGCCGCCGGATCCGGCTGGGCGCTCGTGCCCGCCGACGAGGCGCTCGCGTCGGCTGCACTCGAACGGTCCGACCGGCCGCAGCTCGTGACGAACGTGGATTTCTCGGGGCAGAGCGTCGGCGGCGTGTCCACCGACGTCGCCTCCCGGTTCCTGCGCGAGCTCGCCGAGGCGGCGCAGCTGAACCTGCACGTTCGCCTGGTGGAGGGCACCGACCCGCAGCACGTGCTCGCGGCGATCTTCAAGGCAGTCGGCGCGGCGCTCGGCCAGGCCTGCCGCCAGATACCCCAAACACAGGAGGAGTCGTGACGAAAGAGGCCGTTCGCACCGAAGCAGCGCCGGCGCCGTATCAGGGAGCGCCGTACTCGCAGGCGATCAAGGCGAACGGGCTCGTGTTCGTCTCCGGGCAGCTGTCGCTTCGCCCGGGCGAGAAGGAGCTCACCCCGGGCGCGATCGCCGAGCAGACCGAGCAGGTGTTCGCGAACCTGAGCGCGATCCTCGAGGCTGCCGGCACCTCGCTCGAGAAACTCGTGAAGACGACGGTGTTCTTGCAGAACCTCGACGACTTCCCCGGTATGAACGAGGTCTACGCGAAGCACGTCGGTACGACGCCTCCGGCACGCTCGACGGTCGAGGTCGCCAAGCTCCCCTCGGGCGCGCTCGTCGAGATCGAAGCGATCGCCCTCCAGTAGCAAGCCGCGTCGCACCGTGACCGCCGTCGAGGACTATGTCCGCTCGCTCGAGTTGGATGCGTACGTCGTCGGCGGCGCAGTCCGCGACGCGCTGCTCGGGATCGAATCGCAGGACGCCGACTTTCTCGTCCCCGGCGTCGACATCGACGGGCTGCGGTCAGCACTCGCACCGCACGGCCAGACGGAAGAGCTGATCGTCGCCGGCCGGCCGGTCGGGGTGCGCTTCTTTCCGCGCGACGGCAGCGTGCGCGCTCGCGCCCCGAAGGGCATCGAGCTCGCGCCGCCGCGCCGCGAGAGCTCCACCGGCCCCGGCCGGCACGATTTCGAGATCGTCGTCGACCCGACGGCGACTGTGGAGACCGATCTCGCGCGTCGCGACTTCACCGTCAACGCGATCGCCCGGCGACTTGCAGACGACACGCTGGTCGACCCCTACGGTGGCCGCGACGATCTCGACGCGCGCATCCTCCGTACCGTCTCGACCCGGAGCTTCGCCGAGGATCCTCTGCGGATCGTCCGCGGCCTTCGCTTCATCTCCCAACTCGGGCTCGAGCCGGACGAGCACACGTTGGCGCAGATGCGCGAGGAGGCTGCGAGCGTCGCATTCGTCTCGGGTGAGCGCGTCGGCGGTGGGCTCGCTGCGGACGGCATGGGAGAACTGTCGAAGCTGCTGCTCGGAGCTGAGCCCGCAAAGGCGCTGCGGGTCGCCCGTGACACCGGCGTGCTCGTCGCGCTGCTGCCCGAGTTCGAGCGCTCGATCGGCTTCGACCAGGAGAGCCGCTACCACGATCTGACCGTCGACGAGCACACCTTCGCGGTCGTACAGGCTGCGGCCGACGCCGGGGCGCCGCTGCGCGTGCGGCTCGCGGCGCTCTTTCACGACCTCGGTAAGCCTTACGTCGCCTGGCGCGGAGCCGACGGACGCTTGCACTACTACGCGAAGCCCGGTCACTCCCAACGCAACCACGAGCAGGTGAGCGCCGACCTGGCGGTGGCGGCGCTCGCGCGCCTGCGATACCCGACCGAGCTCCGGCGCGGCGTCGCGCGCATCGTGCGAGCGCACATGATCGACCCGGGCCGCGCGGACCCGGTGCGCGCGCGCAGGCTCCTTGCCCGGCACGGCGCGAGCATCACGTTCGATCTCCTCGATCACAAGGAGGCCGATCTCCGCGGCAAGCGCCGCCCGGGAGAAGACGTTCCCGAGGCCGATCTGGCGAAGCTGGCGCGCTTCCGCGAGGTGGTCGAGCAAGAGGTCGCGAGCCCTCACCGGTTGCGCGACCTCGCGATCGGCGGCGACGATCTGCTCGCCGCGGGATACAAGCCAGGCCCGGCGATCGGGCAGACGCTGCGGTCGCTACTCGACGAGGTCGTCACCGACCCGTCGCGCAACACACGGCCGGTGCTGCTCAAACGCGCCCAGGAGATGCTCGCGTGATTCGCTGGGACGAGCCGGGCTACGTCGTTGCCTTCACGACGCGCGTCGGCGGCGTGAGCGAGGCACCCTACGACTCGCTGAACCTGACGATCGGCACGGGCGACGACCGCGCCCGGGTCGAGGAGAACCGGCGGCTCGCCTGCGAGGCGGTAGGGGTGCCGGCGGCGACGCTCGCCTTCAACCGCCAGGTGCACTCTCCCACCGTGCACCGGGCTCGCGCCGCTGCACGAGGTGAGCCCGGCGACGGCCTCTGGTCGGACGAGCAAGGCGTCTCGATGCTCGCGATGTCGGCCGACTGCCTGCCGATTGCCGTTGTGCGCAGCGAAGGTCCGCCGGCGCTCGCCGTCCTGCACGCCGGCTGGCGCGGTCTCGCCGAGGGTGTCCTCGCGGCGGGCGTCTCGGCGCTCCGGTCACCGTCGTCGTCCGTCAGCCCGGCGCTGGCGGCGATCATCGGGCCTGCGATCGGGCCGTGCTGTTACGAGGTCGGGCGCGAGGTGTCAGAGCTGTTCGATGCCGACCTGACCGAGGACGGCAAGCTTGACCTGTGGTCGGCGGCCGAGCGTGCGCTCGCCGCAGCCGGAGTCGAGCGCATCGAGCGCGTGGATCTGTGCACGCGCTGCAACCCGGAGCTCTTCTTCTCGCACCGGCGCGACGGCCGGGCACGTGGCGTGCAGGGGGTCATCGGTGCTGTCGCCTGACGAGATCCGCGTGCGGCTCGCACAGGTTCGCGCTCAGGTGGGCGACGGCGTGACGATCGTGGCCGCGACGAAGTACGTCTCTCTGCGCGACATGGCAGCGCTGATCGATGCGGGCGTCGAGGTGGTGGGGGAGAACCGCGCGCAGGACCTCGACGAGAAGCACGCCGAATACGGCGACGCCTTTCGCTGGCACTTCATCGGCCGCCTTCAGTCAAACAAGGTGAAGGTCGTGAACCGGGTCTGCGAGCTCGTGCATTCCGTCGATTCGCACTCGACGGCCCGGCGGCTCGAGGTGCCGGCGCTCGTGCAGGTGAATCTCGCCGGCGAGAGCTCAAAAGGCGGCGTGTTGCCGGGCGAACTGGGCGAGTACCTCGCCTACGGGATCCGCGGGCTTTCGACCATGCCGCCCGCCGCCGAGACGCCGGAGGGCTCGCGCCCGTGGTTCGCGCAGCTGCGTTCGCTGGCCGCGGAGCACGGCCTCACCGACCTCTCGATGGGGACGACCCAGGACTTCGCCGTCGCGGCCGAGGAGGGCGCGACACACGTTCGCGTCGGTTCGATCCTGTTTCGCGATTAAGATCCCCTGCAAATGGCGCTTGGCGATCTCTGGTCCCGCACTCTCGTCTACTTCGGCATCGCCGAGGAGGACGACGACTGGGAGGACGAGGACGGTTACGCCGCCGAGGAAAGCCTCGAGCAGAGCTACCGCGAACGTCCAAACGTCCGGCGGCTGACGCCGCGGCGCCGCGGACAGGATTTCGACGACTGGACGGAGTCCGAGGCCGATCAGCAGCCAACCTCGCGGGTTCCGGCTGTGCGTCCGTCGCGTGCGGCGGTGCGTGAGATGCGACCGGCGATCGAGGCGGTGCCGAACCCGTCGAGCGTCAAGGTGCATCTGGTCCTGCCGCGGAGCTTCAACGACGCGCAGCAGATCGCTGACAAGTTCAAGCAGGGGATCCCCGTCATCCTCAACCTGCAAGGCGCCGACACCGAGCTCTCGAAGCGCTTGATCGATTTTGGGAGTGGACTCACCTACGCGTTGAACGGCGGAATGCAGCGCGTCGCCGACAAGGTGTTCTTGCTGACGCCGCGAAATGTCGAGGTCTCCGCCGAGCAGCGCGCTGCGCTGCTCGAGCGCGGCGGCTTCTACAACCAGGCGTAGGAGAACCCATCGCCGCCCCGAAAGGGCGGAAGTATGGTGCTCGACGCCACAGCAGCGGCTGCCCGTTTCGTCTCGGTCTTCCGGGCGGTGTACGTCCTCACGCTCATCCTCTACGTGCTCACACTCTGGGTGCAGCTCCCGTATTCGCTGCGACCGGTGCAGCGCTTCCTCTACGACGTCTGCGAGCCCTATCTCCGTCTCTGGCGCCGGATCCTCCCGTTTCGCGCCGGGCCGATCGACTTTTCGCCGATGGTCGCGATCATCGCGCTCGGCATCTTCAGCCAGATCGTCATCTCGATCCTGGATCGCTTCTAAGAGAACGAAAAGAGGAGGGAAGCATGCGGTACACACCAGTTGAGCTCAGACACGTGAAGATCGGCCGGACGATGTTCGGCGGCTACAAGCGCCAGGAGACCGATCAGGTGCTCGAGGATGTCGCGGACAGCTTCGAGGACGTCTGGCGCGAGCGCGGTGAGTTGACCGACAAGCTCGAGGATGTCGAGAGGCGCTTCGACGAGTTGAAGCAGCGCGAGACGCTGCTCGCATCGACACTCGTCTCGGCAGAGCGCGCGGCGGACGATGCGAAGGAGACCGCGAAACGCGAGGCAGAGGTGATCATCGCCGAAGCCCACCAGGAAGCCCGGTCGGTCACCCGCTCGGCGCAGGGCGAGCGCGAGCGGCTGTTCGCCGAAGTGCGGCGGATCGAGACGCTCCTCCGTGCCGCGCTCGGCCTGGTCGAGGAGTCGCGAATCGAGTTGCCACTGGCGAGCGTTGCGCCGGCGCCGGTCGAGGCGCCCGACCTGCCCGACCTGCCTGCGGTGACCGCAGCGCCCGACCCCTGGCCGCGGCGCGAGGACACCCGCGAGTTCCAGCCCGACGCGCCCCTCGACAGCGACCCGCAGGGCGCGGTCGCGCTGCCGGCGCTTCCGCCGGTGGCTGCAGTGTCCGCCGACGAGGACGATGGCCCATGGGCCGGACGGGACTTCGCCTGGGGGTAATCTTGAGCGCATGAGCGACTCGACCCGGCTGAAGCTCCGCGTCGCGCCGGGGGCGTCCCGGCCGGGCATCGTCGGTCGGCATGGAACGGGCTGGAAAGTGCGTGTGACGGCCGCGCCCGAAGCGGGCAAGGCAAATGACGCGGTTGTCCGGCTGCTCGCCGACACGCTCGTTTTGCCGGTGCGCGAGATCGAGATCGTTTCCGGGCACTCGTCGCGGGACAAGATTGTCGAGCTGGCAGGACCAGGCAGCGGTCGAATCGGCGCGGCCGAGATCGAGCGGCGCCTTGCCGCGGCGAGCAGTTCGGGAAAGGACAAGGCGTGAGCGAGATCGACACCGCCGCCTACCGCGAACGTCTCGTCGCCGAGCGCGACAGGCTCGTGCACGCGGTTGGTCATCTGCACGACGAGAACGTCGGCAGCATCGAGGACGAGCTCGGTGAGCTCTCGACCGGCGGGATCGACAACCACATGGCTGACACCGCGTCCGCGACCTACGAGCGAGAGCTCGACTCAGTGTTCGAGGAGGGGGCGCAGCACGTCCTCGGAGAGGTCGAGGCGGCTCTCGCGCGTCTCGAGGACGGCTCGTTCGGATCGTGCGATGCCTGTGGCAAGCCGATCGGCGCCGAGCGTCTCGCGGCCATCCCCTGGGCGCGGCTCTGCATCGACGACCAGCGGCGGGCCGAGTGACCGAGCCTCAGGAACGTGCGCCGGCCGATGTTCGGGTCGGCTCGTCGACGAATGGGCTGATGCCGGTATCCGTCGCGGAGCGTTCGCTCGGCGCGGGCCTGTGGCAGTGGGGCGGCCTCGCGACGGTCGCCGTCGCGGCCGTGCTCGCCGACCAGGTCACGAAGCGCGTGGTCACGCACACTCTCGCTCTCGACGAGGCGAAGCACGTGATCGGCCCGCTGTCGATTCACCACGTTCAGAACTCGGGCATCGCATTCGGACTGTTCTCGAGTGCGACCGCCGGCGTCACCGTCGTCACGGCGATCGCCGTCGTCTGGATGCTCGTGTTCTTCGCCCGCTCCGGTTCGCGCCACCCGGTGCTGCCCGCCGCGCTCGGGTTGCTGATCGGCGGCAGCGTCTCGAATCTCCTCGATCGGATTCGTCTCGGCCACGTGACCGACTTCATTGACTTCCGCTACTGGCCGGCGTTCAACCTCGCCGACTCGTTCATCGTCGTCGGCGTCGCGATCCTGCTCGGTGCGCTTGTCGCGGCCGATCGCAAGCCGCAGCCGCCGCGGCGCACGCTCGACGTCGCCGCGCGATGAAGCTCGCGGTTCCCGCCGGCGCGGCGGGCGAGCGGCTCGATCGGTTCCTCGCGACGCATCTCGGGTCGCGCGGCGCGGCAGAACGCGCGGTCGAGCTCGGCGCGCTCGTCGACGGGATCGCGCGCGCGAAGAGCTATCGCCTCGAGGGTGGCGAGGAGGTCGAGCTCTCGGAGGCAGCACCCGCCGACGCACTCCCGCCGCCGCCCGCACCGCGGATCGCCTGGGAGGACGAGCACCTGCTCGTGGTCGACAAGCCGGCGGGACTCGTCGTTCATCCTGGTGCGGGCCATGCCACCGGAACGCTGGTCGATGCGCTCGCGGGGAAGATCGCGGGCGGTGAGGAGGGGCGGCCGGGGATCGTGCACCGGCTTGACCGCGACACCTCCGGACTGATGGTGGTCGCTCGCTCGGCCGAGGCGCATGCGCGACTGCAGGAGCTCGTGCGCGAGCGGGCGCTCGAGCGGACGTACCTTGCGCTCGTCCGCGGCCGCCCGCGGT
>JBAQHS010000214.1:0-4623 GCA_049288455.1 Gaiellaceae bacterium | reverse complement strand
GTCGAATAGACGAGCCAGCCGCCGTAGCCGATCCCGATCGCGACCACGAGCCCGACCCATTCCGGCCAGCGGCGTAGTTCGTTCGCCGTCAGGAACTTGAGGATCATGAGGACGAGGACGCCACCGGCCAGGCCGGCCGAGACGAGGTTCTCAGCGAGCGGGACGTTCTTTCGCAGCTCAGCCATCTGATCACCGAGCAGCAACGCGACCTCCCAGACGATGAGGGCCAACGTCGCAAGACCGAGCAGGATTCCGTTGAGACCGTGCCACCCGCTCACCCCGACCGTTGTGCCAAGAAGACTTACGCCCTGCCACGTGAAGAACATCACGATGAAGAGAATGACGCCCCCACCGAGGAGGATCCGGTGGCCGAGACTCATGCTCCGCAGATCGATCTGACCCATTCTCTTCCCCTTCGCTCCGATGGTGGCCTGAGTGCCCGAGCTAAACAGGTCGCGTCTCGGGCGTCAATGGGCGCGGCGCCTTCGGCCGGCTGGGGCTACGCCGGCTCGGCGGACATGTCGCGCGGCAGGCGACGCTGGTTCAGGAGCGTCGTGCGGCGCAGGCGGCGGAGCTGGTCGGGCGTCTCGACGCTCGCGACGATCGCCACCGCGTGGTTGGCTGTCGGCCGCGCCGATCCTGTGGAGACCGTGCCGCGGACGAGGACGCCGGCAACGGCGGCGGCAGCGACGAGCCCGGCGATGCCCGCACCGAGGGCGACCCTCCGCGGCGAACGTGGCAGGTCAAGAACGACCGGTGCATGTCGGATGTAGGAGGCCGCGCGGATGGCCGTCGTCGAGGCGTCGGCGCCGGCCGCGAACTCACGGCAGTCTGCGCAGCGAGTCAGGTGCGCGTCGAGCAGAGCCCCCTCGAGCTCCGACAGCTCATCGTCCACGCGCAGAGACACCCAGAACCGGGCGCGAGCGCACAATTGACCTCCAGCGACTTCCATGCTGCTAGGTACGACGGCTCCTTGGCTGATTAGTTAGCAACGTTATCGATCAAGCTCGGTGACCCGCTTGAAACTGGTAAACCATGTGGCGTGCGCGTTCTGTGCGTCCTGCTCGTGCTGGTCGCCGCCGCCGGCGCCTCTCTTGCATCGGCAGCGCCGGTACCTACCTACACCATCACATTCACCGGCACCGGCGCCGAGCACCACGTCGACCAGCAGCGGAACATCCAAGACGACGGCAGCTGCAACTCCGCCGAGCACGTCGACGTGACCGCCGCCGTGACATGGTCGGCGGCCTGGCGCGGGTTCACGCCGACGGCCCGGAGCCCGCTCGCCGAGCCGGCGCAGATCGCCGGCTCGCGCGTCACCGGGACGCACGTGAAGGATGCGTGCGGGCTCCCTCCCGAGGACGCGCCCGAAGGCTGGCTGATGCAGCAGACCTGCGACGACGGTCTCGTCGCTGCGGGCTCGCCGCAGCTCACGCGCGTGAAGAAGACCGCGACGACCCTCGTGCTCGCGTTCGCGGCACCGCCGGTCTCCCTGCCGGTTTCCGCGCAGTGCCCGCTCAATGTCCGCAACGACCAGTTCGCCGGCCATCTCGTCGTGCCGCTGAAGAAGCTGCAGGGACTGAAGAAGCACGCGTCGATCTCGTTCGCGGTCGGCACAACCCATCCCGGCCCGGGCGATCTGTACGTCCCGTCGCTCAATTGCTCGCAGCCGACCAAGCCCTACGAGGGCTACCGCACCGCCGACTCGTGCCAGGACACGCTCTCCTGGAGCGGGTCGGTGAAGTTCACCCGCGGCTAGGCGAGCTCGGCGAGCGGGAACGAGCGGTGCGCGCGCGGCGGCGCAATGAAGTTCTGCCGGTGCGTTGCGTGCACGAACGAGTTGAAGCCTTGCGCCGTCGCCCGCGGATCGAGCGGCAGCTTTGACCCGTCCCCCAGCGCCCCGTCCATCGCGCGGCGCGCACGGTTGAAGAGGTCGCTCGACGGCGCGAACGCGACGAAATGGAGCCCGGCTGCGGGGGTGGCCGAGACCTCGCCGGTGACAGCGCTCTGCGTAAACGGATTGTCGAGCGTGTTGAAATCGGCACGCGAGATCAGCGCGGAGCCGCGCGGGCGGACGACGCCGTAGACGTCACGCGTGTCGGCGTGCAGTCGCGTGACCGTCTGCAGCGCGGCGCTATGCCCGACCCCCCCGAAGCGACTGAGATCGCTGTGCACGTCGGCTGAGGTCTCGACTCGGCTGACGTCCTCGGCGATCGTGTAGGTCTTGTCGGGAACCGTCAGGCCCGGGCGCGTCATCGCACGCAACTGGTCGGTGAACGGAACCGTCTGCCACCACTGCTCGAGATCCTCGTTCAGGTGCGAGAGGTGCATCGCTGCCCCGGCGGCCCAGTAGCTCTTCGGCTTCTGATCGGTGAGACCCGGGAGCGTCTCGAAGCTTGCAATGCGGTCGGGTGCCATCGCGGCCTTCTGCGTCGAGGTGAACCCGAGGAACATCTGCACGCCGTCGACGATCAGATCGGCTCCCGGCACGCCCGCCGCGAGCGCCATCTGCTTTGCGAGCCCCGGCCCGGCGCCGAAGCCGCCCCCGACGAACCCGTTGCGGACGCTCGTCACCGTGAAGAGGTCGCCGAGCGCGTCGACGATCGAGTGCTGGCCGTCGTCGATGTGCCCGACCGTGTCACTGCGCAAGAGAAAGACGACGTCGTCGGCGCCGAGGTGGACGCCCGCCGGATCACTCGCGAACGGGGCGGCGTCGAGCACCGCGGCAACCGGCTTCCGTTTGGCCCGCGAGGCGCTGCGATCGACCGGCAGGTAGGACGGATACCGGCGACCGTCCTGGAGCTTCGGGACAAGCCGGCGGAAGTACGGGAGGCCCCAGCCGATGGTCACGCCAAGGCCCGCCGGCGTCGAGGGGTAGCGCGCCTCGACCGCGGCGACAGCATGCTCCAGCCGCGCCTGTGCCGAGTGGACGCGGGCCGCGCCGGACACGCGAACGCGCGCGGTGATGACGCGGTGGTGCAGCGGAGGCACGATCACGTCGATCCCGAGCTCTTGAACGACGTGGAGGCCGCCGAGCAGGTACTGCTCACGCGCGCGCGCCGCGGTCGTCGCAGCTCGCGCGGGCGCCGCGGAGAGCCCGTCGAGGAGCGAGTAGATGTTCCCGGCTGCGAGCGCGACCGCACCGCGCTTCAGGAGCTCACGACGAGAGAGGCCGGTCATTTGTGCGACTTCTTGAGCTTGTCGCGCTGCAGCTGTCGCATCACGTTCGCGTTGTCGTCACCGACGCCGGTCATGTGCGCGGGTCTTTTGGGGGGTGCCGCGGGCTTGGTGCCTCCGCCGCGCGATGCCGCCGCGACGGCCACCGCAGCGGCGACGGCGACGAGCACAACGATCACGACCACGAGCTGCTTCCGCCCCACTCGTGCAGGGTAGCTAGCCGGTCGCGACGGCAGCCGGCGCGGGCAGCGCCGCGAGCGCGGAGTCGAGCGCGCGCTCGAGTGCGTAGAGCGGAAAGGGCTTCACGAGATACGCGGCGGGAGCGAGCGCGAGCAGTTCCTTGTCGGGCGCATAGATGCTCGTGAAGAGCACCGGCACGTTCTGCGCGCTGAGGCTCCGGGCCAGCCGAAGCCCCGCTTCTTCGCCCGGCTCGATCACGGCAGCGTCGACCGGAATGTGGTCGACCTCTCCGCCGGGGCAGACAACCGGCTCGTGCCCAAGTCGGCGCACGACCAACTCGAGGAGGGCGCTGATATCGGCGTGCGGTTCGCAGATGAGGACCCGGGCCACATCCGCAGAATCGACGACCGACGCAGGGAATCGACGAGCCGGATGGTATGAACCACGTATGAACGCCCGACTTCGCGTGCTCGTCGTCGACGATGACGGCGACATACGCCTGCTTCTGCGTGAGCTGCTCGAGCGCGCCGGGTACACCGTCGACGAAGCCGAGGATGGCCGGACAGCGCTCCGCATCCTGTTCGCGACACCCCCCGCACTGATCATCCTCGACGTCTCGATGCCCGAGCTCGATGGGTATCAGACCCTCGAACGCATCCGCGATCTCTCCGACGTGCCGGTGCTCATGCTCACGGCACGAACCCAAGAGCTCGAGAAGGTCCGTGGGCTTTCGGCGGGTGCCGACGACTACGTCGCAAAGCCGTTCGGCCGGCAGGAGCTGCTCGCACGGGTACAGGCGCTGCTGCGGCGAAGCGGCGGCAAGTCCGAGGTGGTCGAGACCTACGCGGATGACTTCGTGCAGGTCGACTACGGCCAGCGGCGCGTCGTCGTTCTGGGACGCGACGTCCAATTGACGCCGCTCGAGTTCAAGCTGCTCGCGGCGTTCGTGCAGAACCCGAACCAGGTGCTGAGCCGCGATCAACTGCTCGAGATCGTCTGGGGCGATCCGTACGGCGTCTCGGGCGACCAGGTGAAGCTCTACGTCGGCTACCTCCGGAAGAAGCTCGTCCCCGACCCCTCCGAGCCCGCCGCCCCGATCGAGACGGTGCGTGGGTTCGGGTACCGCTACCGCCGGCCCTGACGGTTTTTTCAACCTGGTTCGGTCTTAAACCAGGTTTGATGAGTTAGCGCGCGGCGGTGCGAAAACTCATCGAACCAGGCTCAAAGAGCGGAACCTGGTTGCGAACGTCACGGCGCGAGCAGCTC
>JBAQHS010000213.1:0-5389 GCA_049288455.1 Gaiellaceae bacterium | reverse complement strand
TTCGAAACGCTGATCACGATCCCGAAGGCGTCGTCATTCACGCAGACGGGACCGTTCTACGACGGGACGACGGACGGCCAGAAGCCATTCACCTGGACGCTGACGCTACGGCAGATTCCGAACGGCTACAAGTTCACCGGCGTCTACCACAACGGCACGCTGGTCCTTCCGTGTAGCGACGCCAGCGCGCCACTGACCAACGTCGGCATCTGCGTCTCCACGGTCGCTCAGACCAAGCAGCAGATCAAGGTCACCGGGCTCGCATTCACGAACGGGACGTATCAGTTCGGCTAAGCGATCTCGGCCGGCGCCGCCGCGGCGGCCAGTTCGAGCACACGCGCGACCAGCACGTCGCTGCCCTTGGCGGCGGCGAGCTGGCGCGCCTGTTCGAACGCCGGAGCGGCACCGTCACGGCCGAGGATCGTCAGCACCTCGCCGAGGTCCGTCAGGGCTTCGATCTGAAGCACGACCGCGTCCGTCGGTTCGAGCAGGTCGAGCGCAGCACGCACGAGCGCCTCCGCCTCGTCGCCTTCGCCACGTGAGGCGAGAACCTTCGCCTGCACGCAGCGCCAGTGCACCTGGGCGTCGATGTCGTCGGCATCGGAGATCTCCTCCGCAAGTGCCGCCATATCTTCCGCCTCGTCCGGTCGCCCTTGCGCCCACAGCGCCCGCGCGAGCAGGCCCGAGAGCGAGGACAGCAGGTACCGCTCGCGCAGCTCTTCGAGCACGATGAACCCGCGCCGCAGCTCGCGCTCGGCTTCGGCCGGGTTCCCGGCCAGAAGCTCGACGCGGGACGACTCGAGCACCATCGACGCAGCCTCCACCCGCAGCCCCAGCTCCTCGAAGATCTGCCGTGCCGTCACGCACAACGCGCGGCTCAGGTCGAACGCCCCGCGCATCGCCTCGAGATGTGCAGCGACACAGAGCACGGCGGCCTCCGCCTGCCGGTCACCGGTGACGCGATCGGACACCTCGGCACAACGCTCGAGCGCCTCGACGACGGGCGTCGGGCCGTAGGCCGAGATCAGCGCGTAGGCGGTCGATGCCCGTCGCTCCTGCCGCACGTCGCCGGCGGCGCGAGCATGCTCGACCGCCTGGCCGAGCGCCGTCGACGCGGCTCCGTAACGCAGCGCCTTGCCGTCGACCCAGGCGAGCAGTCGAAATGCCCGTGCGAGGGTCGCGCCTTCTCCCTCGCCGGCCGTGGCGATCACCTCGTCGGCGGTTGCGCGTGCCTCTTCGCTCCACCCCTCCTCGCCCGCGAGGAGCTTGATCAGCTGCAGAACGATCCGCGCGCCGCCGGCGCGCGCGGCCCTGCCGAGAGCGACGGCGTCCGCGTCGATCTGCGCGACCAGCGTCTTCGCCGTCTCGAAGTCGCCGATCTGCATCAATGCCTCGCCGCAATCCGGCGCGAGGTCGAAGCGCTCATCTGCGTCCTGCGGCAGGAGGGTGAGGGCGCGGTTGAGAAGGTTTGCCGCGGCGGGCATGTCACCGCGTACGAACGCGCGCCGGCCGGCTGACGCGAGCCGCTGTGCCGCATCGGTGCCGAGCTTGCGTGCATGGTCGTCGGTGGGCGCGAGCTCGGCGAGATACCGGTGCGCCTGCTCGAGGTGGTAGCCGAGGATCTCCTCGAACTCGACTCGGCGATCGCCGTTCACGCGGTCGGCCCACTCGACGAACCGCTCGTGCAACGCGGCTCGCTGGCGCTTGAGGAGGCTCTCGTAAACAGAGTCGCGGATGAAGATGTGGTGGAAGGCGCGAAAGTCCTCGCCCTCCCGGTCGGCGGCCTCCTGGAGGATCTGCGCCTGCATCAGCCGATCGGCGCGCGCGACGACATCCTCTGCCGGCATCGCATCGGCGAGCTCCGAGATCGCGGCCAGCGGGAAGATGTGTCCGACCACCGCGGCGGGATCGAGGACTGTTCGATCCTCACGTTCGAGCCGGTCGATCCTCGCGCTGAGCAGGGCGTGGATCGTCGGCGGCATCCAGTCGCCGGGCAGCGCAGCGAGCTTCCACACGTCGCCCTCGAGCACCAGCAACTTCTCGTCCCGGAGCATCGAGACGAGCTGCTCGGCAAAGAGCGGGTTTCCCGACGAGGCTTCGACGATCCGCTCGAGACCGGCGGGGTCGACTGGCCCACCGACCCAGGCCTCGATGAGCTCATTGGTCTGGGTCGCGTCGAGCCGCTCGAGCTTGACCGTGCGCATCTCGGCGAGCTCCGGGCGGCGCTCGAGCACCTCCGTCCGGGCGGCGCTGACGATGAGGGCGCCGGCCTCGGACGACTCGAGTGACTTCAACAGATCGTGGAGCGTCGACTCCGCCCAGTGAAGATCCTCGATGACGACCAGCACCGGACGCCGGCTCGACAGGATCTCGAGGAGGCGCCGAAAAGCCCAGAAGATGTCGGGGAGCGAGAAGGTGGTGGCGCTGAATCCGAGCAGCGAGCCGATGCGCTCGATGACCTCACCCTCGGCATGCCCAGCGAACGCCTCAAGCTTTCCGAGCGCAGTTGCGGAATCATCGGTGTCGAGGATGCCGGCTCCTGCTCGGACCGCCTCCACCATCGGCCAGAAGGTAATGCCCTCGCCGTACGAGAGGCAGCGGCCGCGCAGCACGTAGCCGCGCTGCGACGCCGAGTCGACGAGCTCGTCGATGAGCCTCGTTTTGCCGACTCCGGCCTCGCCGAGGATCAGGACCGAGCATGGCTTTCCGTCGGCGAC
The DNA here is from genome assembly GCA_049288455.1 of Gaiellaceae bacterium. Lineage (GTDB taxonomy): Bacteria > Actinomycetota > Thermoleophilia > Gaiellales > Gaiellaceae > PALSA-600. The sequence goes on along the minus strand of JBAQHS010000213.1, from coordinate 2,672 downwards.
CGTGTCGTCCAGCAGCTGGAGCAGCTCCTGCAACTCGCTCGACCGGCCGACGAAGGCCTGCCGCGCGAAGGCCGCAGGACGCGGTTCCCCGCGGGTCGCGACGAGCCGATAGGCCGGCACCGGCTCCGCTTTTCCCTTCAACGTCAGCGGCTCGACCGGCTCCACGTCGACCGCGTCCGCGACGAGCTTGTAGGTGAGCTCGCCGAGCAGCGTCTCTGTGTCACCCGCCGCCTGCTCGAGCCGCGCGGCGACGTTGACGGCATCGCCGGTGACAAGCCGTTGGTTCGTCGACCCGTCACTCGCGACGACGCCGCCGGTGTTGACGCCAATCCGGTTCGCGAGCGTGATGCCGTAGACCTTCTCGAGCTCGACGTTCAGCTCTCTCAGCTCGAGCTGCATCGCCTCAGCGGCGCGGACCGCGCGCAGCGCGTCGTCCTCGTGCACTTTCGGCAAGCCGAAGACCGCCATCACCGCGTCGCCGATGTACTTCTCCACCGTCCCGCCGTGCCGGACGATCGCCGCGCTCATCACCTCGAAGTAGCGCGCGATCACCTCGCGCATCGATTCGGGATCGAGCGTCTCGCCGAGCGCCGTCGACCCTTTCAGGTCGCAGAAGAGGATCGTGACGAGCTTGCGGGTTTCCTGGGCCGGTACGGCCGCGACGAGCGGCGTCCCGCAGAACCCGCACATGCGGAACTTGGCAGGATTCTCCTCACCACAGTTGGAACAAACCAGCATGGCGTCTAGGAAAGCAGGACAGCCGTAGGACGCGCAAAGAGCCGCATCCATCGAAGGTAGTGCGACACCGCCTGCTTTTCAAGGCGGATTCTGGCGTTTCGGGCTTGTTCGCTTGGCTATCGGAGCAGGTTCAGCATGACGATCAGCATCACCAGCGCGAGCGCGACCGACACGTCGAAGAGCGCCACGCGGACGATCGCAGCGACGGCGTAGGCCGCGGCTGCGACGGGGAGTGAAACGTGTGGGCGAGCCACTTGGACCGCCGCAAAGCCTTCTGCTCGTTCCTCTGCAGGCGCGGTTCGAGGCGGCGGCGCGAGATGCAGGAATGCGACGGTCTCCGGCTGCGGGAGCTCGGCAATCGCGGCCGATCGAAGAACGGGATCGACGAGCGCCAACTCGGGTGAGATCGCCTCGCGCACCTCACGCCTCGTTCGTTCTTTTCCGGAGGTTTCCCGCATGGTTAAAGGAAAATTCGAGCGAGGCACCGTGGTTCGCCGCATTGGCGGTTAAAGGGCGTGCAAGCCGGCGCCGATAGGTGGGCTGATGGCTGCGGCACTATCGTTTCAACCTGTCTTCGTGTACATCGCGCTAGGCCTCTCCGGCATCGTCGCGTTCGCGCGGCTCGTGCTCGGCTGGGCCCTCTCGACCTGAGAAGCGCCACCCACACCGCAGCTGCTTGCAAGACTGCGGGCCGTGGACGGGCGAGCGTTATTCGAGCTGCGGGAACTGGTCGAGCAAGACGCCGAGCTGACCGCCGAGGCCGACGAGTTGCGCCGGCGCGACGATGAAGTCGCCGTGATCCGGGCACGCGCGGAGGCGATCGACGCCTTCTTCGCGTCATACCCCGACGAGGAAGCGCGACGCCGCTCGGCGATCGCCGCCGCTGATGCCGACCTCGCTCACCGGCGCCAGGAGATTGCCGATGCCGAAACCGTGCTCGCCCGGGCGCGCGACGAGGAGGCACGCATTCATGCGCAGCATGCCGTCGACCGTGCCCACGACCACAGCGCGGTGGCCGAGACAAAACTGCATCGCGCGGAAGGCGAGCTTGCCGAGCTTGAAGCCGAGGCTGCCGCGCTTCCCGACGAGCTTGTCGAGCTCGAGCGACGCGCGGGTGGCGGAGCGGCCGGCGCGCGCGGCCTCACCGATTGGGCATCGCGCACGCACGCTGAGCTCTTTGTGGCCACGGGGCAGATCGCTGCGAGCCGCGAGCGGCTGATTCGCGAGGCGCATGAGCTCGCGTCGATGCTGCTCGGCGAGGCGACGTACGGCGCAACGGTCGCTCAGGCGCTCGCTCGGGTCGAGGCGAATGCCGGCTCCGTGACGAACTAAGGCCGCGGCAGCTCGAGACTCATCAAACCTGGTTGAACCCCAAACCAGGTTGTGGGGTTCAGGCTACTGGGTGTCCGCGCCGGGCCAGGTGTCGGAGAGAAGATAGCCCTCAGGGAATGGATCGTCGGTATCGAGATAGAGCTCGCTGATGCCCGTGATCCAGGCGCTACCGCGAATGGCGGGCACGATCGCCAGGCGATCACCGACGGTCGTCTCCGCGACGATGCGGCCGTCGAACGTCGAGCCGATCGGCGAGGCATGCGTCATCGCATCGCCGACACCCATCAACCCACGCGCGTGCAGCGTCGCCATGCGCGCCGAGAGGCCGGTACCCGTGGCCGATCGGTCGAGTCGGCCAGGGGCGACGACTACCGCATTCCGCGTCACCTCCCCCACACCGCGCCACGGCTCGGCGATCTGCACGATCGAGACGCCCGCGATCTCGGCGTTCTCGGGATGCACGCACGGCAGCTGATCGCGCGCGGCGACGCGAATCAGTTCACCGGCGCGTGCGAGGTCGCGCGCCTCGTGCGGCTCGATCGAGAACCCGAGCGCAGACGCGCCGGCGATCGCGTACCACATGCCCCCGAACGCGACATCGA
>JBAQHS010000212.1:0-3069 GCA_049288455.1 Gaiellaceae bacterium | reverse complement strand
GTGAAGTCGGCACCGACCCCAGGGCTCGCGACGAGGATGCGATCTCGTGGAAAGCCGAGCGTGTCGGCGAAGTCGTCGGCGGTGAAGTCAGAGTTGGCGAACACGACGTCGCAGGTGCGGGCCGCGTTGCGGTACTTGCGACCGTGCATCGCACGAGTTCGCCTCGTCGTCCACTCGGGGTGATGGAGGGGCACGAGATCGTGGATCGTCGTCGCGCGCACGCCCGCCCGCTGCGGTGGGTACATCCAGTCGGTGAAATGAAGCGCGGCGAACGGCCCGAGCCAGCGCTCGGCTGCGGGATGACCGAGCACCGACCACGCCGTTCTCCACGCATGCGCGCCGGGGAGTGAGACGAGTCGCTGCTCGATGTCGAGCCCGGCAAGTGCCTCCGGAATCACCCGCTTGCCTGCCGGGGACGTGGGCGCGAACGCGACGACCTCGTGGCCGCGCTCGGCGGCGACATCCGCGAGGCCGGTCAGCGAGCCCCTGATGTAGTTGTTCACGCCCGTCCGCTCGTGGGAGAGCGGACTGACGTCGAATGCGATTCTCATCGGCTGTAGTCGATCGCAAAGAAGTGAGCACCAAGCCGCCGCGTATCCGTGTTGCCCGGCTGCACGTGTGCTGGAACGCGCAATTGCCTCATGGTGAATGTGACGGTGCACGTGCCGTGCGCGTCCGGATCGAGCGCAACCCCGAAGATCGGTTGCTGTGTGGGCTGCACCTGAATGCTTCCGACCACCTTGCCGCGAACGGTCGCGGTCACGACCTGGGCGGAGCTGAAGAGGTGCTCATCGGTGCCGAGGCGAACCGACAGCTGACCGCCGGTGCATCTGAGTCGCCGGTAGGTGACCTGCCGGCCCGACCAGGTATCCGGGAAGAGGCCCGTCACCCGCGTGAGGACGACCAGCGGGCCGTTTACGCGATAGAGCTCGAGGCCGATCCCCGGATCGCGCGCTACCGGCTTTCCCGCGATGTCCGTGTACGAGACCGCGTACCCGACACGTGGAACGCCCTTTGCCGTGACGAGCGTCCCGTCGCCGCGCTCGTGCACCGGCGTCTCGGGGAGGCCGCCGTCGGCCGCGTCAGGACCGTCGACCGTATAGACGTCGCCGACGCTTCGATTGAAGAACTCGTTGTTCCAGAGCGGCCTTGTCTCGCCCGTGTAGTGCCAGACGAAGGCGACCTGCGCCTGGCGCCCGACCGCGCGATCGATCCAGTCGGGATGCGCGACCCGGATGCCGGCCCAGAGGCTGCCGACGGCGGTCTGGTGGATACCGTGCCGGCCGTTTTCGACAACGAGCGACGCGCAGACGAAGTACGCCGCGACGAGGCCCGCAAAGACGAGCGAGAACCGGCGCGGGATCACGACGAAGGCGAGTCCGGCGGCAAGGCCGATGCCGAGCGCCACGAACCGCAACGGGCCGAAGTGCACGCCCTGATCCTGCAACCACCACCACGGCAAAAGCCCGAACGTGTCGGAAACCGCTGAGGCGTTCACGAAGCGAGCGAAGGGGACCGCGACCGGCAGGACGCCCGCGACCAGCGCGGCCGCGACGACGGAACGGTAGCCGCGCGGCACGACGCGAACACCCGCGAGCGCGACGAGGGGGATCAGCATGAGCGGAGCGAGGTAGAAGTCGTTGCGCTCCTCGATCCGTCCGGACTCCGTCGATGCAAACGCAGCGACTTCGACGAGGAAGAAGACCGAGAGGGGCAGGGTCGCGGCAACGTAGGCGCGCGCAGCCGGGCTCGCGCTGCGGGGAGCGATGCAGAGAACGAGGAATGCCGCCAGCGGCACGATCCCGACGTACAGGTCAAGCTCGGCAGCGTGCCAGAGGAGGTAACGAAGAACGCTCCCGACCGTGTAGCCGCTGTGGGCGGCCGCTCGGTATGCGCCGAGCAATGAGAGGGGCGAGCGGCCACGCGCGACGGTTGCGACGAGTGCGAGCACGGCCGCGCCGGCGACGATGCCGTAGAGCGTGGTGTATCGACGGAGACGCGCTTTCAGATCCCGTTCGATCCAGCCGTGCAGCACCGGAGCGACGAGCACAGCAGGGACAAACGCGATGGCCTGCGCGCGGGTGGCGAAGCCGAGACCGCAGAGCGCGAGAAGCACGACCTGACGCAACGGCGACGGACGCTCGAGCGTGAGGACGAACAGAAGCACCGTCGTCAGGAACAAGGGATAGAAGACGTTCTCCGTCATCAACATCCCGGTGTAGAGAAGCGACGGGATCGCAACCGACAGGAACGCAGCCACGAGAGCCGGCAGCGGCGCAACGAGGCGGCGGGCGAGCAGGTAGACAGGCACGGCTGCGAGGGACATGACGACGGCGTTGATGTCCTTCGCGACCGCGTACGCACGAGGGACCGATCCGAAGAGCCCGAACGCGGGCGCGATCACCGCCGGGTAGACGAAGCCATAGCCGTTGCTCGGGACGCCGCGGACGAGGAATTGGCCGTTTGCGGCGAGCGATTTTGCGAGCTCCGAGTAGACGAGCTCGTCGACCATGATCCACGGCGTCACGATCCGGTGCGCGAGCGCGATCCGCACCGCCGAGGACGCAACCACGATCGCGACGAGCCAAAGCCACGCAGGGCGGCCACCGACCCGAGCGCGCGCCACGCCGCCGCCGCTCAGCCCCACTGTCCCCTCAGGCCCTGGCCGGTGTCAGACACAGCCACGGAAGTGCGACACCCTTTCCACCGGTCACACGTCACCGTCTTCGAGACCGTCGGCAGCCATGCGCACGAATGTGTGACGGCGTCCGCATTGCGCCTGCTCACAGCGAGAAAAGCCAACGGCAGCCGTGTGTAATAAAGTGAGACGCATCCTCCACAGTCCCGGTTTCGCGCAGGGACATGTCCGGTGTCAGACACGCGCACGGAAGTGCGACGAACGTTCCACAGGGTCACGTCACGATCCCCGCGTCGAGCGCGGCGCGGGCGAGCGCCGACGGGTCGTCGACCCCGGCCTCGACGGCGGCTTTGGCGATCCGCCAGAGCACCGCATTGCTCATCGCGTCACCCCCGGCGGCGACCTCGAGGGCGGCGACGTACGCATCCGCC
>JBAQHS010000211.1:0-8544 GCA_049288455.1 Gaiellaceae bacterium | reverse complement strand
GCCGCAGCCGCAGCGGGCGCGGGGGGCGGCGCCGATGCCGCCGGCGGCTGAGTCCTCTCGTCCCCGACGCGCTGCTCGAGCTCCGAACGGTGCCGCTCGACGTCAGTGAGCCGTTCGGTGAGGCGCTGCGTCTCGTCGCGGAGGTGCGTCACCTTGAAGCGAAGCTCGGCGAGAAGCACTTCGACATCGGCGACGCGATAACCCGCGAGCCAGGCTCGACGAAGGTTCGGGGTGGGGTTCGGTTCGTCCATCGTGGGTCCGGAGCGGGCATCCCGGCACCGGATAGCCGGATGATAGGGCGGGCCTCGGTCGGCCTCCTCCGGGGCGGCGACAAGCGCGGTGCGGTACCCCGGGACTGAAGTTGATGATCTCGGTACCCTCGGCCCCTCGATCTTCGTCCTCCCCGCGGTGTTCTCTCGGGAGGCCAGTTCTGGCCGCGTCGCCGCACTCGCGTCAACGGCCGGGAAAGTGGGGGCCGAGGTGCCGCAGCCTCGGCCCCCACTTAGTTCAGCTCCTCGGTGCTTACGAGGATCCTGGAACTTCTGACTTTTCAACTACCCTCCCGCCCGTGGCCAAGGTCGCGCATCTCGCGCCGAGTTTGGAGTGGGATACCCCGCTCTATCAACAGGCGAGCACGCAGCTCGAACACGCGCTCGAGCTTGCGGGCGTTCCCGACTTCGTCTCGACGCGGCTCCGTCACCCGGAGCGCGCACTGATCCTGACGCTGCCCGTGCGGATGGACGACGGCTCCTACCGTTCGTTCCCCGCGTATCGGGTGCAGCACTCGTCGGTGCTCGGCCCGACCAAGGGCGGGATCCGCTACGACGAAGCGGTCGATCTCGGTGAGTGCGCTGCGCTCGCGATGTGGATGACCTGGAAGTGCGCGCTCCTGCGCTTGCCGTACGGCGGCGCGAAGGGCGGCGTTCGCTGCAGCCCGCGTGAGATGTCGCAGACCGAGCTCTCGCGGCTGACGCGCCGCTTCACGGCCGAGCTTGCCCCGTTCATCGGCCCGCAGCTCGACATCCCCGCACCCGACATGGCGACGAATGAGCAGACGATGGCGTGGATGATGGACACGTACTCGATGCAGATGGGGTATGCGGTGCCGGAGATCGTCACCGGCAAGCCGATCTCGATCGGTGGTTCCGTGTTTCGCCACGAAGCGACCGGTGCGGGAGTGGTGATGGTGGTCGAACGCGCCTGCGGCCGCCTTGGCTGGAACATCGCCGAACAGCGGTGTGTCGTCCAGGGGTTCGGCAACGTCGGCGGGATCGCGGCGACCGAGTTGCACGATCGCGGTGCGCGCGTGGTCGCGGTGTCGGACATCTCGGGTGGGGTCCACGCCGAAGGTGGCCTGGACATTCCCAGCTTGCACGCCTACGTGACCGAGAACGGCTCGCTCGAGGGCTACACCTCGGGTGTCGAGCGCGTGACGAACGCCGAGTTGCTCGAGCTTCCGTGCGACATCCTCGTGCTCGCCGCCCGCGAGGATCAGGTGACGAGCGCCAACGCGTCGAACCTGCAGTGCCGCCTGCTCGTCGAGGGCGCAAACGGCCCGACGTCCGTGGACGGCGACCGGATCCTCGCCGAGCGTGGCATCCCCGTGCTGCCCGACATCCTCACGAACGCCGGCGGTGTGACCGTCTCGTACTTCGAGTGGGTGCAGGACCTCGGCCGGCTCTTCTGGGATCGCGACGAGATCAGGCGCCGGCTCGCCGACAAGCTGTCGGATGCGTTCGACCGCGTGTGGAGCGTCTCCGAGGAACGGGGTATCTCGCTCCGTGACGCGGCGCTTGTTGCCGCGATCCGCGAAGTCTCCGGCGCGCTCGAAGCGCGCGGCGTCTACCCGTGACCGAGCAGCGCGTCCGTGACGCGATGGTGCCCGAGCCGCTGGCACTCGACGTGCGTGCGTCGGCGCGCGATGCGGGCGAGGCGCTCGCACGTGACGCCGTGCGCGCCGTGCTCGTCTGCGACGACGGACGCCTGGTCGGCGTCGTCACACGTAAGACACTTGTGCGTGAGGTTGTTGCGGGCGGCCGCGATCCGAACTCGACGTCGCTCGGCGAGATCGCGGAGGAGCCGAACGCCACGCTGGACTCCGGCATGGGCCTGCACGAGGCCTTCGCGCTCCTCGAGGAGCAGGACTATGAGCGGGTGCCGGTGCTCGAGGACGGGAAACTCGTCGGCGTGCTGTCGCGCTCGGTCGTGCAGCGCCGGCTGGCGGAGGACGATCCGCCGGCCGACGCCGAAGACTGAGTTCGGGACCTACGCCGTCACAAGCGCGGGGGAGACCTGCGCCGTGAGCGTTCCGAGCGCTTCGCGAAGCCCTTCGCGAACCTCGTCGTCGGCCATCCGGCCGTCGTCACCGAACTTCTCGTGCGCGTGCCCCACAGCCAATTCGGCCTCGGTCACGCGTGCGCCCATCGCCCCGAGCACCTTGCGGAGCTCGGCCGCGGCCCAGACGCCGCCGAAGGCGCCCGCGCTCGAGCCGATCACAGCGACCGGCTTGTTGCGGAACGAGTTCGTGGCGAGTGGCCGTGACGCCCAGTCGAGCGCGTTCTTGAGTGCGCCCGGAATCGATGAGTTGTACTCGGGTGTTGCGAAGAAGACTGCGTCGACCTCGCGGATCAGCTCGCGGAACGCCTGAACCGTTGCCGGTGCCGGCTCGATGTCGTCGTCCGCGTCGTACGGCGGGATCGCCTTGAGTCCCGGCCAGATCTCCACCTCGACGCCCGCCGGCGCGACGTCGCGCAATGCGCGAAGTAGCGCCGTCGAGTTCGAGTCAGAGCGGAGGGAGCCGCTGATCGCGAGGACGCGCATTACGCCTCCTGCGAAACCAGCGTGAGGTCGGCCTTGAGGGTGACCTCGTTGGCGAGCGCCGGCTCGCCGTTCGGAAGCGGCATGTTCCACTTGATGTCGTGCTCGGTGCGGTCGATCGTCGTCTCGAGCTTGAAGCCGACGCGGTTCGCGCCGAAGTGGTCGATCGCGGGGCCGGTGATCGTGCCCGAGAGCGTCACGGGCTTCGTGATGCCCTTGATCGTGATCTCGCCGTTGACCGTCACCTGGTCGCCGTCACGCTTGATGTCGGAGCCCTCGAAGCGAACCTCCGGGTTGCGCTCGGCGTCGAAGAACTCGGGCGAGAGCAGGTGGGCCTGCAGGTTCTCGTCCTTCACGGTCAGGCTCGCGATCTGTGCGATGCCCGTCAGCTTGCCGTCCTTCAGGCGCGCCTCGAACTCGGGCACTTCGCCGCTGAACGTCGCGACGGCGTAGGGCACCTCAAAGGCCACGCTCGAGTGCACGGTGTCGGCCTTCCAGGTGCCGGTGGGGATCTCTGTCTGCTGGATCGTGCTCGTCATGCTGTTCCTCCTACGATTCTTGTGGGACTAGATGCTTGATACCGCAAGGATCATAGCAGTAAACATTGAGAGCGCAAGTACTTGTCAAACCGGCTTGTTTAGGGGCCTTTCAGGATCCAGGCGGCCACCTGCTGATGGGCGCAGTCGATCGTGCCGGCGCCATTTGCGACCCGGCCGTGGATCTTCCGCCTGCCGAAGTCAGGCGCGAAGCGCGTCACCTCGAAGGTCACCCGGACATGGTTCACGTCCTGTGGCGAGACCCGAAGCTGGATCAGGCGCAGCTTTTCGCCGGCGGCCTGGCGGGCGTGCAGGTGGGCGAGCGCGGCGGCACGCTTGCGCGTGACGTATTTCCCTCCGTCGGACTCGTACGTTGCGTAGACCTGGAACATCGCCGTCGGCGCCAGTTGCGGGTGCGCGAGGAAGCCGGTGATGATCTGGTCGACCTCGTCGACCGTGCAACCCGGTGGCAGGCTGTTCGCGGTCGTCGTCGGGGCGGCTGCCTTCGTTCCGCCGCCGCAGCCGGCGATCACGACTGCGACCACCGCGAGCGCAGCGACTCTCAGCAGCACGTATACGCCCCCGGGGGTGCGTTGCCTTCGACCGGCGCGGGCAGCGCGGCTGCTTCGAGTGCGGCGCCGTCGAGCAGGTCGCGAACGCTGAAGTGAATGCGCTCGAGCGAGTAGCGCTTCAGCACCTCGCGGACGATCAATGCACCCGCGACGATCACGGGTGCGCGCTTCGGGTCGAGGTTCAGGACGCGTTCGCGTTCGTCGAGCGGCAGAGAAGCAAGCCCGTCGAGCAGGCCTTCGACAGTGGCTCGGCGGAGGTCGTCGGTTCCGGCGAGCACCGCCAGCTGTGCGACGGTGCCGGCGACTCCGGTGACCTGCTCGACGGCGAATGGAGGGAGGAGCTCGGCGACTGCGGCGGCCGCCTCGCTGAGCTCGTCTGCAGTCGGCGGATCTCCGTGCAGGTACCGCTCGGTGAGCCGGACCGACCCGATGTCGAGGCTCGTTCGGAAACCTTCGGTGATCAGCTCGGTCGAGCCGCCGCCGACGTCGAGGACGAGCGTTCCTTCTTCGATCTCGCCGAGCCCGCGCCGCGTCAGGTCGGCCTCTTCCTCGCCGGAGAGCAGCCGCGTGGTGAAGCCGTACGACCACTCGACCTCGCCGAGGAACGCCTCGCCGTTCTCGGCGTCGCGGACCGCGCTCGTCGCGACGGCGAGCGTTCGTTCGGCTCCCAGTGCCTCCAGTTCGCGCCGGAAATCGGTGAGTGCGTTTCGCACCCGCGCGACCGGCACCGGTAGCAACCGGCGGCGCGCGTCGACGCCCTCGCCGAGCCGGGTGACGACGCTGCGGCGGACGAGCGCGTCGACCCGGCCGTCCTCGACGTCGGCGACCAGAAGCCGGGTTGAGTTCGTCCCGAGGTCGACGGCTGCGACGCGCGTCACTTGGTCGGCACCACGCCGCGCAAGCGGGCGAGCGTGGCGCGGAACTCACCGGTCGCCGACTGGAGCAGCGAGAGCCGGGCAAGCGAGGTCTGGAGGCGCGCGGTTGCGCTGGCGAGGTGCTCGGCACCGGCGCCGGCCGCCGTCGCGTGCGCCTCAGCTGCCTCCGCCGACCGTAAAAGCGATTCGACTGCCTGGCCCGTGGCGGCCGTGAAGCCGCGGAAGCTCCGCCAGGCACGGAGCGCACGCAAGGCGAGGAAGACGGCCGAGCCGAGCACCGCGATGACGGCGAAGACGGCTGCGGCGTACGCGGCGGTTGCCATGCCGCCATGGTAACCCCGCGTCGTAAGATCACTCCGGTGGGAAGGCTCCGGGGTCTCGCAAGGCGGCACTACGGTCTCGCGCAGGTGATCGTCGTGATCGTCGCCATCGAGTCGTACGAGCTGATGCGGCACCTGATGACGCCGAACTGGGACGTCGCCGAGGCGCACGCGCGCCAGGTCGTCTCATGGGAGCAATACGCGCACATCGAGTGGGAGGAGTGGCTGCAACAGACGTTCCTGCGCGTCCCCGAGATCGTGCGCGCGATGAACGTCTTCTACTTCGTCGGGCATTTCGTGCTCACCGCCGTCTTCTTCTTGTGGCTCTACCACACCTCGCGTGACGGCTTTCGCCGGTTCCGGAACGGCTTTCTGACCGCGACCTTCATCGCGCTCTTCATCCACTGGCGGTTCCCGACTGCGCCGCCGCGGCTTGCCGGCATCGGGCTCGAGGACACGCTGCGGCAGCTGTCGAACATCGACATCGGCTCGCCGACGTCCTCGTCGTTCTCCGATCCGGTCGCCGCCGTGCCGTCGTTGCACGCGGGTTGGGCGGCGGGTGTCGGCATCGGCCTGATCCTCTTTGCGAAGCCGCTTTTCTGGAAGGTGATCGGGGCGCTCTACCCTGTCGCGGTCGTGCTCACGATCGTCGTCACGGGCAATCATTTCGTCTTCGACGCGTTCGCCGGAATCGCCGTCATGGCGCTCGGTTTCTGGCTTTCAGAGACGCTTTTCGAGCGCCGGGGTGCTACACTGAACGCCGCGTCGCGGGGTGGAGCAGTCAGGTAGCTCGCCGGGCTCATAACCCGGAGGTCGCAGGTTCAAATCCTGCCCCCGCTATAACGAGAGAAGCACGAGCTCTGGCAAGGTTTCGTGGGCAAGGGTTTCGAGGGCAAGGGTTTCGAGGGCAAGGTTTCGAGGCGTCCGCGAGGGCGCCTCGGTCTTTGCTGAGGATGGGATTCGGTTCGGGAACGTGAGAGCCCGCTTCTAGGATGAGGGTCATGTCTGCCACGGTGATCACGGAGGCGACGATTACCTGCCCCGAATGCCACGCCGCCGTGGTCGAGGCGATGCCGACGAGCGCCTGTCAGTTCTTCTACACCTGCTCCTCGTGCGGGACGCTGCTCAAGCCGCTCCCGGGCGACTGTTGCGTCTTCTGTTCGTACTCGGATCGGGTCTGTCCGCCGAAGCAAGCCGGCGACGACTGCTGCTAGCCCTGCAGCGCTGACCCGAATCGGATTTGCGTGCCGTCTTTCGGTCAGCCGGAACTCGACGCAACGCGAGCCCGAGCCGTCCTGTGTGCCAATTTTCAGCTCGCCCTTGACTCAGACACCATTGTCTGATTTATTTGGTCAGACACTACTGTCTGACTTAGGGAGGACTGGCGATGTTTCACCACAAGAACGACTCAGGCACTTCCCGTGGGGGCCTTGGGCTTCTCGCGGTTCTGCTCACGGCGCAGCTGATGGTGATCCTCGACATCACGGCGGTGAACATCGCACTGCCGAGCCTGGCCCGAGACCTGAAGCTGAGCGGATCGATGGTCAGCTGGACGATCACGAGCTACTCGCTGATCTTCGGCAGCCTGCTCCTCTTCGGCGGCCGGGCGGCCGACCTCCTTGGTCGCCGGCGTCTCTTCCTGACCGGCCTTGGCGTGTTCACCGTGTCCTCCTTCGCCTCCGCGATGGCCGCGACCGCCGGAACGCTCTTCGCCGCTCGAGCCGGACAGGGCCTTGGCGCGGCCATGCTCTCGCCCGCAGCGCTCTCGATCATCACGAGCGTCTTCCACGGCAACCAGCGTGCAAAGGCACTCGCCGCGTGGGGTGCCGTTGGTGGCGCCGGCGCCGCGATCGGCGTGCTCGTCGGCGGCGTTCTGACCGAGGTCGGCGACTGGCGGCTGATCTTCTACGTCAACATCCCCGTCGCATTCGCACTCGCAGTCGCCGCACGGAAGGTGATTCCCCGCGACGGGGCCAAGCCGCGCGTGCGGGGGCTGGACGTGCCCGGCGCACTGCTCGCGACGGCAAGCATCGGTGCACTGGTCTACGCAATCACGCAGGCGGCCGACGCGGGCTGGGGCTCGACGCAGACGGTCGGGCTCACGACCGCCGCACTCGCGGGTCTCGTCGGTTTCGTAGCCTGGGAGCGCCGGACCGAGCGGCCGCTGCTGCGGGTCGAGCGGCTCGCCGATCGCGCCGTCGGCGGCGGTCTCTTCCTGATGGTCGTCGCAGCAGGCTCGATCTTCGGCCTCTTCCTTCTCTGCTCGCTCTACCTTCAGAACGTGCTCGGCACCGGGCCGCTCATGACCGGTCTCGCGTTCATCCCGCTCGCGCTGACCGCCGGAATCGGCGCTCACGCGGCAGGGCACATCGTCGGACAGCACGGGGTGCGGCTGCCGCTCGCATTCGCGTTCCTGATCGCAGCCGGCGGAATGGCCCTGCTCGCGCACGTCGGCGAGAACGGCACGTATCTGCGCAACGTCCTGCCGGGGATGCTCGTCGCCGGATTCGGGCTCGGCATTGCAGTCGTCTCGGTCTCGGTCGCAATCCTGACGGGCGGGCCCGAGCACGAGGCGGGGATGATTTCCGGGCTCAACTCGACCGGCCACGAGATCGGCGGGACAATCGGCATCGCCGTGTTCTCCACGATCGCAGCCGGCGCCACCGGAGCACTTGGCGGTGCACAGGCTGCCGCGGGAATCGCGCATGCGTTCATGGCCGCCGGAGCGCTCACTACTGTCGCAGCCGTGATCGCATACGCCGTGCTGCCCCACGCACGCGACTTCGTGCCGAAGTTGCGCCTCAACCCGTCGCCGCTGCCGGTCCACTGAGATGGCAAAGCAGACGCCACCCGCCACGACATCGAGGCGCCGCCGCGCCGACGCCGGTCGCAGCGTGGAAGCGATCCTCGCTGCGGCGCCCGACGCGCTGGCGAGCGATCCCGATACGAGCATGGCCGAGATCGCTCGCCAGGCGGGTGTCGTCCGCGCCACGATCTACGTCCACTTCCCGACCCGCGAGTCACTGCTGGATGCAGTCATGGAGCGTGCCGTCACGGACGTCGCGCAGGCGATGACCGCAGCGGACCCGCAGCGGGGTGAGCCGACGGAGGCGCTCGAGCGCGTCCTCCGCGCCACCTGGCGGGAGCTCAGTCGGTTCCACTCCCTGCTCGCAATCAACACCGGCCGGCTCTCGGTCGAGGAGCTCCGCCGCCGCCACCTCCCGATGACCTCGCAGCTCGTGCCGCTGATCGAACGCGGTCAGAAGCAGGGCGTCTTTCGGAGCGATCTGCCGGCCGGGTGGCATGTCGCAGTGCTCCGCGCGATCGTGCACACCGCAAGCGCGGAACTGCGGAGCGGCCGGATTGCGGAGGTCGACGTGGAGCGCGTCATGCTCACGACTGCGCTTGCAGCGATCAGCGGGCC
>JBAQHS010000210.1:0-2519 GCA_049288455.1 Gaiellaceae bacterium | reverse complement strand
GCCTCGTCGGGGCGGAGCTCGGTGACGCGCAGGACGTTGACGAGCTTGTGCATCTGCTTCTCGATCTGCTCGAGCGAGTGCTCGCTGCAGTCGACCCGCAGTGTCAGGCGCGAGATGTCGGGCCGCTCGGTCGGGCCGACGGCGAGGCTCTGGATGTTGTAGCCACGCCGCGAGAAGAGCTGCGACACGCGGGCTAGCGCACCGGGCTTGTTCTCCAAACGGACGGAAATCGTGTGCGTGGTCATACCGACATCACCTCGCCGCCGGGCGCCTCGATCACGTCGATCGCTGCTGCGCCCGCCGGGATCATCGGGAAGCACTTCTCCTCTGCGTCGCACCGGACGTCCACGACCGCGCTGCGGCCGGCCGAGAACGCCGCCACGAGCGCCGCCTCCAGCTCGTCCTCGGTCTCGACCGTGAAGCCGGCACAACCGTACGCCTCGGCGAGCTGCGCGTAGTTCGGGACGGCGTGCGTGAGATGGGTTTGCGCGAAGCGCTCGTCGTAGAACATCTCCTGCCACTGGCGCACCATGCCGAGCCAGCCGTTGTTGATGATCACCGTGATGATCGGCAGCCGTTCGAGGGCGGCGGTCGCGAGCTCCTGGCATGTCATCTGGAAACAGCCGTCACCGTCGATGCACACGACGGTGGCATCGGGCCGCGCCGCCTTGGCGCCAACGGCGGCCGGAATGCCGTAGCCCATCGTCCCGAGGCCGCCGGAGGTGATGAAAGAGCGCGGCTTGTCGCATTGGATGTATTGCATCGCCCACATCTGGTGCTGGCCGACACCCGTCGTCCAGATCACGTCCTCCTCCCGCTGGGCGGCGAGGTCACGCAACATCTCGATCACGGTCTGCGGCTTGATCGCACCATTCCCCTTCTCATAGCGGAACGGAAACTGCTCCCGCCACTCTTCGAGCTGGCGCAGCCACGCCGAGCGCTCGGCCGGAGGCGCCGCGGCGGCTCCCACCTCCTTGGTCAGCTGCGAGAGCGCGAGCTTCAGCGGGCCGACGACCGGGATCTCCGCGTGGCGGATCTTGCCGACCTCCGCGGCGTCGATGTCGAAGTGGATCACCTTGGCGCCCGGCGCGAACGCGGACACCTTGCCCGTGACGCGGTCATCGAAGCGCGCGCCGACCGCGATCACGAGATCGGCCTTGTTCAGCGCCCAGTTGGCGAACTTGGAGCCGTGCATGCCGGGCGCGCCGTAGTTCAACCGGTGAGAGTCCGGCAGGCAGCCCTTGCCCATCAAGGTCACGACTGCAGGAAGCTGCGCCGAGTCCACGAGCTCGAGCAACTCGTCGCAGGCGTCGGCGTTCAAGACGCCGCCGCCCGCGTAGACGATCGGCCGCTGCGCCACGGCGATTGCCCGCGCAGCCTCCTGCAGCTGCCTGGGGTGCACCTTGTGCGGCGGCTTCCACCCAGGCAGATCGACGACCTCGGGATAGACGAAATCGAATTCTGCTTCTTGAACGTCCTTGGCGACGTCGACGAGGACCGGGCCCTTGCGTCCGGTCTGGGCGACGTGGAACGCCGCCTTCATGACGCCCGGGAGCTCCTCGACATCCTGGACGAGCCAGGAGTGCTTCACGATCGGCATGGTGATCCCCGTCGCGTCGATCTCCTGAAAGGCATCGGTGCCGATCAGCCCTGAGCGCACCTGCCCGGTGATGCAGACGAGCGGTGTCGAGTCCATCCAGGCGTCGGCAATCGCGGTCACGAGGTTCGTCGCGCCGGGGCCGGACGTCGCGATCGCGACGCCGACGTTCCCCGAGGCGCGCGCGTAGCCCTCGGCCATGTGACCCGCACCCTGCTCGTGACGAGCGAGCACGTGGCGCACGGTTGTCCCGCGCGCGATCGCGTCATACGTGGGCAGGATCGCGCC
This sequence comes from Gaiellaceae bacterium, assembly GCA_049288455.1. Lineage (GTDB taxonomy): Bacteria > Actinomycetota > Thermoleophilia > Gaiellales > Gaiellaceae > PALSA-600. Next base: position 634 of record JBAQHS010000210.1, on the reverse strand, counting down.
GCCGGGAATGCCGAAGACCACCTCGACGCCTTCGAGCTCGAGGCACCGCAGGATCGCGTCCGAGCCCAGCATCCGCGTTCCGGGCTTGGGGCTCAACGCCAGACCTCGTCGGGATGCTCGACGTCGGTGCGGGCCTGCGGCAGCAGGTCGATCACCGCGTCGGTGAACGAGCGGGTGTCGTACGCGACCGAGCGGGTCGCGCGCGCGACCTGGCCGACCGCACGCTCGAGCGTCCTCGACGCGGCGCGACGCTTCAGCCCTTCCGCGAGCATCAGCGACGCCGTCAGGAGCATGCCCATCGGATCGACGACGCCGAACCCTGCGTTCTCCGACGGCTCGGACATCCCGGGCGCGAACACGCCGGGACCGTCGTCGGGCAGCCAGGCATGCGCGACCGACGCACCGGAGCCGGCAAACGCCGCCGCCGCGTCGGTCACCGCGGAGACCAGATGCGACTCGGTGACCACGACATCGAGGCTCTCGGGCTGTTCGCGGAACCGGACGAGCGCCGTCCCGAGCGTCATCTCCTCGACGTCGAGCCCATCCCAGCGCAGCCGCTCGTGCTCGACGGCGGCGCCCCAGTCGGCCGAGTCGCCGACGACGACGATGCGGCCGCGGCGCGACGCCGCGCACG
>JBAQHS010000209.1:0-31103 GCA_049288455.1 Gaiellaceae bacterium | reverse complement strand
CACGCGGCGTCGCTGCGTCAGGCTTTCGCCCATTGCGCAAGATTCCCCACTGCTGCCTCCCGTAGGAGTCTGGGCCGTGTCTCAGTCCCAGTGTGGCTGATCGTCCTCTCAGACCAGCTATGGATCGAAGCCTTGGTGAGCCGTTACCTCACCAACAAGCTAATCCACCGCGGGCCCGTCCTTGGTCGGAGGCCGAAGCTACCTTTTCCAACCGCCCCGAAGAGCTGTTGGGCCATCCGGTATTAATCCGAGTTTCCTCGGGCTATCCCGGTACCAAGGGTGGGTTACCCACGTGTTACTCACCCGTTCGCCGCTTTCCCCAGACCCGAAGGTCTGGTTCTCGCTCGACTTGCATGTGTTAAGCGCGCCGCCAGCGTTCGTCCTGAGCCAGGATCAAACTCTCCGTGAAGGTTTTGTTTGCCGGCCACGTATTGAAAAACAACACGGGACGGCAATCCTTTCACTTCGAGCAACTTGCTCAAAGGCCGTCTCGATCGCATTCCCGGGACAAGTCCTGGGCCTACGACGTTGACGACGAGGTTGAAACCCTCTCACCCGGGCAGGCCGAAGCCGGCTCGAGATCGAGGTTCTCGACATCGAAGAACGTTCGCTGTTGAGTTTTCAAAGACCAGTGCCGGCACGTGTTCTGACGGCGTAAAAAAGACCTCTGCGACTCGCGCCAGAGGCCTCCGAGGATGCGAATCGTAGCGAACCGAGTCGGGCCTGGAGGCTCCTTGGTCGAGTGACAGGGACCTTGCAACTGCCGATCCTTTCGGACGGCCGAGGAAGTATAGCGGCGCGGGCCGCGCTGTCAAAGGGAGTGTTACCCCGTGAGGCGGCCGAAGCGTCGTTTCCCAACCTGCACAACCGCGCCGGCGAGGCCTGCGCGCGGCAGATCGAGGCCTGAAGCGGGCTCGCCGTCGACCTTGACCGCCCCCTGCTGGATGAGGCGGCGCGCCTCGGAGGTCGAGCCGACCCCGAAACCCTCGACGAGAAGCGCCGGCAGGTGCACAGGATCGCCCGCGGGCAACGCGACGTCGGGCACGTCGGTGGGCGCCTCGTGGCGCCGGACGACCCGGGTGAAGTGCTCCTCGCCCGCCTCTGCTCCCTCCGCCCCGTGCCAACGCGCCGTAATCCGCCGCGCAAGCTCGAGCTTCCAGGCCATCGGCTCCTCTGGATGCTCGCCGCCGACGAGCATCTCCCACCACTGGGGCAGGGCTCCGTCCGGGATCGACATCGTCTTACCGAACATCTCCTCGGGCGGCTCGGTGATACCGATGTAGTTTCCTCGCGACTTGGACATCTTCAGCTCCCCGTCGGTGCCCACGAGCAGGGGAAAGGTGATCACGACCTGTGGCTCGAGGCCGTACTGCGGCATCACGTCGCGGCCGGCGAGCAGGTTGAAGCGCTGGTCGGTGCCGCCGATTTCGATGTCGGCCTCAATTGCGACCGAGTCGTAAGCCTGCATGATCGGATAGAGGAGCTCGGAGAGGGAGATCGGGACGTGGCCGGCAAACCGCTTGGCGAAATCGTCCCGCTCGAGCAGGCGCGCCACCGTCATCGTCCGAGCGAGACGCACGGTATCTGCATAGGAGAGCGCCCCGAGCCATTCGCCATTGAGGCGCACCTCGGTCCGATCTGGGTCGAGGATGCGGAACGCCTGCTCGGCGAAATACCGGGAGTTCGCGTCGAGGACATCGTCGGCGAGGATCGGCCGCTCTTTCGAGAGGCCGGACGGATCGCCGATGCGGGCGGTGTAGTCGCCGACGATCAGGACGATCTGATGCCCTGCGCGTTGGAAGTCTGCGAGCCGCTCGAGCACGTAGGCGAAGCCGAGGTGCACGTCCGGGGAGGTCGGATCGACGCCGAGCTTGACGCGGAGGGGCCGCCCAAGCTTCAGCTTGGCCTCGAGGCCACCGTCCGGCAGGACATCGACGGCATGTGAGGTGAGGTCGAAAGCGGCGGGCTCGGGCACGACGCGGGCTAGACTACCCCGGTTCTGGCGCTCTTCCGGAGAAATCGCCGCCGGCCGAAACGCCGTCGCATCCGCAAGCTCCGACTCCTTGCCCTGCTGGCCATCCTCGGACTGCTGGGAACGGCGTCCTTCACCTTCGGTCTCCTGACCGCGGTCGCTGCCAAGATCCCGCAACTCGACCCGACGACGAAGCGCACGCAGGCGAACACCTACGTCTACGCCGCGAACGGCCACACGATCCTGTCGATCCTGCGCGGCTCGCAGGCGCGCATCGTCGTCCCGTCCGACCAGATCTCTCCGTGGATGAAACACGCGATCGTCGCGATCGAGGACAAGCGCTTCTACGAGCATCGCGGCGTCGACGTGCGTGGCATGGCGCGGGCGCTCTACGCCGACGTCTCGCACCACGGCACCGTGCAGGGCGGCTCGACGATCACCCAGCAGTTCGTCAAGAACGCCTACCTGACGAACAAGAAGTCGATCGGCCGCAAGCTCTTCGAGGCTGCGCTCGCCTGGCAGCTCGAGCAGAAATGGACGAAGGACCGCATCCTGACGGCGTACCTGAACACGGTCTACTTCGGCAACGGCGCCTACGGCGTCCAGCAGGCCGCCAAGATCTATTTCCAGCACGGCGCCGCGACGATGAAGCCTGCCGAGGCTGCACTCCTTGCCGGCATTCCCGAGGACCCGAGCCTGTGGGACCCGGTCGCACATCCTGTCGCCGCAAAGCAGCGCCGCAACCTCGTGCTGCAGCAGCTCTACGCGCAGGGGTTCCTCACCCGCAGCCAGTACGTCAATTCCAAGGTCTACCCGATGCCGGACCCGTCGAAGGTCTCCTTGCCCTCGACGCAGGGGCTCGCCGGGCCCTATTTCGCGAACTATGTAAAGGACCGGCTCGTCAAGCACTACGGGCCGCGCAAGACCTTCGGCGGCGGGCTGAAGGTACGGACGACGCTCGACGTGAACCTTCAGGAGCTCGCGCGCGAGGCGATCTCGTCGGTCCTTCCGACCTCATCCGGACCGACCGCATCGCTCGTCGTGCTCAATGCGCAGACCGGCGACGTGCTTGCGATGGTCGGCGGCGAGAACTACCACAAGAGCCAGTTCAACCTCGCAACACAAGGCGAGCGTCAACCAGGCTCGTCGTTCAAGCCGTTCGTGCTCGCAACGGCATTGAAGGAAGGGATCGCACCGTCCAGCATCCTCACGTCGTCGAAGCACGTGACGATCAACGCGGACGGGCGCCTGTGGCAGGTGAACAATTACGAGGGCGAGGCGCTCGGGCCGATCGACCTGACCAAAGCGATCGCGTACTCCGACAACTCGGTCTTCTCGCAGCTGACGGCGATCGTCGGCCCGCGCAACGTGCGCGACACTGCGCGAGCGCTCGGCATCACGACGCCGCTGCAGGGCTACTTCGCGATCGGCCTCGGAGCGGAGCCCGCGACGCCACTCGAGATGGCACGGGCGTATCAGAGCTTCGCCGACGGCGGTGATCGCATCGACGGATCGATCTTCGGCAACGAAGCGCGCGTCGTGCAGGAGGTCAACGTCGACGGAAAGACTCAGGTGAACAAGGTCGTCGGCGTTCCGGCACTCGGCACCGCCGAGGAGAGCCACACGCGCGCGGCGATCATCGACTCGCTGCTGCAAGGCGTCGTCCAGTACGGAACGGGTACGGCGGCCGCCCTTCCGGGCCACCCGGTCGCGGGCAAGACGGGCACGACCGAGAACTTCGGCGACGCATGGTTCGTGGGCTACACACCGCAGCTCGTCGCCGCAGTCTGGGTCGGCTATCCCGACAAGCTGATCCCGATGACGACCGAGTTCCACGGGCACCCGGTTGCGGGCGGGACGTTCCCCGCGCTGATCTGGAAGGCGTTCATGACGAAGGCCCTCGAGCTGCCGAAGTGGCGCAACGAGACCATCACGACGTTCCCCCCGGCTCCTTCGCTCTACGCATCGCCCGTGACCGTCGTGAACCGCGGGGGCGCGCTCGAGCGCGACGACGGCGTGTGCCACAACTCCTTCCAGATGCAGTTCTTCGGCGGAGTCGGGCCGTCGCGCGTCGCAACGTGCAAGCCGAACGAGGTCGAGATCCCGGACGTCGTCGGCCAGCCGCTTGCAGCCGCGAAGACGCGCCTCGCGGGGCAACCGCTCTCCGCCGCGATCGTCTACAAGCCCGCGCGGACCGGCGACCGCGTCGGCTACGTCGTCGGACAATTCCCACGCAAGGGCACTGCCTCGGCCTACGACAAGATCACGCTGATCCTCGCGAAGTCACGCCACGGCGTCATCCCGCGCGTCGTCGGGCTGACTCTTGCGCAGGCGGAGGCGCGTGTGGCCCACCTGCACCTCGACGTCCGAGTCGTCGGCGGAACGAGCGGCAAGGTGATCGCTCAGTCGTTGCCCGCTCAGACGGCCGCCGCTCCCGGCATTTCGCTGACACTGACCGTCAAGCCCCGGACGCACGGAACGGGCGGCTGAGGAAGCGCGAACCGGCGAGGCCGTAACGCCACGGCAGGTCGACGGCCTTCGTGATCCCGATGCGCGGACCGGTGACGATCTCGACCGGCGCGGACCGCGGCCGAAGCTCGAACGGTGGCCGGTCGAAAGGGAGCCCGTCGTGGGCGCGCGTGACTCCGAGCGCCTGCGTCAAGCGCCCGGGGCCCGAGCAGAGCAGACGAATGTCCGAGACCCCTCGCCGCGCCGCCATCTCGTCGAGGCCGGCGGTCGGCTCGAGCGCCCGGATGAGCACGGCACCGGCGACACCCTCCTTCTCACAGACGACGTTCAGGCACCAGTGGATGCCGTAGGAGCGGTAGACGTAGGCAACCCCGCCGGCCAGGAACATCGAGGCGTTCCGTTCGGTGCGGCGGTTCCTGTAGCCGTGCGCGGCCGGGTCGGTGTAGTCGTAGGCCTCGACCTCGACGATCGTCCCGCCGACACCGTCGACGAGCAGCACCGCGCCGATGAGGTCGGGCGCGACCTCGTGTGGGCTACGCGTCAGGTCGAGAGCTGTCATAGGCGAGGAACTTCGGGAGCGACAGTGCCGTGACGATGCAGCCGACGACACAGAGGACACCACCGGAGACGACCGAGAAGCGCAACGACGTGAGCGACGCGAGCACGCCCGCTTCGACGTCGCCGAGACTGGGCGCGCTCGCGACCTGCGCGAACTCGATTCCCTGAAGGCGGCCGAGTAGATGAGCGGGCGTCGCGCGGATGAGCATCGTGCTGCGCAGGACCGCACTGAAGAAGTCCGCTCCACCGGCGACGGCGAGCAGGACGAGTGCGGGCCAGAGCGCCGTCATGAAGCCGAAGGCAGCGATCGCCGCACCCCACGCGCAGGCGGCGATCGTGACGCCGAGTCCCTGCCGCCGCACATGTGACGTCCACCCCGAGAAGAGGGAGCCGAGAAGCGCGCCGGCATACGGCGCCGCGTACAGATACCCGACCGTGGACGCGTCGCCACCGAAGCGGTGCAGTGCAATCGCGGGGAAGAGCGCGGTCGGCATGCCGAAGACCATCGCACTCGTGTCGACCGCGAAGATCCCGAGCAAAGGCTGACGGCCCTTGAGGAAGCGGAAGCCGTCGAGAATCGAGGAGAGGCTCGGCCGGTCGACGTCGCCGAGCGGCGCCAGGCGCGGCAGCAGCCAGATGACGAAGAACGAGGCCGCGTAGGTGACGAGGTCGATGCCGTAGGTCCACGGAACGCCGGCGACGGCGATTAGGATTCCACCGACGGCCGGCCCTCCGACCGCGGCGAGCGAGTTGTAGACGCTCGAGAGTGCAGAAGCTGCAGCGATCTCCTCGTCGGGAACGAGCCGCGGGGCGAGCGAGCTCATGGCAGGCCGGCCGAGGCTGAAGATCGCAACCGCGACCGCTTGCAGCACGAAGAGAGCCCACACCTGCGGTTGCGGCAGCAGCGAGTTCAGCAGGAACAGCCCGGCGACGACCGCCATCCCAGTCTCGGTGCGAAGCAGCACCGTTCGCCGGTCGATCGCGTCGGCGAGGGCGCCGCCGATCAGCGGCACGACAAGCAGCGGCACGAGCGAGGCGAGGCCGAGCAGCCCGACGAGCGCCGTCGAATGCGTGAGCGTGTAGACCTGGTACGGGACGGCGACGGTGCCGATCTCGCCGCCCACCGTCGAGATCGCCTGTCCGAGCCAGAGATTCCGGAAGTCGCGGTGCCGGAAAGGCCGCGTGTCGACGCGCATGCGCGCGAACCAGCTCTTCCGCTCGTGCATCGGGTCGATCGCCATGCCCGCGTCTGCTAGTCGTCGTCCGCGAGTGTTTCCCAGAGCAGGTGGTCGACCCACACTCCTTGGATCTGCAGGTGCTTGCGCATGCGTCCGACGAGCGTGAACCCGTTGTGCTCGAGCACCTTCTGCGAAGCGATGTTCGCGACTGCGGTGCCGGCTTCGACGCGGTGCAGCTGGAGCTCACCGAACGCGACCGCCACCGCATCACGGACCGCACGCGTGGCAAGCCCGCGGCCGGCCCTCTGCTCGTCGACGAAGTAGCCGACCATGCACGTCTGCATCGAGCCGCGGATGATCCCGGTGAGCGAGACCATCCCCGCGATCTCAGCACCGTCGAGAATCGCGAAGCGGTGGTTGCCGTCCGTGATCCACGCTCGGACGCCCCTGAACGAGTAGAGACGCTCCGGATCGTCCCAGTCGGGATCCCATTGCTCGAGGTACGCGCGGTTGGCGGTCCGGAGCGCCGCAAGCTCCGCCGCGTCGCCCGCGACGAGACGCCGAATGGCCGTCAAACTTCTAGAGACTCTCGTCCTGCGAGGCACGCATTCGCCGCGACTGCACATGCCCCATGTCGGTGAGGAGCGTGCGCTCGGTGCGCGACGCGACCATCGGCTCTTCCATGCCCTCCACCCAGACGAGTGTCCGCGCGCCGCTGCCGCGCTCGTAGTCGGGCAGGGGCTCGAGCGCGTAGATCTTGTCCGCGCGCACATACTTGCCGTAGCCGAGGAAGACCATCTTCGGATCCGCCATCGGCGGATTATCTCAGGCGAGCAAGCCTCTACGAAAGAGCCGTACGCAGCGCGTCCGCGACGCGCTCCTGGTCGGCGCGCTCCAGCCGGGCGTGGAAGGGAAGCGCCATCGTCCGCGCGCTGCAGTCCTCGCTGACCGGAAGCATTCCCTCCGAGAAGCCGTAGAGCTCCCGCATGTACGACTGCAAGTGGATCGAAGGCAGGTAGGGCGCCGTCGCGATCCCCGCGACCGAGAGCCGGGCCATCACCTCGTCACGGTCGGCGCCCGCAGGCAGCTTCACGACGTAGACGAACCACGAGCGCACGTGGTCGGCGTCATCGGCGAGCGGCAGCTCGAGGTCGAGATCGCCAAGCACCTCGCCGTAGGTCTCTGCCACGCCGCGGCGACCCGCAAGGATGCGGTCGAGCTTCTCGAGCTGCCCGATCCCGAGCGCGGCCGAGAGATCGTCGAGGCGGTAGTTGTAACCGAGCCTTCCGTGCTGGAGCCAGCTCGACGTCTCGAGGCGTCCCTGGTTCCGCAGCGAGACGAGCAGCTCGTGCTCCTCGGCCGACGCGGTGGTGACGGCGCCCCCCTCTCCCGTTGTCATCTGCTTGTTCGGGTAGAAGGCCCAGACGGCGGGATGACCGTGCGACCCGAGCGGCCGGCCTTTGTACCGCGCGCCGAGCGCCTCGCAGGCGTCCTCGATCATCGCGATGCCGTGCCGCTCGCAGAGCGCGAGCAGCGGATCGAGCTCGCAGGGATAGCCGAAGATATCGACAGCGACGATCGCCTTCGTGTTCGGTGTGATCGCTGCCTCGACCGCGGCCGGATCGAGGTTGAACGTCAGCGGATCGATGTCGGCGAACACCGGCGTCGCCCCTTCGTAGATCGCGCAGTTCGCCGACGCGACGAACGAGTAGGGCGACGTGATCACCTCGTCGCCCGGTCCGACCCCGGCGAGCCGCATGCAGAGATGCAGCCCGGCGGTGCCCGACGAGACTGCTGCGCAGTGAGGTGCGCCGACCGCATCGGCAAGCAGCGCCTCGAATCGCGGCCCGGTCGGGCCGAGCGAGAGCCAGCCCGAGCGCAGCACCTCGAGGACGAGCTCCTCGTCGCGCTCGTCGATCCACGGCGCGCTGAGGTTGATCCTGTCGGTGGCGATCAACTGCGAGCGAGTTGAGGCACCGGGTCGAGCCAGTGCGACCAGCGCTCGCTCTGCCCGCGGACGGTGTCCAGATACGCCTTCTGGATCGCGAGCGTGATCTCGCCGACGCCGATCTCGTGATCATCGATCGAGCGAAGCGGCGTCACCTCGGCGGCGGTGCCGCACATGAACACCTCGTCGGCGAGGTAGAGATCGGACCGGATCAGCGCCTTCTCGTGCACGGTGTAACCGAGGTCCTGCGCGATCTGGGTGACCGTGTCCCGTGTGATGCCCGGCAGGATCCCGGTCGCGAGATCCGGGGTGTAGAGGACGCCGTCACGAACGACGAAGATGTTCTCACCGGAGCCGTCGGCCACGGTCCCCTCGGGGGTCAGGAGGATGGCCTCGTCGTAGCCGGCGTTCATCGCCTCGGTCACCGCGAGCATCGAGTTGAGGTAGACGCCCGTCGCCTTCGAGACGTGCGGGACGACATTCGGCGGGATCCGCTGCCACGACGAGATCTTCGCCCGGATGCCTTCTCTCAAGCTTGCCTCGCCGAGATACGAGCCCCACGGCCAGCTCATGATCACGGTCTCGACGGGATTGCCGCGCGTCGCGACGCCAAGCTCCCCGTAGCCGTAGAACGAGATCGGCCGGATGTAGCACTCGGGCAGACCGTTGGCGCCGACGAGCTCGTTGCAAGCCGTCCGCAGCTCGTCGACCGAGAACGGGATCTGCATATAGAGCAGCCGCGCGGAATTGTGCAGCCGCTGCAGATGCTCGCCGAGGCGGAAGACCGCCGGGCCGGTGGGGCCGTCGTAACAGCGGATGCCCTCGAAGACACCCGTGCCGTAGTGCAGCCCGTGGACGCCGACATGGACCTTGGCGTCGGCCCAGTCGACAAGCTCGCCGTTCATCCAGATTTTCTCGGTCTCCTGCACCGCCGCTCTCCTTCGCTCGGGCGCTTGATCAGGCTCAGCTTACCCGTGCGCTACGAGGTCGACGGCCCTCGCCCGGGCAAGGCGTTGCAACTCCCCCGGCGGCAGCGCAGCCATGTGCGCGGGCGACCCCGCGCCGACCCAGACGACGACGTGCCGGAAGAAGTCTTTGTCCATCAGTGTTTGCGTGACAGCGCGCTGCGGGAACGGCGCGACGGCCCCGGGCTCGAAGCCCGTCGCGTGCAGCACCTCATCCGGACGGGCGATGCGAATCTCAGTTGCGCCGACGGCAGTTGCGATCGCCCGCTCGTCGGCGCGGCGGTCGCCGGGCACGAGCGCGAGCACATAGGCGCCGTCGCACACGAAGACGAGCGACTTGACGATCTGCGCCAGCTCACAGCCGGCCGCAGCTGCGGCATCCTTGGCCGTCGGCGTCCCACCGGCGAACTCCTCGATCCGGCCGTCGACAGCCGCCACGCGCAGGACGGCGGAGACGCGTTCGACCGGCTCAGGCCACGACGGCATGGGGCACCGATTCTGCCTAGATCACGTAGACGTCGTCCGCCTCGGCGCGCAGGCGCACGAGCAGCTCCGCGGGAGCGTCCGAATCGGTCGAGACAGCCATCAACGCCGTCTCGCCCTCCCGGTTGCGCGAGACCGCCATGTTCGCGATGTTCACGCCGGCCTCGCCGAAGAGCGTTCCAACCCGCCCGATCACACCTGGGACGTCGGCGTAGCGCAGCAGCACCATCCGTGGCGCGAGCTCCATCTCGAGGGCGAAGCCGAGCGCCGAGACGAGCCAGTGCCGGTCGTCGGTCCCGATCGCCGTTCCTGCAACGCGCACGTCGTCGGCCGACACCGCGACGAGGTTCTTGAAGTCCCGCGACGACCGACGCTTCTCCTCGACGACCTCGATGCCACGGTCGGCGGCAACGACAGGCGCGTTGACGTAGTTGACCGGTTGCTCGGTGTGACCCTGGAACGCCCCGTTCAGCGCCGCCACCGTGAGCAGGCGTGTGTCGTACTCGGCGAGCTCGCCGAAGACCTCGATCTGGATCTTGCGGACGTCGCCGCCTGCAAGCTCCATCGCGAAGCGCCCGAGCTTTGCCGACAACGGCACGTACGGCCCGAGCACCTCCAGGTCGTCGGCACCAACTGTCGGAATGTTGACGGCGTTCGTGACGAGCCCACCCTCGAGGGCCGCGACGACTTGCTCGGCGACAATCACTCCCGCGCGGTCCTGCGCCTCTTCGGTCGAGGCGGCGAGATGCGGCGTGACGACGATGTTCGGCGCACCAAGCAACGGGCCGCTGTAGGGCTCCTCCGTGAAGACGTCGATCGCGGCGCCGGCGACTTTGCCCGATTCGAGCGCGGCGATGAGCGCGTGCTCGTCGAGGAGCTCGCCGCGAGCCGCGTTCACGATCCGTACGCCGTCGCGCATCGACGCGATCGCTGCCGTGTTGATCGCACCGCGCGTCTCGTCGTTCAACGGCAGGTGAAGCGTCAGAAAATCCGATCGTGCGAGAACCTCGCCGAACGACGCGCTCTCGACGCCGAGCTCGCGGAACCGCTCGGCCGAGACGAACGGGTCGTAGGCGATCACCTTCATCTGCAGGCCGAGCGCACGCCGCGCGACCTGGCGCCCGATGCGCCCGAAGCCGAGAACTCCGAGCACCTTGTCGGCGAGCTCGACCCCGCCCCACTTCGAGCGCTCCCAGCGGCCGGCGACGAGGGCGGCATGGGCCTGCGGGATGTTGCGTGCGAGCGCGACCAGCAGCCCGATCGTGTGCTCGGCGGCCGAGACGATGTTCGACTCGGGCGCATTCGCGACGACGATCCCGCGCCGCGTTGCGGCGTCGACATCGACGTTGTCGACGCCCACCCCGGCACGGCCGATCACCTTCAGCCGTGTGCCGGCCGCGATCACGGCTGCGGTCACTTTCGTCGCCGATCGAACGACGAGTGCGTCGTACTCGCCGAGGATCTCCTCCAACGGCGAGTCCAGATCGACGGCAACCTCGAATTTCGCGCGCAGCAGCTCGAGGCCGCCATCCGCGATCGTCTCGCGGACCAGAACCTTCACGCGGCGACGTGCCCTTCGTAGGCTTCGAACGCGCGCGAGACGGCCGAGCCCCGCTCGATCCCTGCCCCGAGCTCGAGAAGTGACAGCTCGATCGCGGCGAGGGCGGTCGCGATGTCGAAGATGTCGAACCAGCCGATGTGGCCGATGCGGAAGATCTTGCCCTTCAACGCGCCTTGACCCGGTGCGAGTGTCACGCCGTGGCGCTCGCGGAGATGGCGCAGCAGCTCGTCGCCGTCGATTCCCTCGGGGCAGTGGACGGCAGTCACGACGGCCGCCCGATCCTCGTCAGGCGAGAAGAGCTCGAGGCCCATCGCCTTCACACCTGCACGCGCGGCGCGGCCGAGGCGAATATGGCGCTCGAACGCGCTCTCGAGGCCGGCGTCGAGCAGCAGTCCGAGGGCAACGTCGAGGCTGCGAATCAGCGAGACCGCCGGAGTGAACGCGGCGTCCAGCTTGTCCTGCGCCGCTTTCGTCGCCCGCCAGTCGAAGTAGAAGCTGCGGCCTGCCGTGGCGCGTGCGAGAACGTGCTCCGGCACCGAGGCGGTCGCAAGCCCCGGCGGGCACATCAGCGCCTTCTGCGACCCGGACAGAACGACGTCGATCCCCCACGCCTCGGTCTCGAGCGGCACCGCGCCGAGCGACGAGATCGCATCGACGACGAGAAGCGCGTCACCGACCTCTTCCTTGATCGCTCGCACATCGGAGACGACACCCGTCGAGGTGTCCGACTGCTGGCAGAGAACGAGCTGCGCGCCGGAATCGCGGACGGCGGCGCCGACCTCCGCAGGATCAGGAGTCTCGCCCCACTCGTAGCGGATCGCCTGCACCTCGAGCCCGTGGTGCGCGCAGATCGCAAGCCACCGTTCGCCAAACGACCCGTGGCTGACGACGGCGACACGCTCGCCCGCCGGCGCCAGGTTCGCAACCGCCGATTCCATCGCGCCGGTGCCCGATGCGGCGAACAGCAGCACATCGGCGCTCGTACGGTGCACGGCACGCAGGCGCTCCAGCGTGCGCTCGTAGATCACGCGGAAGTCGGCGCCGCGGTGATGGACGATCGGCTCGGCCCCCGCAGCCAGCACCTCCGGCGGCACCGGCGTCGGGCCTGGTGTGAACAGGTAGCGCTTCTCCAAGACCTCAGCCTAGCGGCGGCGGCAGCGGGCGCAGCTCCGAGCGAGCTCCCCACGCGCGGAGCAGACTATCGCCGTGGACGTTCTGCTCTCATTCGGCGCGGCCCTCCTCTCGCTGCGGCTTGCGGGCCTGCTGCTGCGCGGCGGCCGGATCGCCTGGGCGGGCGGCCTCGCCTCGTTCGCCACCGCCTCCGGGGCCATGGCGTGGGGTGCCGCGCACGGATGGGATGCCGCGTCGTTTCGTATCTACTACCTCGCCGGCGCTCTGCTCTCGGCGCCGCTCCTCGGGATCGGGTCACTGCAGATCTGGCGCAGGCGCTTCGCAGGTCCGCTCGGTCTCGTCTACACCGGGCTTGCGCTCGGAGTCGCTGCAGCGATGCCCGTGCACGGTCGGTTCGCCTCGACATCCGTGCCTCGCGCCCAGGACCACCTCGACGTGCTTGCCCGCGTGGTGGCGATCGCCGGCAGTTCCCTCGGCGCGGTCGCGGTGGTCGTCGTCGCCGTCGCGACCGTCCGGCGGCGGCCGGTCGGGAACGCACTGATCGTCGCATCGGTGGGCGCTGCCGCAATCGCCTCGGCCCTCACGCAGACGGCGGTCTCAGCCGCTGCGGCCTGCTTCGCAGCCGCGGCGCTGCTGCTCTATGCCGCCGTGCGCGTCTAGCTCGGTGCTTCGAGCGTGTACCACGCGCTGACGCGGCCGGCGAATTCCTCGTCGATCGCTTCATTCTCGTCGCGGCGCAACGCGAGCGTACGCACCTTGCCGAGGTAGACAGCGATTTCGTCGACGCCCTTGCCGCGCCGAAGCATCCGTCCCACGCGCTCCAGGTACGGGTCGTACGCATCGGCATGCGACGGATCGTCGTAGTAGTTCAGCGGGTCCCAGTGCTCGATCGCCATCAGGCGCAACTCGGGCAACCCACGCGCTGACCACCAGCGCCGCCAGCGAAGGAACTTCATCAGTTCAGTGTCACCCAGATCGCGCCTGCTCCGGCGGCGATGCCGCGCGGCAGCCGCCCGACGACGATCGGAGCGGCCGGTGAGTCGGTCGCCGGGTCGACGCGCACGACGGTGTTGTTGGCGCATGCCACCCAGACGGCGCCTTCCCCGTACGCAATCGCAAGCGCGTTTCGGCACGCCGGAATCGAAGCGGTGATCCCGCCAAGCTGGGGCTCGACGCGGAGCACGGTCCCGTCGGTCTCGCTGATCCACACCGCACCGCCGCCGACGGCGACATCGGTCGGATTCGGCGGGACGTTGCCTGCGGCCAGGCTTGCGTCAGTCGCGAGCGGCAGCGTGTTCGTCAGCAGCCCCGTCCGCGTCGAGACGCGAACGATCCGATCGCCGACGGTGGCGACGTAGTAGGCCGCGAGGTCGTCCGCGGCGACGAGATCGCCGTAGATCCCGATCTCGAGCTTGCTCATCGCTCCGGAGACGGCGTTCGAGCGGGCGGCGCCGCGCACGTGGCCGCCGAGGAAGCCGGTCGACCACAGTGAGCCACCGCCCGCGGCGAGCACGGTCGTGCCGGTCTTCGTCTCGAAGCTCCGATCGACAGCACCTGTGGATGGGTTGATGCGCTCGAGAGCCGCCAGCTCGAGCGGGCCGCTCAGGTCCCGCGCTGGGTGCCCGGCAAGCCAGATGCCGCCGGCTCCGACCGTAAGCGCGTTCACTGCCGCGTCGGGCGACAGGGTGTCGACGACCTTGTGCGAACGGCCATCGATCCTGGTGACCGTGCCGTCGCCCTTGTTCAGCACCCAGGCTGCCCCGAAGCCGGCTCGAATGATCGTCGGCTGATGGCCTACCGCGACCTCCTCGACGAGTCGCCCGGCGACCGGGTCGATCACAGCGACGGCGCCACCGGCCATCGCCTCGGCGTCGGCGCTCGTCATCGTGCCGCCACGTGCCAGCAGGAAAGCGCCGATGTCGACCGCGACGACGAGGATCGCGACGGCGATCACGGCGAGCACCCAACGAGCCGGCCCGCGCTTCTGCCTCACATCGGGCACTACCCGAGCATACGGCGGGCGGTTTCCCCCGTACAGTTTGTCTCGTGCTGAAAGCAACTCTGCTTGCGGCCGTCGTCGCCGTGACGCTGGCAGCCTTCGTCGCGCGCTCGGGCTCGGCGACTCCCGCTGAGGTCAGCACGGCCGGACCGACGTACTACCGCGATGTGGCGCCGATCCTTGATGCGAAGTGCGCATCATGTCACCGCCTCGGCGGCATCGCCCCATTCGCACTGACGACGGCTGCGGACGCGAAGGCTCACGCCGCCGGGATCCTCCGTATGACGAAAGCCGGCCTGATGCCGCCCTGGATGCCCGGCACGGACTCTGCCGCGATCATCGGCCGGGACCGCAGGCGGCTGACGTCAGGCGAGCTCGCAACCCTCGCCAGGTGGAGCGCGGCCGGCGCGCCCGCCGGCAACCCGGCCACCCGTCACTCCGAGCCTTCGGCGGGGGCGGGCCTCACCGGCCCGGGCACCACGATCACGCTGATGCCGCCGAAGGCGTACGCGCCTCACGCCGCGGGCGGCGGCATCGACGACTACCACTGCTTCCTGCTCGATCCCAAGCTGAAGCAGGACGAGTTCGTCACCGCGGCGCTGATCAATCCCCAGCGCACGGGAATCGTGCACCACGTGATCCTGTACGAGGCCGCCGGTGCACAGGCGACTGCCGCCTCACAGCTGAACGCGGCCAACGGCGGGCAGGGCTGGTCATGCTTCGGCGGCCCGAACCTGCCACTCGACATCAATGCGCCCGGCGCGATCGACCGGCTCGGCCAGCCGCCCTGGATCGCAGCCTGGGTGCCCGGGCACACGACGAACGCGCTGCCGAAGGGCACCGGCGTGCTGTTGCATCGCGGCGCGAAAGTCGTCATGCAGGTCCACTACAACCTGATCGCCGCATCGGGGCCTGACCGCTCGAGCGCGCAACTCCGTTTGCGGCCCGCCTCGACGCACCTGATCCCGCTCGAGACGCATCTCGTCGCAGCTCCCGTCGAGCTTCCCTGTCCCGACGGGGTCACCGGCCCGCTCTGCAACCGTCAGCAGGCGGTGCAGGACGAGGTGACGAAGTACGGCGCGCAGGCTGCGTTCATCCCGGCCGCGCTACTGAAGATCTGCAATAAGACGCTCGCTGATTATCCGACCGCAGTTGGCACGGGCAGGGCGATCGGCACATCGTGCGACCGCACTTTCAGCTCGAAGCAGACGATCTACGGCGTCGCCGGACACATGCATCTGCGCGGTCAGGACATCTCGATCGTGCTCGATCCGGGCACCCCGAAGGAGCAGACGCTGCTGCACATCCCGGCGTGGGTCTTCCACTGGCAGGACGTCTATTACCTGGAGCACCCGGTCAGCGTCGGGCCGGGCGACACCGTCCGCGTCAGCTGCACGTTCGACAACTCGACCGCCGACCAGCCGGTGATCGGGTCGAAGCAACTGCCGCCGCGCTACGTGATCTGGGGCGAAGGCACAACCGACGAGATGTGCCTCGGCATGCTCTCCGTCGCGAACCGCTGATCTCCCGACGCGCACAACAGCGCCCGTCTCCTTCAGCTGTGGACGAAGCGTCACGCTTCTGCCGAACTTGGTCTGACCAAGGGGTCGAAGCGCTTTACGCATGCGGACACGGTTTGTGGATGGATTGTCACTGTTTCGCCGAACTTGGTCTGACCAAGGGTCGTGTCCGCAGGGGCCGCGGCTTGGGGGTCGGTGTGGATGAATTGTTGCCTTTTTCAGCCGGTGAGCTTCGCGCGCACGCGGTCGTTCACGACGCGCGGGTCGGCCTTGCCGCCCGTCTCCTTCATCACCGCGCCGACGAAGAAGCCGATCAGGCCTTCCTTGCCGCCACGGTACTGCTCGACCTGGCCTGGATTCGCAGCCAGCACTGCGTCGATGACCGGGTCGAGCTCCGAGACGTCGGACACCGCCTTCTGTGCGAGGTACGGATCGGCGCTGAAGCCCGGCTCCCCCACCTTCGCGAGCGCCTCGTCGAAGACGGCGCGCGGGATCTCCGACCGCGCCGCCACGAGCTTCGCGAGCTCCGCGGGATCAACGGCAGCGGGGTCGACGCCGGCCGCGACGAACTGGTTTGCGAGAACGTTCGCCGCCTCCTTCTCGTCGGCGCCGGCGGCGACGACGCTCGACCAGAGCCGGTCGAGACCGCCCGTGACGAGCACGTCCGCGTCGTAGAACGAAAGCGAGTCGGCGATCCGCCGGATCCGCGCGCCCGGCAACTCGCCGATCTCCGTGCGCAGCCGCTCGACCGTCTCCGCCGGCGGATGCACCGGCACGAGGTCGGGCTCGGGGAAGTAGCGATAGTCCTGCGCCTCTTCCTTGGAGCGCATCGGCGGCGACTCCTCGTCGCCCGGGACGAAGTGCAACGTCTCCTGCTGTACCTCACCACCCGACTCGTAGATCCCGATCTGCCGCGCGATCTCGCGCTCGATCCCCTTCGCAGCAAAGTTGAACGAGTTCATGTTCTTCAGCTCGGTGCGCGTGCGCAGCTCGTCGCTTCCCTCCGGCCGCACCGACACGTTCACGTCGAAGCGCATCGAGCCCTTCTCGAGCTCGGCGTCCGACAATCCGAGCTCGACGACCGTCTGACGCAGCAGCTGTAGAAAGCGCTTCGCCGTCTCGGCGTCGTGGATGTCCGGCGTCGTCACGATCTCGACGAGCGGCGTGCCGCCGCGGTTGAAGTCGACGAGTGTCGCGGTCGCGCCGTGGATACGCCCCGACTCGGCAACGTGGACGTTCTTCGCCGCGTCCTCCTCGAGGTGCGCGCGGACGATGCCGATCGTCACGTCGCCGTTCTCCGTCGGCACCGCCAGCTTTCCATCGGAGCAGAGCGGCTCGTCGTACTGGCTGATCTGGTACGCCTTCGGCAAGTCAGGGTAGAAGTAGTTCTTGCGGTGGAACACCGCGCGCTCGGCGATCGAGCACTCGAGCGCGAGGCCGAGCTTGATGCACTCCTCGATCGCCCGACGGTTCGCGACCGGCAACGCACCCGGGAAGGCAAGGCAAACGGGGCACGTCTGCGTGTTCGGCGCGCCACCCGATCCGTTTGCGCAGCGGCAGAACATCTTCGTGCGCGTCTTCAGAGCCACGTGAATCTCGAGACCGATGACGGGCTGCCAGCTCATCGCAGCCGCTCCGGGACGCCGTCGAAGCCGAGCGCACGCTCGAGCGCGTGGCCGACCTTGAACAGCATGTTCTCGCCGAACTGCGGCCCGACGAGCTGCAACCCGACCGGCAAGCCGGCCGAGAGGCCGCATGGGATCGAGAGACCAGGAAGCCCGGCCATGCACGACGGGATCGTGAGAAGGTCATTGAGATACATCGCGAGCGGGTCGGCGGTCTTCGCACCGAGCTCGAACGCGACGGTCGGGCTCGTCGGCGAGACGATCAGGTCGAAGCGCTCGAACACCGAATCGTGCTCGCGCTTGATCACCGTGCGCACCTTCTGCGCCTTCGCGTAGTACGCGTCGTAGTACCCGGACGACAGGGCGTACGTGCCGAGCATGATCCGGCGCTTCGGCTCGTCGCCGAGACCGTCGTGGCGCGTGTTCATCACCATCTCCCGGAAATCGACCCCGTCAGAGCGGAGGCCGTAGCGCACGCCGTCGTAGCGGGCGAGGTTCGACGACGCCTCCGCAGGCGCGACGAGGTAGTAGCAGGCAAGCCCGTAGTCGACCGACCGCGGCAGCGAGCACTCGCCGACCTCGGCACCGAGCTCGGTCGCGCGATCGATCGCCGCTCGCACGGCCGCGCGCACACCCGGCTCGATGCCCTCTGCGTCGTTCAGCTCGCGTGGGACCCCGATGCGCACGCCGGTCAGGTCCTCCGCGCTCGGCAGCTCCACGGGCGGAACGTCGACCGTTGTCGAGTCGTTGTCGTCGCGGCCGCTGATAATCCCGTACAGGAGCGCGCAGTCGCGCACGTTCTTCGTCGTCGGCCCGACCTGGTCGAGGCTCGAGGCGAACGCAACGACGCCGTAACGGCTGACGGTGCCGTACGTCGGCCGCAGTCCGACGATGCCGCAGAGCGCAGCCGGCTGCTTGATCGAGCCGCCTGTGTCCGAGCCGAGCGCCCACGGCGCGAGCCCGGCCGATACTGCCGCGGCGCTGCCGCCGCCGGACCCGCCGGGGACGCGCGTCAGGTCCCACGGGTTGTGGGTCGGTCCGAACGCTGAGTTCTCGGTCGACGAGCCCATCGCGAACTCGTCGGTGTTCGTCTTCCCGAGCAACGAGAGATCGGCGGCCTTGCAGCGTTCGGTGACAGTCGCGTCGAACACCGGCACGTAGCTCTCGAGAATCTTCGAGCCTGCGGTCGTCGGCACGCCCTTGGTCGAGATCACGTCCTTCAGCGCGATCGGCACGCCGTCCTCCATCGGCTCGTCCTGCACGTTGAGATACGCGTGCAGCTCGCCGTCGCGCGCGTCGATCGCGGCGCGATATGCGGCGAAGAGCTCGGCTCCGCTCACCTCCTTGCGCTCGAGCAGCCCCATCGCCTCCTCGGCGGTCAGTCGCAATGTGTCGATGCTCATGCGGGCGGCACCCGGAAGTGATCGTCCTCGCGGTCAGGGGCGTTCGCGAACGCCTCCTCGACGGTAAGGCACGGCCGCGGCTCGTCCTCACGCCACGCGTTCGCGATCTCGAGCGGATGCGCGGTCGGCGGGACGTCGGAGAGGTCGAGCTCCGAGACCTTCGAGACGGATTCGAGGATCGCCGAAAGCTGCTCCTGGAAGCGCGCCACCTCGTCGCTCGACAACTCGAGCCGCGCGAGCCGCGCGACGTGCAGCACTTCGTCTCTCGAGATCCCTGCCATTCGATCGATCCTTCCGTAGGAAACACGAAGGGCCCCTCTCGGAGCCCTTCGCACGACTGGTTCCGAAAGTGAGCTAGAGCGCTTCGACGTTCGAAGCTTGCAGGCCCTTGTCGCCCTGCACGACCTCGAAGGAGACGCGCTGGCCCTCGGTCAGCGACTTGTAGCCCTCACCGCCGATGGCGGAGAAGTGGACGAAGACGTCTGCCTCCCCATTGCCACGCTCGATGAAGCCGTAGCCCTTCTCGTTCGAAAACCACTTGACTGTGCCTTCAGCCAAAGCTGCTTACTCCTTGCTTTGAGAAATAACTACAAGCCCTGCCGATCGGGCGGAGCGCGCGAAAAGATACCACTGAATCAACCCGGATAGGCAAGCTCCCCACGGCGATAGCGGGCGCACTGGACGGCGTTCTCGAGCAGGCAGGCGATCGTCATCGGCCCCACGCCGCCCGGGACCGGCGTCATGAACGCCGCCACCTCCGCCGCGTCGGGGTCGACATCGCCGACGAGCCCCGTCTCGGTGCGGTTCATGCCGACGTCGACCACGACGGAACCTTGCTTCACCATGTCGGCCGTGACGAGCGCCGGGACGCCGACCGCGGCCACGAGCACGTCCGCGTCGAGGGTGTGCCGGGCGAGGTCGGCGGTGTGCGAGTGGCAGACCGTCACGGTCGCATTCGCCTGCTGGAGGAGCATCGACACAGGCTTGCCGACAATCGCGCTGCGGCCGATCACGACGACGCGGGCGCCGTCCAACTCGACGCGATGCTCTGCGAGGAGTGCCATCACTCCACGCGGCGTCGCCGAGACGATCGCCGGCCGGCCGAGGTACAGCTCACCGGCGTTCAGGGGATGGAAGCCGTCGACGTCCTTGGCCGGCGCCACCGCGCGGATGATCCGCGCCTCGTCGATGTGGTCGGGCAGCGGTAACTGGACGAGGATCGCATCGACGTCGTCGGACGTGTTGAGCTCGGCGAGCTTTGCGAGCAGGGCCTCCTCGGTCGTCTCGGCGGGCAGGCGCAGGTCGGTTGCATCGAAGCCCGCCTCGGTTGCAGCCTTGTGCTTCAGGCGGATGTAGACATCGGAGGCGGGATCGTCGCCGACGAGCACGGTCACGAGCCCGATCCGGCCGATCGCCTTCACCTCCTCGGCCACCTCGGCGCGGATGCGCTCGGCAAGTGGCTTGCCCCTCATCGGTGTCGCAGACATGCCGAGAGCCTAAAGTCTCGGCATGCGCTGGCCACGAAAGAACGATGCGGAGTCGATCGAGGCCCGCCGCCGAGCGATGGGGATCGCCGACGGCGTCGTCACCTCCGTCGACCTCGAGCCGTTTGCCAAGGCCGCGGAGTCGCTCGTCGGGGTGGCGGTCATCCCGGTGTCGGCAGCGCCCGTCGAGATCGAGCTCGGTGCCTACGACCTGTCCGATGACGGGGCCGTCGTCGAGACCGGGCGCGCGACCGAGACCGTGTGCGTGCCGCTCGCGCACACGGAGGGCAGCCTGACCGCCTCGATGACGCGCGGAGCGCTCGCGGCCGGCGCAATTCGCACCTATGTCCTGCACGACCGGATCACGCGTGCCTCCTGCTTTGTGTGCAACGACGCAGCCGAGGCAATCGCCCTGGCGCGCTGGGTCGACGCTGAGCTGCCGGCGATGCAGGCGTGGCTCGCATCCTCCGAGGATCCGTCGCTCTCCCGGCGCGCAAAGCTCCGCGACGTCAAGACGCATGTCGTCGGCCCGATGTGCCACGTGCTCTGGCGTTGGACGACGGGAGATGCCGTCGGGCCGAACATGATGACCCGCAACTCCTACGCGTTGAACATGGCCTACGTGATGCAGCGCGCGCCGGTGAAGCCGGGCCGGGCGATCCTCGAGGCGAACATGGGCGGCGACAAGAAGCCGTCGGCGGAGTTCTTCCAGTCGGGCCACGGCAAGACCGTGCTCGCCGAGGCGTTCCTCTCCGACGAGCAGATCCGCCGTGTCCTGCGCACGACGGCGGAGGACCTCGACGCACTGTCGTGGGCGGGCACACACGGTGCGGTCGCAAGCGGCATGCAGTCGGTTGCGTTCACGCCCGCAACCGCGGTCGCCGCGATCTTCGCGGCCACCGGCCAGGATCTCGGGATGGTCGGGACGAGCTCGATGGCCCACGGTACCGCCAGGCGCGTCGAGGGCGGCCTCCACGCCTCGATCCGGTTCGGCGGGCTCGAGGTCGGCACCGTCGGCGGGGGCACGACGCTGCCTTCGGCGCGCGACTGGCTGGCGTCGATCGGTTGCGCGGGCGAGGGTCGCGTCTACCGCTTCGCACAGATCGTCGCGGCGGCCGCGTTGTGCCTCGAGATCAGCGCCTCGGCCGCGATGGCGACCGCCGGCAGCGAGAACTTCTTCCAGGCCCACCACGAGCGCGGCGGCTTGCGGTGATCGCCCTCGTCTTTCGCTACGACGCGCGCGACGCGGCTGACTTCGAGGCGGCGTACGGCTCCGACGGCGAATGGGCACAGTTCTTCCGCCAGGGGGCGGGCTACATCGGCACCGAGCTTCTGCGCGACATCGAGGAGCCCGACCGCTACATCGTGATCGACCGGTGGGAATCCCCTGAGGCCTACACCGCCTTCCTCGCCGAGCACGCCGACGAGTATCTGCGGCGCAGCGACGAGGCGCGGTTCTACTACCTGCAGGAGCTGCGGATGGGCACGTTCGAGAACCTCTGGGCCACCGGCGCGGCGTGACGCGAATCCCGCCGCACCACGACCCTGCGTGCTGGGGCTGCGGCGACAATCCGAACGGGCTCCACCTGCCCCAGCCCGCCGCCGAGGGGCTCGAGCTCTACGAGACCTACTTCGCCTTCGACGAGCGGCATCAGGGCGGGCCTGGCATCGCCCACGGCGGCCTCGTCTCGGCCGCGCTCGACGAGGCGTGCGGCCTGCTCGCAACCTGGTACGCGTTCCCGGCAGTGACGGCCCGGATGTTCGTGCGCTTCCGCAAGCCGGTGCCGATCAACACCGAGTTGCTGCTCCGTGCCCGGCTTGACGACGCGCGCGGCCGGCGCATCCACACGACCGGCTCGATCACTGACGGTGACGTCGTGCTCGCCGAGGCGCGAGTGGCGCTGCTGCACGTTCCGCTCGAGCACTTCCTCCAGACCGCCGAGGGCCGCGCAGCCGGCGAGCGCTGGGCGGCCCGCGATGCAGAGAGAACGACAGATGATTGAGGAAGACAAAGGTTGGACAGAACGCCCCCGTGACCCAGCCACCTCCTCCGCCCGACGACACCTGGCCGACCGCTGACGACCCCACCGTCATCTCTCAGCGGGAGACGGTCACCGGCCCGCCGCCGGTGGGTCCGCCGCCCGATCGGCGCATCGGCGCCGGCATGCTGCTCGCTCTCGGAGCGGTCGCCCTCGTTGCCGTCGGGATCGCGCTCGCCTATCTGCTGACTCACCGCCACAAGGATCACCCGACCACGACGGTCACGACCGCCGCCCGGACGACGACCGCCGTCACAGCAAAGGTCGCGGTGCCGCATTTCGTCGGGATGAAGGAGGCGGATGCGCTCGTCAAGCTTGGCCAGGTCGGGCTGCAGCCGAAGGAAGTGTTCCGGACGCAGCGCACGAATCCCGGCATCGTCCTCTCCCAGGCGCCTCAGCAAGCCGTGGAGGTGGCAAAGGGCTCCGTCGTGACCCTCGTCGTCGCGAAGGCGCCGACGAGCACGACCACGTCGACTCCGACCTCGACCGCCGCCACGACGACGGGCGCGACGACGACAACACCCACGACGACCGTCGGGCCGACGACCACCGCCGCGGCGCCACCGCCGCCGGCGACCGCGACGATGCCAGATCTCTCAGGCCAGAGCGAGGCCGCGGCAGCCCAGACGCTGAACAAGGCCGGAATCCTTGCGAGTCTCGCCTTCGTTCCGAGTCAGGACCCGCTGGGGACGGTCGAGCAGCAGGCGAAGCCGGCCGGCGCGACCGTTCCGTACCACTCCCACGTTCAGATCAACATCTCGAAGGGCCCGAACGCAGCGACGGATGAGCAGGTGCCCGACGTGATCGGCAAGACACTGAGTGATGCGGTCACCACGATCAACGGCGCGCACCTGCGCCTGATCTACGTGAAGTTCCCGGTCACCTCGAAGACGCAGGCCGGGAAGATCGTGCAGCAGTCACCTCTCGGCGGCGGCCACGCCCCGCAGAACGCCCAGGTACTCGTCTACCTCGGCGCCTACCGCGTCGGGTAGCTACCAGCCGCGCGTCTCGAGCAGCTGGCTCGGATCGAGCGACTGCGTCGAGATGCCGACCATCGCCTCGCCGAGGCCCGACGAGACCCGCGCGAGAACGTCGGCGTCGAGGTAGTGCGTCGTCGCTTCGACGATCGCGCGTGCGCGCTGCGACGGATTGCCGGACTTGAAGATGCCGGAGCCGACGAAGACTCCGTCTGCACCGAGCTGCATGCAGAGGGACGCGTCGGCCGGGGTGGCGATACCGCCCGCGGTGAACGTCACGACGGGCAGACGCCCGTTCTCGGCAACCCATTTCACGAGCTCGTAGGGCGCTTGCAGGTTCTTCGCCTCCGCGTACAGCTCCTCGCTGCGCAGCGATTGCAGCCGGCGGATGCCTCCGAACACGGAGCGCATGTGCGTGACCGCGTTGACGATGTCCCCGGTGCCCGCCTCGCCTTTCGTGCGGATCATTGCTGCGCCCTCCGCGATCCGGCGAAGTGCCTCGCCAAGGTTCGTGCAACCGCAGACGAAGGGGATCGTGAACTCCCACTTGTCGACGTGATGCTCGAGGTCGGCAGGCGTCAGGACCTCGGACTCGTCGATGTAGTCGATCTCGAGCGACTGCAGGATCTGCGCCTCGGCGAAGTGGCCGATGCGGCACTTGGCCATCACGGGGATCGTGACTGCCTCCTGGATGCTGCGGATCATGTCGGGGTCGGACATTCGCGCGACACCGCCGTCGCGGCGGATGTCGGCCGGGACGCGCTCGAGCGCCATCACCGCGCAGGCACCGGCCTCTTCGGCGATCTTCGCCTGCTCCGCATCGACGACGTCCATGATCACGCCGCCCTTCAGCATCTCGGCGAGGCCGCTCTTGACCCGCATCGTCCCGATTTCGTGCATCGCGCTCAGGATAGCTCGCGCGCGAGCACCGCTGCGACGGCGCGCAACGCAACCTGGGTCTCGTCGAGCCGTGGCTCGCGGGTCGTCAGCCGCTGCAAGGCGAGCCCGGGCAGCAGGAAAGCGTGCCAGAAGCCCCGCGGGGACCGCTGGACGAGGCGCCAGAGCTCCATCGTCAGCGCGAGCGAGAAGACGAGCACGACGACGGGTGTCCAGAACGCGGGCGCGAACGGCAGCGCATGGTCGGCGAGAAATGTCACCGGCAGGGCGAGCGCGGCGAAGTTGGTGCCGCAGCGCGCCGAAAAACGCGTCGGCTTGGCACTCCCGTCCCAGGCCGCGGCCAGGCGATGCTCCTCCGCGGCGGCGATCGCCCGGTGCTCCGCCCCGTGCAGATGCAGCGCGCGTCCGCGCAGAATCGTGAACAGCAGGGCGAGCGAGAGGACGACGCCTGCGATCGTCGACCAGGGGCCTGAGACGAGCGCAAGGCCGATCGGCGACAGCACCGCGGCTGCGATCAGCAACCGCTCACGTCGTGGCGCGACGCCCTCGCGGCGAAAGACGGGCGACAGCGAGGCCGCCAGGCGCGTCAGTCCGCGGGCGAACGGAAGCCGGTTGAGAAACTCGGGCGGACTCGGCATGAGCCCTTCGCGCAGCGACCCGTCGACACCGGCGAACGCCCAGTACCGCTCACTGACGATCACGACGCCGTTCGGACGGGCCATCCCACCGAGGCGGGGCAAAGCGGGCGCGCCGTCCGCGGCGCCCAGTTGCCGGCGCATGTCTCCCACGAGGGCGTTGTAGCGCACGATGGGCCGCCCCGCCTGGGCGGGACGGCCCATGCAACGAACGACCTGGTCCTAGGAATCCCTCCTAGGCCGGCTACCAGACGCTGCGCGAGAAGAACCCGAGCAGTGCGAGGACGAGCACGACGATCAGGACGATCCAGAGAATCCCCATTGTGTTCATTTCCCCCTTTCCATTTCAGAGAAAACGAACGTCAGGCCGGGATGGTTACGGGTAGATCGAGCATTCGGCCGATCGCGGGATCGACGCCCCAGGCCCGGCGGAGCTTGACGTATTCGGCGCTCGCCCGCGCGGCGCGCGCCTTCGATCTCGTGCGCTGCGCACGCAGCATCACGTTCTTCGCCGTGTGCTCCGCCGAGATGAACTCGATCACGTCGACGCGATAGCCGAGCATCTCGAGCGCCGCTGCACGCAGCGCGTCGGTGACGAGGTCTGCCTGCCGTCCAAGGAGCAGCCCGTGGCGCAGAAGCGCGTCCTTGTCGCGGCGTGCGATCTGCGCGGCAAGCTCGTGATGGCAGCACGGCGCCACGACGATCGCCTCGGCGTTCAACCGGACGCCGGCGGCGATCGCCTCGTCCGTCGCGGTGTCGCAGGCGTGCAGGCTCACGAGCAGGTCGATGGGCTCGTCACTCTCGTACGCCGCGATCGCGGTCGCCTCGAACCGCGCCTCGTCATAGCCGAGGTCGGCGGCGATCGATCGAACGGTTTCGATCACGCCCGGGTTCGTGTCGAGCCCGACGAGCTCGACCCTCGTGCCGACCTCACGCCCATACGCGACGAGCGCGAGGCTCATGTACGCCTTGCCGCAGCCGGCGTCGACGACACGAATTCGCTCGCGTCCCCAGATCGGCAGCGTGCGCAGCAGCTCGACGTAGTGCTGCACCTGCCGCTCCTTGTCGCGGCCGATCCTCGTTGCCTTGAACAGTGGATGGTCGGCCGCGAGCGCATGGAGCCGCGTGCGGTCGTGCTCGGCGCTCACCACCGCCTGTGACGAAGGCCTGCCGCGCGAGACGAGCCATTTCCCCTTCTTCGACCGCCGCGCGTGGACGTCGCCGTCGGCTGCGAGCAGATGCACGTTGCGCGCCGGCTCGAGCAACTCGTCGAGCCGGCTCGGCCAGGCGTCGCGCGGAACCGTCTCGGTTCGCGGCCCATCCACGAGCTTCACGGCCGGTCCACGCCGAACGGACACCGGTGTCGCGGTGATCCCATCGACGACGAGCTTTCGCCAACCGTCGCCGAGCGCGCGCTCACGCAGCAGCTCCACGACTGAAGTGTAGAAGCGGGATCACCTCGAGCTCGGGCGGCGGCCGGCGGAGGAACGCGGCGATCACGTGGAGATCGTCGGCAGCCTCGGGCGCGAGGGACGGCTCGGCACGGGCCGCAGCGGCGAGCCCGGCCCGCCACTCGAGTCCTTCAGCGCCGTGGAACGGCCGGGAGCACACGACGCGCCCTTTCGCCACGTAGAACGCGCGTCGCCGTCCCTCCTCCTCGGCGGGGGCGACAAGACAGACCTGCAGGGCACGAAGCCGGCGTAGCCGCTCGAGCTCCCCGACGACGCCCTCGAGCGCCTCGATGCGGTCGCGCAAGCGTGCGGCGTCTTCGAAGCGCAGCTCACGTGCAAGGCGCGTCAGCTTCGCGCGGAGCTTCGGCAGCGCGTCGGCGGGTGTCTCCCACTCGACTCCCTCGAGGGCACGCGCTGCCAGTTGCGCGCGTTTGCGGCTGCGGAGTGGCCCGAGCTCGGTGGGCTGCGACGAGCACACGACGCCGGCGCCGCGGCGGCGCAGATACAGGTAGCGATCGGGACGGGCTGAGCGGGCGTTCGCCGGCGGCCGCAACTCGCGAATCAGCCGCAGTTCCTCCAATGCGGCCTCGAGCTCCGAGCCGGTGCGCCGCCACTCGATCCGCTCGAGCGCGCCAAGCGCGCTTTCGACGGCCGGCCGCTGACGGTCGGAGCGAAAGTATGAGCGAAGCCGTGCCCGCAGGTCGCGCGCCTTGCCGACGTAGAGCACCTGGTCGTGCACATCGCGGAAGAGGTACACACCGGGAACCTGAGGCGCACCAAAAGCAAGGTTGCGCTTGCGATGGATGCGCCGGGGCCGAGTCGCCGCAAGCTCGACGAGGTCTCCGACTGTGCGAGCCCCACGTTCCTGCGCCATCCCGATCAGACACAGCAGGATCTCAGCCGTCGCCTCAGCGTCGGGAAGAGCGCGATGACACGGGCGTGCGTCCGTGACGAACCGGTGCGACAGGGCAGCGAGATTCGCCGGCTGACGGCCCAACAGGCGACGAGCGAGGCCGACCGTGTCGACGACGGTCGCGGCGACCCGGCGCCCGGTCAGGCGCATCGTCTCGTTGTCGAGGAACGCCATGTCGAAGCGCGCGTTGTGCGCCACGAGGACAGCGTCGTCTGCGAAGGCGAGGAAGCGGCGGACGCCTGCAGCGACGGGCGGTGCGCGCCGAAGCTCTTCGTCGCGCAACCCGGTGAGCGCCGCGACGGCGGGCTGCAGGCGCGCTCCGGGATTGGTGAGCGTCTGGAAACGCTCCTCGAGCTCGAGCCCACGCACACGAACCGCGCCGATCTCGCACGGCCTCGCCGTTCCCGGGCGCAGGCCGGTCGTCTCCAGGTCGAAGACGACGAAGGTCGCGTGCTCGAGGAGCACCTCCTCGGCGGGCGCCGCAGCGAGCGCGACGAGGTTGCCCGCCCACCGCAGGCGTGCGTCGTCGTGCACCGCCTCGTCGAGCAGCGAGCGCGCGAGTCCGACGGGCACGGAGCTGTCGAGCTTCAGGACGAGCCGTGCAGCGTCCTGAACGGCAACGGGGCCGCGTCGCTCCTCGACCAGCTCGACGAGACGGTCGGCGCAGTCGAGGCGAAGTTGCACCGAACGAGCCTAGTACGAACACGTGTTCGTGTCTAGTCGGAGACTCGGAGCCCTCCGACGAGCGTGTCCGTTACCTCCCGCTCCGCGGCGGCGAGCGCCGCCGCCGTGTCGGGGAGCTGGCCGAGCACCCAGCCCGTCAAGACCTCTTCGAGGCCGCCGTAGAGCATCCAGGCGGCGATCTGAGGGTCGAGTTCGGCCCGGAACGTCCCTTCGGCCTGCCCGCGCTCGATCATGCGCTGCAGGCTTCTGAAGGCCTCGCTGATCTCGTCGAGCTCGTCGGTGATGTGTGGGCTCCGCGTGATCTCACGAACGAGCAGGCGCACGAGATTCGGATCGTCCCGCCAGGTGCGCAGCACGATCTTCACGACGAGCGCGAGCTGCTCGGGCGCGGTCTCCCCCGTTTCCTCGGCGAGTGCGACGGCAGCGAGGAGCCGGCCCCACTGCTCGTGGAACACCGCCTCGAGGACCGCGTCCTTCGACCCGAAATAGTGGTAGACGAGCCCGTAGGCGACGCCGGCCTCGGCGGCGATGTCGCCGACGCGCGTGGCCTCGTACCCCTGGCGCGCGAAGACGCGGACGGCAGCGTCGAGGATAAGGCGCCGCTTGGCGTCGGCCGCCATCAGAAGCGGCGCGGGTCGACGGCGGGCGGCACGCGTCGCAGCCTACGCCCGTAGCTCCGAAAACGGCGTAGCGTTCACGGCGATGGGACGCTCGGTGATCGGGATCTCTGCCGGCTTCGGCCTCTTCATCGGTGGCTTCATCCCCGAGCTCTGGGGCGCGTCCACCTTCTCGCTCGCTTCGCTCGTCTTCAGTGTCGTCGGGGGTATCGCCGGCATCTGGCTCGGCGTGCGGTTGTCGGACTACTGACCGCTCGCTTTCATTCGTCGGCGTCCTGCGCTAAGAAGGAGCATGGCCCGGGTTCATGCGATCGCCGCGGGAGCATGCCTCCTGCTTGTGAGCCCGATCACCGCCGCCGGCTGCGGTGGCGGGGGCACGACGGCAACACCTCCGACCACGACCGTCACACGCCATGTTCGCCGGTTGCCCGCCAACGCGGTTCGGATCCATTGGAAGAACGAGGCGCTCGTCCCGGCGTCCCATGGTGGTCGCGTCTGCGTCGTCACCTACAAGACCGGTCACTTCTGCGCGAGCTACGCCGTCGGCCAGGTTCCGGCTGTCGCGCTGACCCGCAAGCTTCGGGCGAGCGGCTGGATCGTCGTCCGGTCGAAATGACGGTGGTCACCCTGCGACGCCGGCCCCTCGCTCGTTAGTCCAGGCTCAGCTGCTCGACGACGAGATATTCCTGGAAGTCCTGCCCCGGCTCGGCCTCGACAACCGCCGTCACCCGGAGATCTCCCGCGACTCCGGTGATCATCGCTCCGATCGGCCAGTCGGCGCGGCTGGAGACGAGCGGCCCGAGATCTCGGCCGTCCTTCGCGATGAGCCGGTAGCGGCCAGAAGTCACATCCCTATTAACGCCGGTCCGCCCCGTTTGGATTCGTGTGCGGTGCAATCCTCGATCGCGCTAAAGGATTCCGCCGTCGCTGCCGAACTGAGACGCGGTATGGCGTCCATGCTGAATCTTCTCTTCGGCGTCCTCGTGGGCGTGGCGATCGTCGCGGCGTTCTGGTTGCTTGCGAGCTTCATCGACGATCTTCGCCACCAGACGCACGACGTCCGCCACTGAGGACATCCGCGGAGCGATGAAGCTGTACCCCTCTCACTCGCCCAGGGGGATGAGCCGGAACGAAAGCCCGACTAGCATCGTCGCGTGCCTGCGGACACGTTGAACGAGCGGCGAAAGGCGCTGCTGACCCGTAGGTGCTCGTGGTGTCGGAGCGTGCAGCGAGGCGAGGAGTGGCGGCCCGAGCAGCGCGAGTCACCTCCCCCGGTCACGGACACGATCTGCCCTACCTGTCTCGCGCGCATGACCATCCGGTAACAGGCCGAGACCTGCACCGGGGTCTGCACCACCTGATCAGCCTTGTCCTAGATGGCCCGCCCTTTCGTGGCTAGCTGAGGGCTAGACCGTCCAGATGGGCTCACAGCGCCGCCCGGCCCCAAGGGAAGGCGGACGTTGACGGCGCAGGGACATCCCGGTAGTCGGCGAAATCTTCGAGGCCGGGTTTCGGGGAGTTCGAAAACTCGGGATCGACCACCCTTACTGCGGCGAAGGGACGGCTGTGAGCGAAGCGTATGAATTGCGGCAAGTGATTGACGATGCGATCAAGCGTCTTGATGATCTGATCGAGTCGAGGCGCGATCGTGGAGCAGGTGAATCGGGATACGCCGAGCAAGCGTTGGCACGTGACCCTGACGGCGTTGAGCACCGAAAGAGCGGAGTGGCCGAGCCGCCGATTCCGGGTTGTAATGACTGAGTCACGCTCCACGATTGGCCCGATCGTTGCGGTGACCGGGGCTGCGTTGCTCGCGTTGTCGATCTTCCTTCCGTGGTACGGCGTGAGGATCACCGCGAGCGGAGCCGCCTACGCGCAGCAGGCGCTGAAGGTCGCGGCCGCTCGGTATGGAAACGCGACCTTGCAGACGCAGGCGGACGCAATCGGATCGAGCTTCTCGAGCGTCGCGGGCCGACAGCTCGCCACGCTGAGCGCACATCAGGTGCTGAAGAACATCAGCATCATCCTGTTGCTACTCGCCGCGCTCTCATTCCTCGGTGCGTTGATCTGGCTTACGGGCGCATGGGGCACGCTCGAGGCCGGCGGCGGCCAGGTCGCCGCTGTCGGAATGGTGGCAACGCTGCTCATCCTTTATCGGATGGTCGCTCGACCAGGGACTCCCCTTGATGCCTATTCGCTCTCGCTGGCCTGGGGCGCTTGGCTTGCGTTGATCAGTTCGATGGCGATCGTCGTCGGTGGACTGATCGGCTGGGTGAACGACCCTCCGCGGCGGTGAACGCCCGATGACGCCTTCAGAGCCTCTGTAGCAACGCAGCTACGCGGTGCGGCAGACAGACTCGACAAACGCTGAGCGCCGCTCCTGACCGGTCCCGTTACGCCCCAGCGCTCTCGAAGTCCACGAAGACGGCAGAGCGTTCGTCGGTAACGGGTCAAGGCGGCGGGCCTCGGGGGAGAGGGCTTGAGGCCGCCGCCCGACCCGTGTGATTGCGCCCCGATCCAAAAGGAGTCCGGGCCGCAAAGCAGTCCGTTCCACGAACCTCTCCGGAATCCTCCAGGCGCGACTGGACTCGAAG